>JAHDVQ010000091.1 GCA_023384595.1 Vicinamibacteraceae bacterium | reverse complement strand
AGGACAAAGCTCGATGGTAGCAGACCGGCGTCCGGCGTCCGGCGTCCGGCGGCGTAGGGGCCGGCTTCCGCCTTCGCGAACGCTTCGGCGGACCACCGTAGCCCTAGGCGAAGGTGGTCAGCCGGCCCGCCCAACGCCCAACGCCCAACGCCCAACGCCTACTTCGCCCTGACCCCGACGTGCACGTGGTCCAGCGCCTGCTTCAGGTCCGCGATGACATCGTCGGGATGCTCGATGCCGACCGAGATGCGGATCATCGCGGGGGAGACACCCATCTCGTTCAGCCGTTCGACCGGCACGTCGGAGTGCGTCATGGTCGCCGGGTGCTGAATGAGCGTCTCGGTGCCGCCGAGGCTCACGGCGAGCCGCGCGAGGTGCATGTGGTTCAGCATCTCGTAGGCCTCGGCCTCGCCGCCCTTGATGTCGAACGAGAAGGTCGACCCCGCCCCCTTGCACTGCGTGGCGAAGATCCGGCCCTGCTCGGTGTCGGGCTCGAGGAAGCCGAGGTAGTGCACCTGCTCCACCTTGGGATGGTCGCGCAGGAACTCGGCGACGTAGCGCGCGTTCTTCATTGCGCTGGTCATGCGCAGCTTGAGCGTCTCCATGCTGCGCACGAGCAGCCAGGCCGTGTGCGGGTCGGCCGTCGTGCCGAGCGTCGTACGCATTCCGCGCACCGGCGCGATGAGCGGCTCGGGCCCGAGGCAGCCGCCGGCGACGAGGTCGCTGTGGCCGCCGACGTACTTGGTGAGCGAGTAGATGACGAGGTCGGCCCCGCACTCGAGCGGATGCTGCCAGAGCGGCCCGAGGAACGTGTTGTCGACGGCCACGATCGGACGCGACCCGTCGGGTCCCATCTCGCGCGCGAGCCTGGCGCAGGCCGCGATGTCGACCAGATCGTTGGTCGGGTTGGCCGGCGTCTCGATGAAGATCATGCCCAGACGTCCCCGCGCGCGCGCCTTCGCGACGGCCTGTTCGAGCGTCTGCGAGCCCGGGAAGATGCCGAACGGCTCGCCCGTGATGCCGAAGGCGGGCAGCACGCTGTCGATGAGGTGCTCGGTGCCGCCGTAGACGGGTTCCGAGTGGACGAACGTGTCGCCGGGCTTGAGGTACGTCAGCAGCGTCGTCGAGATCGCGGCCATGCCGCTCGAGAACGCCAGGCCCGACTCCGCGCCATCCCAGAGCGTCAGGCGCTCCTCGAGGATCTGCAGGTTCGGGTTGTTGATGCGCGAGTAGATGAGGCCGGGCTCCTCGGTGGCCGACGGCTGGCGCACGCCGTGCGCCATCTCGAAGAACGCCTTGCCCTCCTCGGCCGACTTGAACACGAAGGTGGAGGTCTGGAAGAGCGGCAACTTCACCGCACCCTCCGAGAGACCGGGGTCGTAGCCGTAGCTCATCATGAGCGTCTCGGGCGTGAGCGTTCGGTCGCCGATCTTGCGGTGTCGATAGGGCTTCTCGGGATGCATGGCAGTGGCCTCGAAATGAAGTTGACGATTCTCAGAGACGGTCGGTAGCGGACGTGGCCGGCGAAGCGGCGCCGCTGGTGGCGGCGACGCCGACGGCTTCCACCCATCGGTTGAACACGCGAAGCGCCCGATCGGCGGTGCGGAAGGTGGGCACGCCCGCCGCGCGCAGCCGGTCCACCATGGCGTCGTAGAGCGGGCCCCCGTCCACCACGGCGACCCACGGCCGCTTCACCGCAGCCCGCAGCGCGCGAAGCCGCGACACGATCGAGTCGGGCGCCTCGAGGTCCTCGCGGTGGTGCCCGGCCGGCACGAGCGTCTGGAGCGCGCCGGTGAGGGGCACGCAGCTCACGAGGCCCACGTCCACGCCCGGCGCCTCGAGGACGATCCGCACCGCCTCGGCGAAGACCTCGTCGTTGGCCATGGGCGTGAGGTCGAGCGGGTTGTGGATGTCGACGAGCGTGCCAATGCGCGCGCGCGCAAGCAGCGCCTCCAGACGGCTCACCGTGCCGGCATCGAGCGCCGCGAGCGTGAGCCCGCCAAGGCTGTCGGCGACGGCCACGCACTCGAACCCGGCGTTCGACACGGCGCCGAGCCGCGTTCCGCCGGGCGCGAGGCCCTGGAGCGCCGTGAACATCATCACGAGGTCCTCGAACTCGTCGAGCGAGGTGGCGAGCACGATGCCGGCCTCTTCCGCCAGCTCGCGCGTGACGACGTAGTCGCCGGCAATCGAGGCGGTGTGGCTGGCCGAGGCCGCCGCGCCCTCGGCCGTCCGTCCCGCCCGGTAGAGCACCAGATGGCGCCCGCTGGCGCGCAGCCGCCGCGCGACCTTGAGCAGCCGCTGCCCGTCGAGGGGCCTGAAGCCCTCGACGTAGACCGCGAAGACGCGCAGCGTGTCGTCGCGTTCGAGGTACTCGAGATAGTCGGCCACCGTCAGGTCCATCTGGTTGCCGACGGTGATGAGATACGTGGGCTTGACGCCCGCGAGCTTTCCCGACTTCGCGATGGCGAACGCGCCGCTCTGCGAGATGAACGCCACCGGCGAGGCGGGGCCCTCGACGGGCGGCAGCTTGTGGCCGGGAATGAAGAGCGTGTCGATGCGGCCCGGCACCGACCGGACGCCGAGGCAGTTGCCGCCGTTCACGAGCGGCCCGCGCGACGGCGTCGCGCGCGAGGCGGCGAGCGCCTCGTACATCGGCGCGATCATGCCGGCAGTGCCCGCCTTCTCCTCGAGCCCGCCCGGAATCACGATGATGCTCTGCGCCTTGTTGTGCGCGGCGGCCGCCCCGACGAGGGCGGGAACCTGGGGCGCCCCGATGGCGGCCACGAGGAGATCGACCGTGCCGTCGATGGCGAGCACGTCGGGCACCGCGCGGCACCCGGCGATCTCGTCGACGCCGGGCTTGACGACCACCACCTGGTCCATCGGGAACCCTTCGCGGCGCAGGTTCTCGAGGATGATGCGGCCGGGGTTCATCGACTCCGACACGCCCGCGATCGCCACGCGCGCCGGCGCCAGCAGGTGGTGGAGCTTGCCGATGGGCCGCGGCGCGGGCATCGGAGGCCGCGCCTCGGGCGCCTCGAGACGCGCGAGCACGTCCAGCGGCACGAGGCCGCCGCTGGCGACGGCGAGCGGGTTGATCTCGAGCTCGAGGAGCGGCACGGGCATCCACGCCGCGAGCGCCTGCAGGCGGCGCACGACGTCCACGAGATCGTCCATGCGCGCACGGGCGGCCTGACCGCGCTCCCGCCCGAGCACGATGCGCGCGAGCGGCAGCCGCTCGATGCGGGCGCGGATGGCGTCGTCGTCGACGACGTCCGACGAGAAGAGCGCAACGGCGTCGCCCGCCACGAAGTGCGTGTTGAGCAGCTCCGTGTAGATGCCGCCGATGCCGAGCGTGACGACGGGGCCGAAGTCCTCGGTCCAGCGGATGCCGGCGATCCACTCGCTCGCGATGTCGCGGAGGTAGTCCACGTACTCGCAGACGACGAAGCGCAGGTCGGGCCGCGCGAGCCGCGCGGTCATGTCGGCCATCGCGCCACGCACCGCCTCGGGCGAGGCCTCGACCACCTTCACGCCGCCGACGTCGCTCCGGTGCAGGAGCGACTCGCTCACGACCTTCACGACCACACGCGAGCCGGGCGCCGCCCACGGCACGTCGAGCCTCATCTCGTCGAGGCGCTCGACCACGAGGTGGCGGGGTACGGTGAAGCCCACGGTCTCGAGCAGGGGCCAGCCCTCGGGCTCGGCCAGGATCCGGCGGCCCTGGGCGACGCTCTGGCGGAGCATCGTATCGACGCGCGCGTGCGGGTTCACGACCGGGCGGCCTCCCGTCCCGCGCGGAACGCCGCCAGGTTGGTGTCGACCGTCTTCGCGCCCTTGGCGGCGAAGCGGTCGGCAATGCACCGTTCGAGGGCCGACGCCTCGAGGGGCAGCACCTCCGACGCCGCCCCGACCAGCACCATGTTCGTCGCCCGGTGCGAGCCGGCGGCCTTCGCCAGCTTCTCGCCGTCGACGAGCACGGCGTGCGGCAGCCGGCGCACGCGGTCGAGCACCTCGTCGAGCGGCGGGTAGTCCGTGATGTTCTTGACCGGATTGACCGACGTGATGACGGTCCCCTCGGGCGAGAGGAACTCCAGGTAGCGCAGGCTCTCGAGCGGCTCCATGCTCAGGATGAGCGAGGCGCGGCCGCGCGGCACGAGATCGCTCGCGATGGGACGGTCGCCGAGCCGCAGGTGGGCGAGCACGGCGCCGCCCCGCTGCGACATGCCGTGCACCTCGCTCTGCTTGACGTGCAGCCCCTGCTGCATGGCCGCCGCCGCGATGACGGCCGACACCGACAGGACGCCTTGTCCGCCGACGCCGGCCAGGATGATGTCGAATCGCATGATGTCCTCTCCGGCGCTCACGGCGCGGCCGTGACCGGGATGGTCTTGGCGCCGGCCTGCTTGTGCGTGCGCGCCGTTTCGATGCACTCGCGTACGAGGATGACGACCGACAGCCCGTCGTGCGCGAGCTCGCCCCGGAGGATCTCGGCGTTGGCCGCCGTCTGCCGGGGGTGCGCCGAGAGCACGTGCACCCGCTCCGGCGGGACGCCCACGCCCAGCACCACGTCCTTCAAGCGCGACGAGGGAAGCATCGTCGGCTGTCCGCCCGTCATGCCCACCGTCTCGTTGTCGAGGATGAGGAGCGTCATGTTGGCGTTGGCCGCGACGGCGTCGATGAGGCCCGTGATGCCCGAGTGCAGGAACGTGCTGTCGCCGATGACCGCGACGGCCGGGTGGTAGCCCGCGTCGGCCGCCCCCTTGGCCATGCCGACCGAGGCGCCCATGCACACGCACGACTCGATGGCGCCATAGGGCGGCAGCGCGCCGAGCGTGTAGCAGCCGATGTCCGAGGTGACCGCCGCGTCGCCAAAGTGCGCCAGCGCCTGCTTGAGCGCCGCATAGGTGTCGCCGTGCGGGCAGCCCGCGCAGAGTTGCGGCGGGCGGTTCGGCAGCGGACCGTCATGGACCGTGACGGCCGGCGCCACCTCCAGGCCGAGCGCCTGTCGCACCGTGTCGGGCGTCAGCTCGCCGTCGAGGGCCAGGTGTCCCGACTCGCGCCCCAGGATCTCGTAGCGCGACGGCGCCAGGCCGCGAAGCTGCCGCTCGACGAACGGGTAGCCGTCCTCGAGGACCAGCGCTCGCGGCACCGCCTCGAGCAGCCGGGCCACGAGTGACGGCGCGACCGGATAGGTTCCGATGTGGAGGTGCCACGGACGCTCGGGCAGGTCGTCCACGTTCTCGAGGAAGTAGTTCTTCGCGATGCCAGTGGTGATGACCGCCGGGACCGCGGCGCTGCCGGGAGTCAGCGTGTTGAAGGCCGAGGCTTCGCCGTAGGCGACCAGCTCGGGCTGCCGTTCGAGCAGCGCCCGCCACTGCCGGCGCGCATTGGCGGGGAGCAGGATCCAGGAGTTCGGGGAGTCCGACTTCCGGATGGCATTCGGGGTGCGCGGCTCGCGCACGCGGACAATCGCCCGCGCGTGGGCCAGCCGCGTCACGAGGCGCAGGAGCACGGGCAGCCGGAAGCGCTCCGACAGATCGAAGGCCTCGCGCGTCATGTCGTAGGCTTCCTGCTGGTCCGACGGTTCGAGCGTGAGCACGCGCGCGAAGTCGCCGTAGTAGCGGGTGTCCTGCTCGTTCTGCGAGCTGTGCATGCCGGGGTCGTCGGCAACGACCACGACCAGCCCGCCGTGCGGCGCGACGAGCGCCGCGTTCATGAACGGGTCGGCCGCCACGTTCAGGCCGACGTGCTTCATCGACACCATCGCCCGGCCGCCGACGAAGGCGACGCCGAGCGCATTCTCCAGCGCCGTCTTCTCGTTGGTGCACCATTCGGCGCGCGGCCCGCCGCGCCGCTCGTGCTCGACGCGCAGGAACTCCATGATCTCGGTCGAGGGGGTGCCGGGGTAGGCGTAGGCCGCCGTGATGCCCGCGTGGATGGCCGCCAGCGCCACGGCTTCGTCGCCGAGGAGGACACGATCGCTCATGCCTCATTGCCTCAGCAACCTTCGTGCTCGCGACGGCACGCCTCAGAAGTTCAGCCTTATCAGATAGTTAGCGATTCCCATCCGATCCGGCTGCCGGGATCCCGGCAACCTGGCGCCCGGGCTGTCGTCCCCGGGCGTCCCAGCCGGGATTGAACACGATCCAGCCCAGCCGGTTGTTGACGTAGACCTCGTCGAAGAGAACCAGGGGCAGCAGGCCGCCCTCGTCCCTCGTCGCCGTCTCGACGATCACCCCCGCCACCTGGTGCGCCCTCCACGGCCCGGCTTCGAGCAGCCGCACCCGCGCGGCTCGCGCCACGAGCGTCCCTGCGTGCGTGGTGAGGCGCGTCGGAGGCCCGGCCTCGATCCCGTCGAGCCCCCCGCCTCCACGTCGATCGAACAACACGAGGTGGGAGGCGCCCGAATCGAGTGCCAGGCCCACACGGCGGCCGGCGCCGTTGAGCACCGTCTCGACGACCGGCCGATCGCCGATACGGAAAAATGGCACGGGGGTGCCGCGCACGCGCCCTTCCAGTTCATCGCCCATCTCGATGACAAGGCGGCGCCGGCGGAGGTCGAGGCTATAGTTGAATCTCGCCAGGACATCCTGTCCGAGGACGCCGTCCACACGAGGCGTGGCTCCGCGATCGAGAGCTGGATCGAAGACCAGGACGGGCAGGTCGAAGACGGTGACGTCACCGACCGCCAGGCTGGGAAGCCGGGCCACGGGGACACGGCGTGTCGCGCCGACAGCGTCGACGAGGGCGTCACCGGCCTCCGCAAGACCGAGCTCGCGGGCCACGTCCGGACGCAGGCTCGAGTGGGTCGCGCCGGTGTCGAGCAGCAGCATGACGGTCTGGCCGGCGGCTGCGCAGGGCACCAGGAGCCCCCGGTTGTCGTCTACGGAGAGGGGGACGCCCCTGAAGGGCACTTCCTCCGCGGCACCCCTGGCGAGGGGAGCGAGTCCCAGGATCACGATCGCGACGGCGACGACAGCGACAGGGGCCGGGCATCCGGCCAGGCGCTTCTCCATGACGGCCTCCCTTGGAGACCGTCACCGTAGCGAGCGCAGGCCGGCGGTGTCGTGACGATGGCGTGACGGGCGAGTGACGTTTCGGTGATGACGACCAACGTGTTTCGTTTCAACGGCTTCGAGCTGGACACCGCGCGGTTCCAGCTCCGTCGCGCCGGCCGGCCCGTGGCGCTCGAGCCCAAGGCGTTCGAGCTCCTGCGGTTCCTCGTCACGAACCGCGAGCGGCTCGTCACCCGCGACGAGATCCTCGACGTGCTGTGGGCCGGGACGTTCGTCACGCCCAACGCACTCACACGGGTCGTCGCACAGCTGCGCAGGGCCCTTGGCGACGAGGCGCAGGAAGCCCGCTACATCGAGACCGTCCCGCGGCGTGGCTATCGCTTCATTGCCCCTGTCGTGGTCGACGAGACCCCCCACTCCTCTCCGGAGCGGACGCCGGCGGCCGGCCCGCCCGCAAGCGCGGCCCTCCCGTCGTCCAGTCCCCCTGCCGCGGCATCGGCCCTGGACGCGGGGAGAGGCCGACGGCGCCGGGGCCCCGCCGTCGCGGCCGCCGCGATCGGCGTGGCGCTCGTCGCGTTGGCGGCGGGGTGGACCGCGTGGCGCGCCGGCAGCGGGTCCGGACACGAAGGCGAGACGGTGGCCGGCGTCGGAAGCCACTGGACGCTCAGCGAGGAAACCATCCTGACCAGCGCCGAGACGCTCGACGCCGATCCCGCGCTCTCGCCCGACGGGACTCTGCTGGCATGGGCGTCGGACCGGTCCGGCCGCTTCGAGATCTACATGAAGCCCATCTCGACCGATGGGCGCGAGGTGCAGGTCACCAGCGACGGCCTGATGAACGTCCAGCCTGCGTGGTCGCCCGACGGCCGGCACATCGCGTACCACTCGCGCGTGGCCAAGGGCGTCTGGGTGGTGCCCGCGACGGGCGGCCCAGCGCGACAACTGGTGGCGCAGGGCTCGAACCCGTCGTGGTCGCCCGACGGGCGGCGCATCGCGTTCGACTCCTACTCGGGGGCTATGGCCTCGGCGACGACGATCTGGGTCGTCGATGCGGATGGCGGAGAGCCCACGCCCATCACGGCCGGGGGCACGCCCGAGGGCGGTCACGTGGGCCCCGTGTGGTCTCCCGACGGCCGGTGGATCGCGTTCCGCAGCTACCACCTGGTCTACACCATCTCGATGATCGAGGTCGCCACCCGGCGCATCGTCCCCATTGGCCGGGGCCTCGACGTGCAGACGCTCGCGTTCACCCCAGAGGGCGACGGCGTAGTCTGGTCGGGGGCCTCCGAAAGCGGCCAGGCGCGGCTGTATCTCCAGCCGATCGATCCCGGGCGCGGCGAGCCCCGCGGGGAACTCGAGGAACTGCGCACGACCGACGGGAAGTTCGAGGGGTGCGCCATCGCGCGAAACGGCACCGTCGCGTGGTCCACGGCGCACTCCATGTCGACGTTGTGGACGATGCCGGTGGCCGGCGACGGCACGGCGGGCGAACCCCGGCCGCTCTTCTCGTCGATCGTGCGCCAGACGTTCCCGCAGTTCTCCCCGGACGGGTCGCGCATCGTCTACACCGAGAACCGCGCTGGACAGGGCGGACAGGCGTACATCGCGCGGGCCGACGGCACCGACCCGCAGGGGCTCACGAGCGGGTTGCCTCCCAAGGGATTTCCGGGCTGGTCACCCGACGGCCGGCGCGTCTACTTCCTGCTGGGGCCCAGGCTCGGCTGGATCGACGTCGCCACGCGCCGCACTGGCACCGCGGGGGAGTTCCCGCGCCGACCGCACTACATCCGGCTCTCGCCAGACGGACAGCAGATGGCGTATCACGCCGAGGCCGGCGGCGTGGTCAACGTGTTCGTCTGGAGGCCAGGCAACGCCACCGACACCCAGGTGACGTTCGACGCCGAGGCGGCGGCCTACCCGGTGTGGTCGCCCGATGGCCGGCGCCTCGCCATCGAGGTCAAGCGCGGGGACGACGTGCACGTGGCGGTGGTGCCGGCCGGCGGAGGCCCGATCGAGATCGTCACGACGACGCCGGGCCTGCACTGGCCGCACTCGTGGCTGCCCGACGGCGACCGGATTGCGATGGCCTCGGAGCGCGACGGGGTGTGGAACCTCTACACGCTGTCGTTGCGGACGCGCGAGGAGCGTCAGCTGACGCGGTTCGACGAGGTCAACGGCTACCTGCGCTATCCGGCGTGGTCTCCGCGCGGCGACCAGGTGGTGTTCGAGCGCTCGCGCACCCACGGCAACATCTGGACGGCGCGGCTCTCGCGCGGCGGACGGCCCTCGTGAGCGGAGCCGGCACGCGGCGCGGCATGCCGGCCTGATACGGTTGACCCAGCCGACAGGGGCGCATACACTCGGCCCTCGGACCCACGCACACAACCGAGTCGCTAACAGGAGGATGTCTATGAAGCGCGCACTGCTGGCGCTTGCCTTCGCTGCGGCCGTCCTGCCCTCGCCGGTGCAGGCCACGACCGTGCGGGCACTCACGACCGAAGCGATGACCCGAGAGGCCGACGTCATTGCCATCGGGCAATGCGTGGCGGTCGAGACCGTCTGGGAAGATCGCGTCCTCGTCACGAAGGCCACCATCGAGGTCTCCGAGAGCCTGAAGGGCGGTGCATCCGGCCGCATCGTCGTCTCGCTGCCGGGCGGCATCGACACCAACCGCAAGCACCCGATCGCGATGACGTATCCGGGCGCGCCCATCATGCAGCCCGGTGAGCGCGTCTTCGTCTTCCTCGACCGTGGCGACACCGATCCATCGGCCTTCACCGTGAGCGGGTTCTCGCAGGGCAAGTTCTCCATCGTCGTGGATCCCGCGGGCGAAGAGGTGGTCACCCGCGACCTGTCGCAGATCACGCTCGTCGGCGGGCCCGGGCCCACGCGCGGGGCGAAGGACCGGAAGCGCCTGGCCGACTTCAGGCGGGAAGTGCGGACGATTCTCGGCCGGTAGGCCACAGACGAGGAGAAGCCACCATGAGACAGTCGATTCCTGTCGCGCTGCTGGCCCTGTCGCTTGCCGGCGCCTCGTCGCCGGCGCTCGCGGGCGGACGCCTGCAGACCTTCAAGATCACCGACCTGCCCGCTCCGGCGGGCTTCCAGATCGTCGAGACGATCGGCATCCAGTGGGATGCGCGGACCATCCCGGTGCGGTACCGCGTGAACAGCGCGAGCATGCCTGGCGACCTCGTGCCCAACCCGCTCGGCCCGGCGTTCCTGACGGCGGCCGACGCGACCGCGGCCCTGCAGGCCTCGTTCGACCGCTGGAACCGTATCAAGACGTCGTACATCGAGATGACGATCGTGGGCACCGTGGCGAAGACCCCGCTGCGCGGCTTCGACATGATCAACGAGCTGACGTTCGGCACGGCGGGCAACTTCACCGCCATCGCCTCGTCGCCCTCGGTCAGCCTGATCGCCGACTCGCTGCTCGAGGACGGCGACGACATCGACGGCGACGGCGATGCGGATGTCTCGGCGGCCATCACGACCGCGCAGGACGTGGATGGCGACGGCGACATCGAGTTCCCCGCGGGCGAGTATCCGGCGGGCACGATCCTCGACAACGACGTGCAGTTCAACACCAAGGCCAGCAACGGCCTGCGGTTCACGGTGACCGACGCCGAGGCCGACAACGTCTCGCGGTCGGTGGATCTGCTGACGGTGGCGATTCACGAGTTCGGGCACTCGCACGGACTCTCGCACGTGCTGAACGACAACAAGAGCCCGCGCAACGGCCGCAGCGCGATCATGTTCCCGTTCATCGACACGGGCGATCGCGAGGCCGAGCTGCAGGGCAAGCAGCTCGACTCCGACGACATCGCCATGAGCTCCATGCTGTATCCCGAAGCCACCGCCTCGTCGGGGCCGGCGGCCTGGCAGTGGGGCGACGTGCCGTACTGGCTCGTCTACGGCACCGTGCAGGGCGAGGTCCGGCACGGCGCCCTCGACCAGGCAGTGGCCGGCGCGAGCGTGTACGCGATCAACGCGCTGAACGGCGAGCTGGTGGCGACGGCCTTCAGCGGCAATGCCCGTCTGTTTCGCCGGCTGGCCGACGGGGCGCTCTTCTTCGCCGCCGATCCGGCGTTCGGTGTCGTGGATGGCGTCTACACCATGGCCCTCCCGCTGGGCGCGTACGTGCTTGGCGTCGAGGCGGTCGACGGCGCGCCGGTGCCGGCCGCGAGCGTGAGCTTCACGACGCAGGTGGGTGCCTTCTACGGCCAGCAGACGTTCAACGAGGAGCTGTGGAACCGGAACCGGGAGGACGCGATCGAGAAGCGCTCCGGCGAGGCCAGGCCGTTCACCGTGCTGCCGGGACGCCTGCACGACGGCTTCGACTTCGTGACCAACCGGGTGGTGAACATCAACAACTTCGGGTCGCCCGACTTCATCGGCTTCTCGAACGTCACCCCGGGGCTCTACTACGCCGTCCGCATCCCCGTTGAGCAGATCACGGCCGCGGCGCCGTCCGACCCGTTCCTGGTGCAGTCGGCACAGTTCGAGACGGTGGTCATCGACGCCTCGACGGTCCCGCGGTTCTCCGAGGCGTTCATCGCGCCGGGGCGGGTCTCCGAGGACGGGGCGTTCGCCTATCCGGATCTGTCGCGCCCCTTCGTCAAGGTGCGCGAGTTCATCGGCGCCGCGGACGACTTCGCGCCGCTCTATGTGAAGAACCCGCACGAGCTCGGCAGGCGGATTGCCCGTGGCATCGCGAAGGGCGAGTTCGACAGCGTGTTCCTGGTGCTCCGGGCCCCGACGAAGACGCCCTACCCCGGCGTGAGCGGCCAGGCTCCGTTCATCGCTCTCGACGGGCAACCGGCCGACCCGGCCTCGAACGACGTGCCCATCTTCGGGCTCTCGTACACCTCGGTCGACGGTGTGAACTTCGTGCGGGAGAACCGCTTCAACTTCCGGTTCACGCTGACGCTCGGCGAGGCCGTGCCTTAGCCGACACGCGCCCTCATCCCGGGCCCGCCGCTGCGGCGGGCCCGGGACCGGTGCCCATCCGGGCCCCGATGCCTCACCGGTAGTAGTCGATGCGGCAGCCGCAGCCGTTCCACATCCGCTCGTAGGTCTCGAGGCGGTCGCTCACGAAGGCGCGCACCGAGTCCGCGTCGCCCATGAGTCGCGCGACGCGCTCACCGTCGGACGGCGCCTCCACCACACCCAGCCCCTCCGACGTCCGAAACACCAGCAGATCGCCCTTCACGAAGGTGTCGTGACGCTCGACGACGTCGAGGCGCTCCTCGAGCGCTGCCCACTCGCCGGCGCGAAGGACGACGACGGGTGCGGTCTTGAGCCTGTGCGTGAACGTCTGGACGTCCATGGTCCCGACCTCGGCGCAAACGAGCAGGAGGTCCTCAACACGAAGGAGCGCTGCGGAGAGGATTCAGGCCCGTGGCGCCTGGTGACAGGGCGGCCCGGCCTCTCGGTGCAGTAGAATCGGACACACGATGCCCAAAGGACCGATCAGCGAGTTCATCGAGGCCCATTACCTGCACTTCAACGCCGCGACGCTCGTCGACGCCGCGAAAGCCTGGCGCACCCTCCTCGACGAAGACGGCTGGATGCTGGTGACGCTGGCCGGGGCGATGAGCACGGCCGAACTCGGGAAGTCGCTGGCCGAGATGATCCGCCGGGGCAAGGTGCACGGGATCGTGTGCACCGGGGCGAACCTCGAGGAGGACGTCTTCAACCTCGTCGCGCATTCGCACTACGTGCGGGTGCCGCACTACCGGACGCTCTCGTCCGAGGACGAGGAGGCGCTGCTCGCGCGCCATCTCAATCGCGTGACCGACACGTGCATCCCCGAGGAAGAGGCGATGCGGCGGCTCGAGCACTACATGCTCGCCGAGTGGGAGAAGGCCGATCGGGCCGGCGAGCGGTACCTGCCGCACGAGTACTTCTACAGGGTGATCCGGAGCGGCGCGCTGCAGGAGCACTACGAGATCGACCCGAAGGACTCGTGGATGGTGGCCGCCGCCGAGCGCGACCTGCCGCTGTTCGTGCCGGGCTGGGAGGACTCGACGCTCGGCAACATCTTCGCGGCCCGCTGCCTCGACGGGCACGTGAAGAACCCGCTCACGGTGCGTTCGGGCATCGAGTACATGATGCGGCTCGCCGACTGGTACACGCAGACCACGCGGTCGCACCGCATCGGGTTCTTCCAGATCGGCGGCGGCATCGCGGGCGACTTCCCGATCTGTGTCGTGCCGATGCTGCACCAGGACCTGCGGAGGACCGAGGTGCCGCTCTGGGCGTACTTCTGCCAGATCAGCGACTCGACGACCAGCTACGGCTCGTACTCCGGCGCCGTCCCCAACGAGAAGATCACGTGGGGCAAGCTCGCCGCCGACACGCCGAAGTTCGTCATCGAGTCGGATGCGACGATTGTCGCGCCGCTCATCTTCGCCTACGTGATGGGGTGGTGAGTCAGGGGAACAGCCGCTCCCATCGCCACGCGCTCCCCTCGCGCGTGTAGAGGATCCGGTCGTGCAGCCGCGACGAGGCGCCCTGCCAGAACTCGATGCGCGCCGGCACCACGCGAAAGCCTCCCCAGAACGGCGGGCGCGGCACGTCGCGCCCGGCAAACCGCGCCTCGGCCTCGCGAAAGCGCCGATCGAGACGCTCGCGCGAGTCGAGCGGTTCGCTCTGGTCCGACGCCCAGGCCCCGAGCTGGCTCCCGCGCGGGCGGCTCGCGAAGTAGGCGTCCGATTCGGCGTCGCTCGTGCGCTCGACGAGCCCCTCGACGCGGACCTGCCGCTCGAGCCAATACCAGTGGAAGCAGAGCGCAGCCTGTGCGTTGGCCGCGAGGTCGCGCGCCTTCCGGCTGCCGTAGTTCGTGAAGAACGTGAACCCGCTCGGGTCCGCCCCGCGCAGGAGCACCATCCGCACCGACGGCATCCCCCCCGGCGCGCTCGTCGCAAGGGCGACCTGCGACCAGTCGAAGTCCGGCGGCGCCGTCGTCCGGGCGTGAGCCCAGGCCTCGAGGAACGTCGCCACGGGATCGTCGGCCGGATCGACGATGGACGGGGGGACCGGATCGAGCGGGGACATGACGCGATCGTAGCCTGAAAACACGACGGGCCCGGCGGCCAGTGCCGCCGGACCCGGCTGGCTGGAGAGATTGACGTCAACCGGCTCAGTGGGCGGTGGCGCGCCGCACCATCAGCCCGGTGCGCTCGGCTTCGCGGTGCTGGGACGCGCGCTGCCGGCGGATCCGCTTCCGCTCCACCTCGCGCGACACCAGACGCGAGGCGCGGTCGGCCGCGACGTCGATGGCGGCATAGAGATCAGCGTGCTGGGCCTCCACGAGCAGCGGTTCCTGCCGTGCCGCCACCACCTCGAGCTGGCAGCGCTTGTCGACGCCGCCGCGCGGACCGTTCTGGTCGACCAGCTTGGCAGATACCTGCGTCAGCCGCCCGTAGAACCGGCCAAGCGCCTTGTCGATGGCGCGCTCGGTGTACGCCGCGAGCGCGTCGGTGAGAGGGAAGCCCTGGGCACGAACTTCGATTCGCATCGTTCGTCTCCTCGTAGCGGCACGGGGACACGTCGCCCGTACCGGAGAAATCGACCGCACGAGCCGTCAGGCCGTGATTACGAACCTGTTGATTGAGCGTGAGCGGGTGAGGAACCCAATGCGCGGCGCCGCACGCCGGGCAAGGCGCACGGCAGGCTGGATGGATCGGCGTTGTCGCATCTCCACCTCTGGCCCCCATCTTACCACCGGCGTCCGGAAAGGGATCCCGGAGCCGGGGTCGGCTTGGCCGGCCAGGTCGGCAGGGCCGGGTCAGGTGTTGGCCCGGGGAGTGCCGGGCTGATCCCAGCGGATCTCGGAGCCCCACACCGAGTGCGGAATCAGGAAGACGACCAGCGTCGCCAGCGCCGCGGCCACCACGGCCACGCGCCCGCGCTGCCCCCGTCGCTGTCGCCAGGCGGCGACGAGCCAGACCGCCACCGCGACGAGCGTCTTGTTGTCGGTGAGGTCCCAGCCGAAGGGCACGCCCGTCCAGGGGTCGCCAAAGGCCTGGGTCTGGATGACGGGCCCGAGGACGAGCCCGCCTCCGATGAGGAGGCCGAGCGTCCAGCGCACCAGGCGCCGGGTGTCGTGGCCCGCGAGCGCGCCGAGTCCGGCGCGCGTCGAGACCATCATGCCCATGAACATCGCCACGATGTGCGGGATGAGGACCCAGGGGCTCACCTCGCCCTTGAACCGTGTCACGGCCGGCGCGGCCGGAAGCGACGCCGTCTCTCCGTTCCTCGTCAGCCGGACCTGGTATTCGAGCTTGCCCGCGGGCGGCTGATGCGGTAAGGCGGCCTCGAGCCAGTCGCCGTCGCGGCGCATGGGCATCTCGCGAAACGCCTCCCGGGTGGGATAGCGCCGCCACACCACCGTGCCCCGGACGCGGGAGTCCGGCACCTCGATCCGCACGGGCTGATCGCCCTCGCCGGCGTGCGTGCGCATCAGCCGGTACCGGATCTCGGTGTCGCCGAGCACCGCCTGCCCCCTGGCGGGGTAGGTCGGTCCCGTGGTCCGCTGCCAGTACGCCGAGGCGAGGGTCAGAACGAGGGCCAGGAACCAGAGGGCCGCGCGAGAGGACATCACGTGATGATACCGGAGACCTGAGGCGTGAACCCCGAACTCACGAGTGAGCGCTGGGGCTAGCCCCAGCGCTCACTTGTGGTGATGGCGTCCTGGTCGTTTCGCGCTGGGGCTGCCCGGAACGTCGAGTGGTCGAGACCAGTTGGTGGACTCGCGAAAACGGGGTCGGGAGTCATTTTCGCCGGCCTGCCAATCCGAAAATAACTCCCGACCCCCTTTTCGCGCGGTCGTGCACTGCATACCTACTCAAGTGAGTTCC
>JAHDVQ010000368.1 GCA_023384595.1 Vicinamibacteraceae bacterium | reverse complement strand
GACGCAATGGATGGTTCAAGGCCGGTGGGTCGAGTCGGAGGACTTGGCCTGGATCCGGAGCTGGTTAGCGGGGCATCCCGGGGGTAGCCGTAAGGGTCTGGCTCGGGCCGTGTGTCAACGCTGGGGATGGGTCGACGGGCGAGGGCGGCTGAAGGATTTTGCCGCCCGCAGCTTGCTGCTGAAGTTGGCGGCGCAGGGGCAGGTGCCGCTGCCGCCCTTGCAGACGCAGAAGCGGCGCGCCCCGCGCGGGGTAGCGCCCTGGCCGCAGTGGGAGGAGCCGGGCCGGTGGGAGGCCGCGTTGGCTGGACTGCAGCCCTTGGGGGTGGAGGCGGTCCCGGCGGGGAGCGAGGCCGCGCGGCGCTGGGCGTTCTACCTGCACCGCTATCACTATCTGGGTCTGCGGGTGGTGGGCGAGAATCTCGGTTACCTAGTCCGCGCGGCCACCGGTCAGGACGTGGCGTGTCTGTTGTTCGGGGCGGCGGCGTGGCGGTGTGCGCCGCGGGATCAGGCGCTGGGGTGGGACGAGGCCGCGCGCCGTCGGGGGCTGCACCGGGTGGCCAACAACACGCGCTTTCTCATCCTGCCCTGGGTGCGCGTGCCGCAGTTGGCCAGTGCCGTGCTGGGCGCGGTGAGCCGCCGCATCGAGCGGGACTGGCAAGCCAAGTACGGCCACGGGCTGGACGTCTTGGAGACCTTCGTGGAGCGGGATCGGTTTGCCGGCACCTGCTATCGGGCGGCCAACTGGCGCTGGGTGGGGAGGACCCGCGGGCGCAGCCGCCAGGACCGCGACCGCACCCACCGGGTGCCGGTCAAGGAGGTGTATCTGTACCGACTGCACGGCCCCACCACCCGATGAACGCGCTACGCAATCTGGAACAAGCGGTCCTGGCCGAAGGCCGGGAGTGGACGCGCCGCCGGCTGGAGAGTCAATTGCAGGCAGAGTCTGACGCGTTGCCGACCCTCTGCCCGCAGAGCGGCCAGCCCTTGGCCAACACCCGCTGGCGCTCGATGCAGTTGCAGACCGTGGTGGGCGTGGTCCAGGTGCGGGTGCGTTGCGGCTATGCGCGGGGCCGGAGGCGCTGGGTGTGTCCGGCCCGGGAAGCCTGGGGCTTGGCCGCCTACCAGCGCCTGAGTCCGGAGTTGGAAGCCCGCTTGGCCTATACCGCCACGGAAGTCGGCTCCTACGAGCGCGCCGCCCGCATGGCCAGCACCTGGGGCAGCCCGGCCAGCGACGGCTGCATCCAGGAGCATGTGCAGCGGTTGGGCGCGGTAGCGGAGGAGCTGGAGCTGCCCACGCCGCCGCCCCCGCCGCGGGAGCCGGAGTTCAGCTTGGTGATCATGCTCGATGGCTGGATGGCCCGGGAACGGGGCCCGGACTGGGGGGCGGGTCCCCGCCAGAAGCAGCCGCAGCGCATTGCCTGGCATGAGATCAAGTCCGCGGTCATCTACCGTTTGGAACAACGCGCGCAGAGCGCCGGCGGCCGGGGATTGCTGGTAGAGAAGTATGCCGTGGCCACGCCCCCGGAAACCTCCCCCGTGGACTTTGGCGCCGCGGTGGTGGCCCAAGCGCGGCGGCGAGGGTTGGGGCGGGAGCAGGTCCTCTATGTGGTCATGGACGGGGCGGTGTGGCTCTGGGATCTGGCCGAGGACCGCCTGGCCAACGCCCGCAAGACCCTCGACTTCCATCACGCCCGCGACCACCTCTGGGGGATCGCGCACCTGCTGCACGGCGAGGGCACCTCCGCAGCCCGGGCGTGGGTGCAGCCGCTCTTGAAATCCCTGCGCACGGGGCGTGAGGCGCGCGTCGTCCGCCGCCTGGAGCAACTGCTCGAAGCGACGACGCCTCGTCCCGCCGCCACCCAAACCGAGCTGGAACGGGAAGTCCGCTACTTCCAGAGCCACCGCGACCACCTGCATTACCAGGCGATGCAACAAGCCGGAGCCCCGCGGGGCAGCGGGGCGGCCGAGTCGCTGGGCAAACAGTTACAGCAGCGACTGCG
>JAHDVQ010000090.1 GCA_023384595.1 Vicinamibacteraceae bacterium | reverse complement strand
GGGCCGCGGGTGTTTCCCGCGGCCCGATTTGTTTTCCGTGCGAATCGGCCCGCCAAGCCGACGCCGGTGGCATCGTGCGTTCGCCGTGTCCAATTCTGGCAGGCCGGGACCTTTCGTCGCGGCGCTGCAGGAAGCCGTGAACCGCAGGCCAGTCACCCCGGCGCCGGTCCGGCTGTAAACCGCTGAGGTGCCGCCGCTTCGCGGGACGCCGACGAGCTTTCCTCGAGGTACCCTCCTTGCACGATACCGACTGTATTTGCTGCGGTTCCGGCGGCAGGCCTGCGGGGGCGGCCCGTCTCGACCGGGGCCGAAAGGAGAGCACATGGCTCAGCGCAGGTGGTGGGTGCTGGGCGCGACAGCGGTCTTCGTGCTCCTCATGGCGAGCGGCGGGGCCGCATCCCCCTTCACCTTCATGCCCGCCGATCCGTACGACGCGACGCCCGACGCCGTACCGACGCCCAACTTCAACAACGACGGTGGCGGCTGCTGCGATCTGTTCGACGCGCACAACACCATCGCCGGCACGGGGTTCACGTCGAACGCCGACATGGACCAGTTCTTCCTCGAGCCGGATCATCCGTGGCAGCTGTTCAGCAGCCCGGGAACCGTGGCGTTGATCGGGCTCACCGCGAGCAACACCAATTCGCTCGGCTTGTACACGGATCTGGCAACGGGAGGTGGCAAGAGCGTTGTGCTCGGTCCCCACAGCGGGTTCCAGATCCTGAGCCCGTTCGAGGGCGCGACCTTCAGCGTGGCAGGCCAGTTCGGCTGGTATCTCCAGTCGAACCAGACCTTCTACTACTCGGATTCGGCGCTCAACACCGGCGGCTGGGACCACATGGTCACCTACAGCCTCGCGCATCTCGCGGGCGTGGTGATCACGGTGGACTTTGGCTCGGGCGCCGTGAGCTACCAGCTGTCGAAGAACGCCGTCCTCATCGGATGGGAGGATCTGCCCTTCAGCAGCGGGAAGCTCGGTGACGAGGACTTCGACGACATGATGTACATCCTGGACTCGGTCAGCGTGCCCGAGCCGGCGATGTTGCTGCTCCTCGGGATCGGCCTCGTCGGGGCCGCGTTCCGTCTGCGCCGCCGCTGACCGACCGTCAGCCCGGTCTCGTGGCAGGCCGCGGGTGCTTCCCGCGGCCCGTTGTGTTTCTCGTCAGGACTGGGGAGCGACGCGAGAGGGGAATCACGCCCCGATCCGCTGATCGGCCGATCCCCTGATCCCCTACCAGGGCCTGTCGATATCCGAGTCGCCCTGCGTGACGAACCAGCCCGCGGGGTCGCGAAGCGCGGTGAACGTCGCATCGTCCAGGCGACCCGGGTAGACGAGCAGGAATCGTCCTGGCTCCCGCATCATGAATCCGGAAGCCCTGAGCGCCGCGCCGAGCTCGTCGCTGACGTACAGGCACACCGCGGCGTCAGCCCCCCTCGCCTCCATTTGCGCAAGCCCCGCCTGGATGATGTCCCGGACGAGCGCCGAGTCGGACAGGGGCGCCACGAGGTCGACGAGGTGCGCGCGGCGATAGGCGTAGGCATCGTCGGGGTCGCGCAACATCCAGATGGCCGCGCCGACGACCGTGCCAGCCTTGATGACATTGAACCTGAGGAAGTCCTGGCCGGGCTGGTCGACGTACTTCCAGTTCAAGTAGGACGCGTCGCGTACGACCGCGCACCGCAGGTCGCGCGCCATCGATGCCCAGAGCGCGTCGTGCCGCTCGTCGAAGCGTTCCGTTTCGCGCAGCGCCAGGGCGGGTGCCGCCTGTCCCAGTTTTCGCATGGAAGACCACGCGCTCCAGCCAAGTCCCGCCGCGAGCGCCGCCGGTCCCGGCAGCTTCCCCTTGAGTACGCGGCCCGGACGGATCAGGATTTGCGCCGTCTGCAGCGGGGCCACCTGCACCCATCCCATCTGCAACTGAATGGCGCGCATCGTCTCGGTCTGTCCGAGCGAGAGGGCAAACGGCAGGCCCTCATGGGCGGCGGCCATGAGCCGCGGGCCGAGGGCGTGCGAACGGTAGTCCGCCAGCACGCTCGTGTCCACGAGCCACGCTGTCTCGTAGGGGCCGGAGGACTGCGTGGCACCGCCGGAGGCCGGTGGTCGGACGCCAGAAGCCGGATTCGCGGCGTTCAGGTGCAGCCTGACCGGGATGGCGCCATTGTGGGCCACGACGCGGGACCCGTCCCGGTAGAGCCACACGAGAGGCTCGCGGCCGAGACGACGCGCCGAGTCAGCGAACATCCAGTGCCAGCGTGGTTTCACCCAGTCGGCGCGCCGGCGTGGATAGGCCTCGGCGTGGAAGGCGAACAGCTCCTCCTCGAGACCTGGGGTGAAGGTGACGATGCCGGCCGGGGCAGCCGTGGCGGTCGTTGTGGGAGCCGTCGCAGGCTTCGTGACGGTGTCCTCGGTCATGTGCGACAGGGCGGGTGCGGCTACGGCGGTCACGGGCGTCGGCGTCTCGTCCGCCCCGGCCCGAACGCTGGCGATGGCCTTGCAGAGCGCCGCGACCGTTGGTGTGTCGAATACGAAGCCGTGGCTCGCGATGCCGAATCGCTGGTCCAGCCTGGCGACGAGTTCGACGGAGCTGAGCGAGTCCATGCCCAGGTCGAAGAGGCTCCGTTCGAGCGGCACGTCGCCGGCGCTCGAGAATCCGAGGACCTGCGCGACCTGTTCGCGCACCAGCCGCTCCACGTCCGCCGGCGAGAGGGCCGTCAGCAGCTCGCTCGCGGCCGGCGAGTCCTCAGGGGCGGCGCGTCGTGCGACCTCGTCCAGAATCGGGCGCGGACGACGGGCGGCGAGCGCGCTTCGAAACACGGACCAGTCCACGCTCGCCACCACGGCGTGCGGATTCCGCAGGTTGGCGTCGAGAATTTCGCCGAGGGTGTCGAGCGCGAGCGCCGGCTCGAGAGGGAAGTTGCCGACGGCTTCGAACTGGCGTCTCGTGGCCGGATCCGCTGCCATGCCCGTGCCGTCCCAGGGTCCCCAGCTGACGCTCAGCCCGGGCAATCCCTCGCGGCGGCGCTCGACGACGAGCGCGTCGAGATAGGCGTTGGCCGCGGCGTAGGCGGCGCGGCCTGCGGCGCCCACGACCGACGAGAGCGACGAGAAGCACAGGAAGAGATCGAGGTCCAGTCCGCGCGTGCGGGAGTGCAGCAGCCACGCGCCGCCCACCTTGGCGGCGAGCACGTCGCGCAGATCCGATCCCGTCAACCGGTCGACCGGCAGGATGCGATCCACGCCGGCGGCGTGGACGATGCCGCGGATGGTCGACCCGCTCGCCGCGACGTGCGCGAAGAGCGCGTCGACATCGTCCGGCTGCGAGACATCGGCGAGCACCACCGACACCTTCGCCCCGGCCGCCCTCAACGGTGCGATGGCGTCCTCCGAGCGATGCTGACGGCCCGTGAGGACGAGTTCGCGCACGCCACGGTCGACCAGCCACCGAGCCACCTGGAGACCGAGAGCACCCATGCCGCCGGTGATGACGTAGGCTCCGGTGCCGGCCGACCAGGGTCGGCTGGGGCCGGCGAACTCCGCAGGCGCCAGACGCGGCACCAGGCGAGCGCCCCCCCTGATCGCGACCTGATCCTCGAGTCTCTCGTGCAGGAGCAGGTCCGCGAGGGCGGCCACGTCCTCAGCCGCTGGTGACGGCCCGGAAAGGTCGACCAGCCCACCCCACCGCTCCGGATACTCGAGGCCGAGCGTCCGGCCGAAGCCCCACAAGGCGGCCTGCGCGAGCGCGAGCGGCCGGTCGCCATCGGAGACAGGGGTCGAGGCGGCGACGGCCGAATGCGTGACGATCCACAAGCGTGGCCCGGCCGAGCCCGCCGTCTCCTTGAAGACATCCAGCGCCGGCGCGAGGTAGCGCTCGGTCCAGTCTTCGAGCGCAGGCGCGACATCGCTGTCGCTCGCCGAATCGAGCCCGCCCAGCAGCACGATGCCATGGAGGTCGGGGTGCCGCGCGACGGCTTCGCGGAGGGCGGCCGTCCGCCGCCGTCCGGTTGTCGCGACCGTCACCGCGCGGGCCCCTCGCGTCTCGAGGGCGGCCGTCAGCGCCGCCGCGGCTGGGGCAGATTCAGCGACCACAAGCCAGGTGCCGGGCGACGTCGAATCGGCGGTGGCGGGTGGCGCAGCCGGCCTCCAGTTGATCTCGTAGGTTCCGACCTCGCGCATCGGTCGGCCATCGGCCTCGGTGTCGGTCACGGCACGTCCGTAGCCCTCGGGCACCGCGACCCAGTGACGGCGCGTGTCGAACGCGTAGCGCGGCAGCTCCGACCTCGGTGTGGCGCCGGGCGCGAGGCCATGCCAGTCGAGCACGCCGCCCGAGACGAACACCTGCGCCGCGCCCGCCATGACCGTGGCGGTGTCGTCGGCACCGCGCTTGAGCGAGGGGATCCACGTCGCCTTGCCGTCGCCTGCCTTCAGCGTCCGACGTCCGAGTCCGATGAGCACCGGCTGCGGTCCGATCTCGATGAAGGTACCGATGCCCGCCTCGTGCATCGCCGTGATGGCCTGGGCAAAACGTACCGGCTCGAGAATCTGGCGCACCCAGTACTCCGGAGTGGCGAGCGCTCCGCCGTCGAGCGACGGCTCGACGCTGCTGACCACCCGGACGCCTGGTACGCGCAGGGTGGCGCTGGCCGCCACCTCCGCGAAGGCGTCGATCATGGGGCGCATCAACGGCGAGTGGAACGCGTGTGACACCACGAGCGGCTTGGTGCGTACGCCGTCGGCTGCCAGCCTGGCCACGACGTCGCTGACGGCATCGGCTGCGCCCGACACGACGGTCTGTTCGGGGCTGTTCAGGCCGGCGATGGCTGCCTGGTGCTCGTGGCCTGTCAATGCCGCGCGCACCCGGGGCTCGTCGGCGTCGACTGAAACCATGACGCCTCCCGCCGGGAGGGACTGCATCAGCCGTCCCCGTGCCTCGACGAGCCGGGCCGCGTCGGCGAGCGAGAGCCCGCCGGCGACGCACATGGCGGCGAACTCGCCGATGCTGTGCCCGACCACTGCCGACGGCCTCACGCCCCACGACTCCCAGAGTCGCGCAAGGGCATACTGGAGCGCGAAGAGCGCGGGCTGCGTGTAACGCGTGCAGTCGATGCGCGCGAGGCCGTCGAGCGTGGCCTCCTCGAACATGACGGTCAGCAGCGGCGCGTCGAGCAGGGGATCGAGTTCGGCCGCGCACTCGTCAAGGGCCGCCCGGAATACCCGCTCCCGCTCATAGAGAGCCCGTCCCATGCCGACGTACTGAGACCCCTGGCCGGTGAAGAGGAAGCCGACAGGGCCGCCTTCCTGCACGGCGTGACCTGACGTGAGCGCCGGATGGCTCGCGCCCGCCTCGAGCGCCGCGAGGGCCGCGAGGAGCGTGTCACGGTCGCTGGCCACGATCGCGGCCCGGTGATCGAAGGCACGCCTTGTGGTCCCGAGCGTGCGGGCCACGTCAGCCAGCCTGGCGTCGAAGTCGCCGTCGAGGTGGGCGCGCAGCCGGCGTGCCTGGCCGCGAAGGGCGGCCTCGGAACGGGCCGAGAGCGGCACGAGGTGCGTGTCGCGCGTCGCGTCGGGCTCTGTCCTTGTGCGGGACGTGGACGCCGGGCTCTCTTCGATGACGACGTGCACGTTGGCACCGCCCACGCCAAACGAACTCAGCGCGGCGCGGCGCGGCGTCGAAGACGCGGCCTCCCAGGGCTCCACCGTGGTCTGCACGCGGAACGGAATCTCCCCGAAGGGAATCTGCGGGTTCAGCGTCTCGGACGTCACCGAGGGCACGAACGTGCGGTGGTGGAGCTGCAGCAGGACCTTGATCAAGCCCAGGACGGCCGCGCCTGCCTCGAGGTGGCCGATGTTGGGCTTGATCGATCCGATGCGGCACACGTCGGTGCCGGTCTGAGCGGCGCGATCGTAGGCCAGCGTGAGCCCGCGAACCTCGATCGGGTCACCGAGGAGCGTGCCGGTGCCGTGGGTTTCCACGTACGCGATCGATCCCGGGTCGACGTTCGACGCGGCCAGCGCCCGGCGGATGGCGATGGCCTGCGCGCGCGGGTTGGGCGCGGTGAAGCCCACCGTGCCGCTGCCGGTGCTGATGCCCGTGCCCTTGATGACGCCGTAGATTCGGTCGTGCCTGGCGAGCGCCTCGTCGAGGCGGCGCAGCACGACGACCCCAATGCCCTCACCGAGCAGCGTGCCGTCGGCATCGCCACCAAAGGCCAGGCAGCGACCCTTCGACGAGAGAATCCCCAGCCGCCCAAGTTGCACGAAGCGATCGGGGTCCAGGATCAGGTTGACGCCGCCCACGATCGCGGTCGCGCACTCGCCGTGGGCCAGCGCGCGGCAGGCGAGATGAAGCGCGACGCCAGACGAGGAGCACGCCGTGTCGACCGTCAGGCTGGGACCGTTGAGCCCGAGCGCCTGCGAGACGCGGTTGGCGAGGCTGAAGCTCTCCCAGCTCTTGTAGGGCGTCGGCGAGTGGCGCGTCAGCTTGTTGGCGTGATGGGCGTAGTCGTCGTACATCGCCCCGATGAAGACCCCGGTGTCGGGATCCACGCCGCCGGCCACCGCGTTGGCATCCTCGAGGGCGCCCCACGCCACCTGCAGCAGCAGCCGCAGTTGGGGGTCCATCAACTCCGCCTCGCGCGGTGAGATGCCGAAGAAGCCCGCGTCGAATCCGTCCACGTCGTCGAGCAGCCCGGCCCAGTGGCCGCGCATGTCGTCGAGCGGGCCGAAGAAGAAACGGCGGCGGCGCGGGACGGCCCGCGTGAGCACGCGTGCCTCGGTGAGCAACCGCCAGAGTTCGGCGGGCGAGTCGGCGCCGGCCGTGCGGAGATCGATCCCCACGACGGCGATGTCCGCACGCGTGGCAGGCCCGGTCGCGGGACCGGCCGCTGCGCCGGTCGGGAGCGGGGCTTCACCGCCCTCGCGCGCGATGCGCTGGATGTGCTCGACGATCTCGTGCACCGTGCGGTGCTCGAACAGGAGCGTGCTCGGCAGCCACGGGAAGCGCTCGACGAGGTCGACGGTGATCTCGACGATGCGGAAGGAATCGCAGCCGAGAGCCTCGAGGCTGTCGACGGTCGTGATCTCGTCGCGCGAACGGCGCAGGCTTCGCGCGAAGGCGTCGACCACCGCGGCGCCGACGTCTTCGGCATCCGGCGCCGGTCCGCCAGCCTCGCGCACTCCGCTGATGGCGCGTGCGAGGTCGCGCCCCGTGCCCAGGTCGAACACCGTGCGATGAATCTCGGCCTCGCGGCGCCGGGTGTCGATGCCCTGCGAGGCGGCGCCCGATGGCGCGGCCGTCGTGGCCGTCGTCTCGGCGGCCTCCTCTTCCGGGGGCGCCTCGCCCGGCTCGTAACGGAACTCCGCCAACGCCTCCGCGGGAATCTCGCACGCGGGCCGGTCGCCGGTGGACGTGTCGGTGCCAATGGCCGCCACCGTCGCCAGGAAGTCACGCGCCGGCGCATTGCGCTTGGTGGGTTCGACGTGCATGTGCACGGTCGCCAGGCCGCGTGCCTGGGCGATGCGCCCGAGTTCGGCGGCCATGCGGTGCTCCGCCCCGCGTCCGAGCACCCGGCAGCTCATGAGAAAGGTGTCGGTGTCGAGGGCGTCTCCCTCGGGTCGCGCGATGACGAGCCCTACGAGCCCGTAGTCGCCGAAGCGATCCTTGACGCGCACCGTGCGAATCTCGTCGCCGGCCTCGCGCAGTACGCGCAGCTCGCCCTCGTCGAGGCGGCGCGTCGTGAAGTTGAACTGATTGGTGCGCATCGTGAGCTGCGACGCGCGCGGCAGGTCCTCGTCGGAGAGCGGCCTGATGTCGACGTCCAGCTGAAGGCTGGCGAGGAAGTCACGGAACGACCCGGCCCTCTGGCGCAGCTCCTGGCGTCCGATCTCCTCCTTGTACATCCGGGTGCGCTCGCGATCCTCGGCGGTGCCCGGCTGCAGATCGAGTTCCCAGGTGTGTGCCAGCAGTGCCTGCGCCTCCGCGGCGTCGAGCGGCCACTGCACCGTCAGGACCTCGGGGCAGGCCGAACGCACCTCTTCGCACTCGACCGGGTTGTCGTCGAGGAAGACGAAGCTGTCGAGGCCGAGATTCAACCGCTCGGCCAGTCCCCGGATGTTCTCGGACTTCGGCTGCCAGTTGATCGCCGCCGAGACGATGTGCTCGCGGCGCAGCCGCATCTCCGGCCGGCTGTCGAACACGCGCCACACGTCGTCTTCGACGTTCTTCGTGCAGAGGCAGATGACGACGCCGTTCTCGCTCAGGCGGACGAGCGTGTCATGGAGCGCCAGGTGACCCTCGTCGAACGACACGCCCTCGGCCCCGACCTCGCCGACCACGCCCTTCCACAGCGTGTTGTCGCAGTCGACGACGACGACCTTCTTCTGCGGCTGGAGCTGCGCGAAGCCAAGACGGACGACGACCGTCGCGAGGAAGTCCAGGTAAGCGTCCTTGTAAGGGACGTGCGCGATCTTCTCGCGCAGCGGGTCGTCGAGGGACGCATCCGCCATGCGATACGCCGCGTGGAAGGCTGCCGCGTGCGCGACGCGCAGGCCCGCGACGCCGGCGAGGCCTTCGGCCAGACGCTGCTCGCCGTGCACGAGGTGTTGCGCGACGAGCGATCCCGCCAGCGACGCCGATCCCGGGCACAGCAGCAGGAGCGTCTTCGCCCGGGCCTGTTGGCGGTGCGCGCGAAACGCCTCGACGAGGTCGTCCACCGCGCGACCGACGTGCGCCTCGACGAATGCCGGATCCTCTCGCCGTTCCGCCGGCAGCTCGCGCAGCAGATCCTGAAGGCGCAGCAGGACGACGTTCAGGCCTCCCTGCGCGGTCGAGAAGCGGCTCGTCGGGTCGAGCAACGTCTGGAGCACCTGGCTGTAAGGAGCAAACCACAGGTCCGGACGACGTCCGAGCTCACGGCTCCAGAAGAGCAGACCGCGCTCAATCGGCTCCGCCGTGAACGACGCCGCCAGCCTCAGTGGCAGTACCGGTGCGTCGGAGGGCAGGAGCTGCGCCTCGACGGCCGCGCGCGGTTCATCGAAGGTCGACACGACGCGCGAACCGGCCCCTGGACCATCGCGGAGCGCGTCGACGAGCGCGAGCGCTACCCACTCGGACGGGATGGTGCCGGCCACGGTGGCCGGCGTGTCGTTCCACGCCGTCTGCAGCGGCGGCGGCCGGAGGATGAGCGTGGTCAGGGCCGGATGCTCGCGGCCAACGGACTCGATTAGCGTCTCGCCGGCGCGCTTGAGCGCGACGTAGTGTCCCAGTCTCGGCGGGGGCTCGCTCACGTACGACGACGAGATGTAGACGATGTTGCCGCGGCTCTCGGCGAGCAGAGGCAGCGCGGCAGCGACCGGCGCCTCGACGAGCCGCAGGTTGTCTGCGACGTAGCGCTGGAAGCCGGCGGCCGCTCCGTCGGGGGCGCCGCTGCCGAAGGGCGGGGCGCACGCGTTCAGGACCATCACGTCAAGGCGTCCCGCCGCCTCCCGAATCGCGTGGAGGGCCGTTGCCGCCCAGTCCGGATCGCCGGCGTCGCCCGCGAGCCACGTGACAGAGCGCCCGACCCCGGCAAGGGCGGCATCCACCGCGTCGGCGCCCTGCCGGTCGTGGCGGTAGCTCCCAAACACGCGGGCGCCGGCCACGGCCAGCGACGCCACGATGTCGGCCCCGAGGCCGCGGCTCGCGCCGGTGACGAAGGCCACCTTGCCCTCGAGGGGCACGCCGGTTCCGAGGAACTGGCCGAGCCGCGCCGGATCGATCTCGATGGGACTGAGCCGCGCGTACGCTCGCAGCCGGCACGTCGCCAGAGGGGTGCCTGCGTGCGAGGCGACGTGAAGCTCGATGTCGAGCATGCGGAACCACGGATCCGTCCGGCGCACGACCGCGCGGTAGTGGAGCGAGGGGGAGGGGCTCTCGCTCGCGTGCCAGGCGAGTTCGGCCCGCGTGAACAGCGACCGGAGGCCGGGCACCTCCATGCCGATCACGTAGCTGCAGAGGGCGAGGACGTCGCCGGCGAGGCGTGCGTGCGGGGGAGTGTCGGGACCGAGGACCGGCGTGGCGCCACGAGGGTAGGCCCCCACGACCTCGCGGCCGGCCGCCAACTGCGGCCACTCGCAGGCAGCCGGGGCGGCGCGTGGCGCACGTGTCGCGGCCTCGGTGCCGGCCCATTCCGGACGGGTGTCCTGAGCGGCAGGGCGTGCGCCGCCGGTCCTGGCCGTCAGCAGCACCTGGCCGTCGCCGCCCACGGTGAGCGCGGACTCGGCCCCGTCGCGGACCACGTCGACTTCGTAGTCGTGGTCGGGGAAGACCGCGCCCCGGAACTCGATGTCCAGCGTCCCGAGCGATTCGTTCAGCAGTCCCGACTCGGCCAGGGCCCTGCCCACCGAGAGCATGCCGTGAACGATGCGGCCACCAAAATGCGTGCGCCGCCCGACCTCGGGCACGACGTGGATGGGATTACAGTCGCCCGATGCCTCGGCAAACCGCCGGACCTCGTCTGATGTGATGCGCATAGGAAAGAAAACCGCCAGCCGATTATCCCACTGCTGGGTCTCTCATTTTCTCAATCGACCGCCCTGGGCCCCGCTCGAACGTCGCTCAGTGGCTGATCCTGACGTGGCGGGGCGCGGTCGGGGCCTCGCACGGGGTCGGGCAGAACTCGAAGGCGCCGACGTCGGGGCCGGCGCCCTGAGGCCGCTTCACGCCGCGGCGGTCGGTCGTGGCGACCCCGACCGGTTCCGCACGGTCGATGGCGGCCGAACCGGCGCGCAGCCGGTAGTCGTTCGCCTGGGCGTCGGCGAAGGCCTCGGCGGTCACGGCGAGATTCGACGAGCGGCCACGCGCCTCGTCAGGGAGCCCGGCTCCGAGGACGAGCAGGTTCCGGATGTCAGGAACGCTGGCCGGTGACGAGGCGCGCTGAAACGCGCGCGCGACGCCCCGGCCGAACGTCGCGTGGACGACCGTGGGACCTGCCACATTGTCCTCGTACCTCACGGCGGTCGCCACGTCGTACACCACGGCATTCGAGAGGGTCACCCGGGCGCCCGTCGTCTCGGGACCCCTGACGCGGAAGGCGTGCTCAGAGTCCGACACCGTGACCCCATCGATGACGGCGTCGACCCGCTCCTTGAGATTGAGCGCCGCCATGTTCGAGACGAGGCCGCCGCGAAACCCGCGAAACACCGAGTCGCGCACGACGAGCCTGGCGCGTTCACCTTCGGTCCCGACCTTGGTGTCGAGGCCGTTCTCGCCCGGCACCGTGCCCGCCGCGTAGCCCGCCTCGGCGGCCGGGAGCGGAGCGAGCCAGATCGCGACCCGCTCGATGGTGAGGTCGGTCCAGCCCGGGGGGAGGCGGTCGGGATCCAGCTGGATGCCGTCGCCCGAAAACGTGTGAATTTCGGTGTCGCGCACCGTGAGCCGGCGGGCGGCCGCGGCCACGATGCCGTGCGCGTCGCGCCGGGCCGTATTCGTGCCGTTCAGGCAGTGCGACACCAGGCTCGCCTCGATCAGGATGTCGTGCTGGCTGCCGATGTCGATGCAATCGCGCCCCGAGCGCCTGACCTCCACGCGCCGCAGATGCAGCGCGTGGCCCTCGCCGCGGACGTTCACGGCGTCGCCCGCGCCGTACTGCCCGTCGAAAACCATGTCCTCGAAGGTCAGGAACGCGTGGGAGACGTAGAGCACGTTCCCGGGCGTGGTGACCATGGGCCGCGCAGCCGGCGTCCGATCCCGGCCTCTGACAAGGATGCGTGCCGTGTCGGTGCCGGCCCTCACCGAGCGCAGTGCCTCCGCGTAGGTGCCCGGATCCACCACGACCTCGTCGCCGGGCTGTGCCGCCGCGAGGGCGTCCTGGATGCGGCCGAATGGCGCAGATGCTGAGCCGTCGCCGGTCGCACCGGCGGTCACGTGCCACGTGCGGCCTCCTGCGGCGCCCGGTGTTGGAGCTATGGCGAGCGCGAGCGCGAGCCCGATGAGCGCCGGAAGGCCGAGTGCCGAGTGCCGAGTGCCGAGTGCCGATACCCGCGCCGGCAATGTCCCACTCCGCTGGGGCCGGGGGCGCGATAGGATGCGCATCGTATGAAGCCTAGCATCTGGCGCCGCGTTCGCACGGCGTCCATCGTCACGGGGGTGGTGCTCATGTTAGCGGCGCCCTCCTGCGGTCCCTTCTTGGCGCTCGAGGTCCCCATCGACCGTCCCGACGCCATCGTCATGCTCGCCAGCCACGAGTGGGAGCGGCTGCCGGCGGCGGCCGAGGCCGCCCGCCGCTGGCCGGGGGCCGAGGTGTGGCTCACGGTACCGCCCGCGGTAACGATCTATAACTGTCACCGGTGCGGTGAGCGGGTGGGCTGGCTCGAGTCGCTGGGCGTACGGCGCGGTCGCATCCGCGAGCTGCCCCTGGCGGCCACGCGGCGCGGCGGGACCTGGTCCGAGGCGGAGGCCGCGCGCGCCGCGGTCCGAACGACAGGCGGACAGCGCCTGCTGGTGGTCACCAGCGAATACCACACGCGGCGGGCCTGGTGGACGTTCCGGCGTGTCTTCCGTGGTCTGCCGGTGGAGCTCGGCGTGGCGGGCGCGAGGGCCCATTCCGCGATGCGGGCCGACGCCTGGTGGTGGACGCGCCCTGAGGACCTGGCGTACGTGCCCTACGAGTGGGCGGCGCTGTGGAAGTTCCTGGCGGTCAGCCTTGCGAGTGAGCCGTGAAAAGAGAAGGGGGAGAGGGCATTCACTGCCCTCTCCCCCGTAAAGCCGCCTGATCCTGCCCGGCGGGCAGGAGGTGGGTGGTGTCTAGGCGCGGCGGCGCCGCAACGCGCCGAGGCCCAGAAGGCCAACGCCGACCAACAGGAGCGAAGCCGGCTCAGGAATCAGCTCATAGTCGAAGCTCGCGCTACCCGCACTGGCAAAGGCCAGAATGGCGCGCATGCTGATCGAATACGGACTGGTGACGCCAGCGATGGTGCCCGAGGTCGTGCCCGAGTACGCACCGTTCCCGAAGGGCCCGAGGCTCAGGAACTGCGTTCCTCCGAAGAAGCCGTTGGCGTCATCGTAGTACGCATAGAAGTCGGCGGTGTTGTTGTTGTTCGTGCCGCCGACGTTGCCCTTGACCGAAACGGGAGCCGTCAGGGCCCAGTCGGTCTGCGTGAAGTCGATGGTGATGGTGACTGGACCATTGGTGTTCACATTGACCGAACTCAGGTCCATGTTGGGAGGCGTACCGGGCAGCGGCGGCTGGCCAATGCCGGTCGTGACATTGATCGTCGCGCCGCTCAGGTTGCCAATGTAGGTGATGGCGCCGACGGTCGCGTTCGCGTCGTTGGCGTCATTGTCGTCGATGCTGATGGTCGTGGTGCCGTCGCTCAGACGGAGCGCATAGGCAGCATCAGCTTGCGCCGTCCCAAGGGCGAAGATGGCCGCGGCCATCGTGGCAGTCGCCAATGCCTTTGTGATTACCTTCATACGTTCCCTACCTCCCTCAGTCGGTGTAAGTCTGTGCCCTCGCGGTATGGTTCAGGCGGCCAGCGAGACACAACTGATGCCCAGACAGTTAGCAAGTGGCGTACCGCTCGACTTCGTGACGAATTCTCCAACAATCAGCCAGTTTTCGCTCGAGGCGAGTGGATCTTCGCCCAAGCTTGTCTGCCGAAGGAGCGACCAAAAGTTCACCAGAAGGAAGAATTCACGAGCGCAACGTGTACCGAATCCGGGCCACTCCGTGCGGCTCAGGCACTCGCTGAAGCTCTTCCTCACGCGATGCCGAAATGCCGTAAACTCGTTGCCGCACAATGAGTGGCTCATCCCGGGGCGCTGGGACACCGATTGCATACCGGTTGACGGGAGATACCAGCAATGCGACACCCAAACACTCGCCTCATTGCCCTACTGGCCCTGGTGCTCCTCGGAGCGGCCTGCGGAGGCGACCGTCAACAGGCGAAGCAGGCTCACCTCGCCAACGGCAACGCCTTCTTCGAGAAGGGGGACTATCAGAAGGCGGTCCTGGAATACCGCAACGCCGTGCGCATCGATGAGCGGTTCGGGGAAGCCCGCTATCAGCTGGCCCGGGCTTACGAGAAGTTGCAGGATCCAGCGGCCGCGTTTCGTGAGTTGACCCGCGCCGCCGACCTCCTGCCCGATCGCACCGACGTTCAACTGCACGCGGCCCGGTACCTGCTCCTGGCCGAGCGTTTCGACGATGCCCGAACGACCGCCAGGAAGGTCCTCGCGAAAGACGTTGCGAATACCGAGGCGCTCATCATCCTGGGGAATGCCAGTGCCCGTCTGAAGGACTTCGACACGGCGACCAGGGAACTCGAGACGGCCGTCGCGCGGGCACCAGGCGACACGACACTGCAGGCGGCGCTCGGCGCGGTGCGCCGGGTCCAGGGAAACCTGCCGGACGCCGAAGCGGCGTTCCGAAACGCCGTGACGTCGAACCCCAAGTCGGTCGAGGCTCGCCTCGCCCTGGCGAACTACTATTGGTCGGTCGGCGACCTGGCACAGGCCGAACAGGCATTGACCGCCGCGCTGGCACTCGATCCCGAGGGTTCCGCGGCAAATCGCTCGATGGCCCTCCTCTACTTCGCCACCGATCGTCCTGCTGACGGTGAGGCCCGCCTTCTGAGGGTCATCGAGCGCGAGCCGCAGGATCCCGGTCCGCATCTGGCCCTCGGAGACTACTACGTCCGGACGGCGCAGTACGACAAGGCGCGTCGGATGGTGGAGACAGCGCTCGCCCTCGACCTCGACGCGCGCTCCAGGTCAACGGTTGTGGCGCGAAGCGCCTGGATCGAGCACGCGGCAGGCAATCGCGACGTGGCGTACAAGAAGCTCAACGACGCGCTCACCGCAACCCCGAAGGATACCGAAGTTCGGGCGATGCTGGCGCGGCTCCTCCTCGCCGATCACCGTTGGGAGGAGGCGGTCACGCACGCAAAGCAGGTGGTCCAGGCCGAGCCCTACCGATACGAGAGCCATTACGTGCACGGCACCGCGTCGCTGGAGCTTCAGCGGTGGGACGAAGCTGCGGGCGCCCTCAGACAGGCGGCCGAGCAGGCGCCGCGTACACCTGGTCCGAAGTTGCAGCTGGCCCGAATCATGCTAGTTCGGGGAGACGTCAAGGGCGCACAGCAGCTCGCCCGGGAGGCGGTGGATCTCGACCCGCGTCAGCCGCTCGCGCGCGCGGTGCTCGTGAGAACGTACCTCGCGGCGCGCGACGCCGCCGGGGCGGAAGCCGCGCTGGGCCCGCTCGCGACGGTCGCGTCGGAATCTGCGGAGACGCAGTATCTGGTGGGCGCGGTGGCGATGCTGCAGGGACGCCGCGGCGAGGCGCGGACCGCCTTCGAGAAGGCGCTGCGGCTCGACCCTGGGTCACAGGACGCACTGGCCGGGCTCGTCGAGGCCGACCTGGCAATGGGGCGCGCGGCTGACGCCGACGCGATGCTTGGCGAGCGGTTGAAGCAGCGTCCCACCGACGGACGTCTGCTCGTCCTCGCCGCTCGTACGGCCCTGGCGCAGAAGAACCCGACCGTCGCCGAAGTTCACCTCAAGAAGGCCATCGAGTCGTCCTCGACCTCGTTTACGGCGTATGAGATGCTGGCCCGATTGTACTGGAGCCAAGGCAGGCTCGAGGAGGCTCGAGGGAGCTTCGAGAAGCTGGCCCAGGCGCAACCGGGGCAGATCGGCCCGCCAACGATGGTTGGAATCATCCAGCAACTGCAAGGCAAACCCAAGGACGCGCAACTCACCTACGAGCGTTTGCTTGCTGCTCGGCCCGACGCTCCCATCGCGGCCAACAATCTCGCGATGCTGCTCGTCGACCACGGAGGCAATCTCGATGTGGCTTTGAACTACGCGCAGGTCGCAAAGAAGGCGCTCCCCGAGGATGCCAACGTGAGCGACACCTTGGGGATGGTGTATTTCAAGAAGGGCCTGCACTCGCAGGCGGTGTCGCTCTTCGAGGAAGCGACCGAGCA
>JAHDVQ010000367.1 GCA_023384595.1 Vicinamibacteraceae bacterium | reverse complement strand
GGCTGGGCGGGATGGGCATCGTGCTGCTCGGCGTGGCCGTCCTGCCGCTCGTGGGACACGGCGGCATGCAGCTCTATCGCGCCGAGTTCTCGGGCGCGCGATCGGAACGGCTGAAGCCGCGCCTGGCCGAGACGGCCGCCGCGCTGTGGCGCATCTACGCGGTGCTGACCATCGGCTGCTACGTGGCGCTCCGGATCACGGGGCTCTCGCCGTTCGAGGCGCTGTGCCACGCGTTCTCGACGCTCGGCACGGGCGGCTTCTCGACACGGACGGCCAGCGTGGCCGCGTTCCAGTCGCCGGCAATCGAGCTGGTGCTCGTGGTGTTCATGCTGCTCTCGGGCATCAGCTTCCTCGAGCACTATCGACTCTGGATCGAGCGGAAGCCCCGGCGCGTCGTCCGCGACGTCGAGGTGCGCAGCTTTGCCGTCATCGTCGCGGCCGCCACCGCTGCGGTCGCCGTGTCGCTGGCCGCGCAGGCGGGCTTCGAGCCCGTGCGGGCCCTGCGTGCCGGCTTCTTCCAGGTGGCCTCGATCATTACCACCACGGGGTTCGTGAGCGACAACTTCGAGGTGTGGCCGCCGCTCGCCCAGCTCGCGCTGCTGGCGCTCATGTTCGTCGGCGGCTGCACGGGATCGACGGCCGGCGGCCTCAAGGTCGCCCGGCTGCTGCTGCTGGCGAAGGTGGTCCACCGCGAGTTCAAGCGCATGGTGGAACGGCGCGGGGTGTTCGCGGTGCGGTATGGACACGAGGTCGTCGCGGAACCCGTCGTCCAGTCACTGCTGAACCTGGTGTACGTCGCGTTCGTGGTGAACTTCGCGTCGTGCCTGCTGCTGGCGGCCGTGGGCGTCGACATGCTCACGGCCATCACGGCAGTCGCCGCGTGCATGTTCAACGTGGGGCCCGGTTTCGGCGCCGTGGGCGCCATCGAGCACTACGGCCACCTGCCGGCGCTCGCCAAGTGGGTGCTCGCCTTCGACATGATTGCCGGCCGCCTCGAGTTCTTCACGTTGCTCGTGCTGCTCACGCCGGCGTTCTGGCGGAGGTGACCCCGCCTCGCCCGCTCGCCCGTCGCTCGGCTGAACCGGCGCGGTCGAACGCGTCAACGAACCTGCGGGCCGGAACCGAGCGCGCGATCGACGGCCGCCTCGGCCAGCCTGGCCATGATGGCGTAGCCCTTGGCGTTCGGGTGGACGCCGTCGGCGGTGAGGTCTGACCTGAGCCCGCCGTCCGCGTCCGCGAGCGCCGAGTGGTAGTCGATGAAGCCGAGGCCCTTCGCGGCGGCGTAGTCCTTGATCCACGCGTTGACCGCCGCAATCGTCTCGCGCGGTTCCACGGCAGGCGCCCAGTAGTAGTGCCGGGCCGGCAGAATCGTCGAGAGCACCACCGCGATGCCGTTGGCCCTCGCGATGTCGGCCATCGACATCAGGTGGTCCTGGATCATCTTTGGCGTGGCGGGTCCCGTGTTCCCCGCGATGTCGTTGGTGCCGGCCAGGATCACGACCGCCGCCGGGGCGAGATCCACGACGTCCTGCCGGAAGCGCACGAGCAGCTGCGGGGTCGTCTGGCCGCTGATGCCGCGTCCGATCCACGGGCGGTTCTCGAAGAACGACGGCATCAGTGTGGGCCAGCTCTCGGTGATGGAATCCCCGAAGAACACGACGCGGCGCTCGTCCGGGGCCGGCGCCGGCAGCGCGGCGTTTGCGGCCCGATAGCGTGCGAGATGGGCCCAGTCGTCGGCCAGTGCCATGTGCTGGCGCAGCCGGCGGGCCTCGGCTTCCTCGGGCGTGAAGACGGGGGTCGGGGTCTGCGCCGCGAGCGGTGCGCATGCCCACAGCACCACCCACCCGGCGGTCAGAAGTCGGCGACGAGTCATGCGGCGATTGTAAGGCACGGCGGACCTCCCGACCCGCCGTGCCCGCAAAGCCGGATGCCGGACGCCGGATGCCGGATGCCGTCTAGAAACTCACCACCAGCCCTCCCTGCACCTGGCTGTAGCGCCTGGTCGGCGAGGG
>JAHDVQ010000366.1 GCA_023384595.1 Vicinamibacteraceae bacterium | reverse complement strand
CACGCGTCAGCCGTGGGCAGGCGTCCCAGCAGCTCGGCGTCCGAAGCCCCTTCGCTCAGTCTTCGCAGAATCAGCTGGACTGTGATCCGTGTCCCGCGGATGACCGGCTTCCCGAGACCCCTCGGCATCCCTACATGTGAGTTGGGCCGTTGGGTACCACCTATCCAGGGCTCGACAGGGTTGGCGCGTTCTACCAGCATGGACGGGCCGAGTCGGCCGGCAGCCCTCAGTGCTTCGATTCGCAGACACGACGACGTATCCTGTCGCCGCGTCGCTCACTCAGCATTGAGTCTGTAAGTCGAAGGACTCAGTGTGTCGTGCCGCTTGGCAGCCGGCCAAGCGCCGATTCCCCCCGTCGATCCCAGAGCGTGTGCTGCCAGTGATGGATGTAGCCGCCCTCGTGGCACGCCAGGCACGACCAGACCACGGCGTCTTCACGCTCGTCCAGGTTGGCGACAATCGGACCCCGGCAGCGCCGGCGGCCGGGCCGCCGGCAGCACGGCACGTTGGTCTGCGTGAGCTCCCGGCCCGCGCCCGCCAGCGTCACCCACTCGACAATCGCCGACATGTGCAGCGCGACGGCGAACGCCGCGTCGGGCATGTCGGCGAAGTCGCCGTCCTCGCCGATGTAGTGGCGGAGGTCCACCACCCACGTTCTTGGTTTCATGCCGACAAGGCTACCGCATCAGAGGTCGTTGACCCTCATCCACCACGGGAGCTCGTGGCGACGCGGGGCGCGGTCCCACGGCGTCAGGTGCCAGCCGCGCGCGTCCTGACGTGTGCGCGTTCCCGGGTCACGCCGTACGTGTGCGACGTCCGTGCTACAACACTTCGGCGAGGGCGACACGTGATGAAGTTCCTGTCGGTGAGAGAGCTGCGTAACCGTCCGGGGCAGGTCTGGGAGGACGCGCTGCGCGACGACCTGGTGATCACCTCGAACGGCAAGCCCGTCGGCCTGCTGATCGGCGTGCCCGAGGGCGAGCTCGAGCAGACGCTCCTGCTCGTGCGCCGGGCTCGCGCCGCCGCCGCCGTGTCGTCGATGAGGCGCCGCGCGGTCCAGCAGGGCACCGCGCGGCTGTCGCGCCGCGCCGTCGACGCCGAGATCCGCGCCGCGCGCCGCGCGCCGGGCGTGAGGATCGTCCTCGACACGAACGTCCTCGTCTCGGGCCTGCTCAACCCACACGGCGCACCCGGCCGAATCGTCGACCTCGTTCTCGAGGGGACGCTGACCCTGCTCGTGGACGACCGCGTCCTGGCGGAGTATCAAGACGTCCTCACCCGCCCGCGCTTCGGGTTCGAGGCGGCGGACGTGGGCGCCGTCATCGACTTCATCGACGTCTCGGCCGAGCGCGTGCCGAGCGTGCCGCTCCGGCTCACGGCACTCGACCCTGACGACACGGCGTTCATTTGTCCTCTCGGAACTCGTTACCGGCGGTACGGGGTTCGACACGCACTTGCTCTCGTTTCACGGTCGTTCGATCCGGCGGCCGCAGGGGCGGAAGTACGAGCCGGACGAGGGTTTCCTCGCGTGGCACGCGCGTGAGGTGTTTCGTGGGCCTGGTCGGGAGCAGGCGCATCGCGCGAGATTGGGGCAATGGCCGGGTCCGGCCTGAGACCGCGCGGCGACCCCCCGGATGTCCAGCGACTCGGCCCGCGAGCGAGGCGACACGACGGGCGAAGAAGCGGCCCGCCAGCGCTGCGAAGGGCGCCTCGCGTGGCAAGGCTGGCGCTCCACTGTCGCGGCGACGTCGCAAAGGCACGCCGTGAAGGCCGGACGAGAACGCCCGCCGCCGCTTCCGGCACTCGAGCGATCGGGCCGGGACTGCTCACCACCTCGACTTCCAGCGGAGGCCCCCGTGGCGGGGGCCGCGAAACGCGTCGCTGCCCGCATTGACAGAACCCCTTCGGATAGGTCGGCCCCTGCCGGCCACACCGCCAGCAGCTGCTCGGCGGTGGCCACTCCTGCAGACCACGGCCGCGGCTCGGGGACCGACGCGGGTGCCGGGTCGTGAAAGAACCGCGGAGTCAACCCCCGATGTGAC
>JAHDVQ010000089.1:13100-16423 GCA_023384595.1 Vicinamibacteraceae bacterium | reverse complement strand
CCCAGGCTCACCATCGACGCGTTCTCCGACGAGATGATCGCGTCGGCCAGGTCGCGCTTGGTCCGCTGCAGTTCCAGCACCTTTTCCTCGACGGTATCACGGGCGATGAGACGGTAGGCAAACACCTGCCGGGTCTGGCCGATGCGGTGCGTCCTGTCGATGGCCTGCATCTCGACGGCGGGATTCCACCAGGGGTCGAGGAGGAAGACGTACTCGGCGGCCGTCAGGTTCAGGCCGAGGCCGCCCGCGCGCAGGCTGATGAGGAACACCGGGCACGCCGGGTCCTCCTGGAACCGCTTCACGCGCGCGTCGCGGTCGCGCGTCTGCCCGTCGAGGTACGCGTAGCGCACGCCGGCCGCGTCGAACCGCTCGCGGACGATCGCCAGCAGCGAGGTGAACTGTGAGAAGACGAGCGCCTTGTGCCCCTCTTCGACGACCTCGCTGACGAGCGGCAGCAGCGCGTCGAGCTTCGCGCTCGGCGACGAGGTCCGGCGCCTGTCGACGAGCCCAGGGTGACAGGCGGCCTGTCGCAGGCGCAGCAGCGCCTCGAGCACCTGCATGCGCATTCTCGCGAGGCCGTCGCGATCCACCTGCCGCAGCAGCGTCTCCCGGTAGTGCTGCCGCAGCTCCTCGTAGAGCGCGCGCTGCGGACCCTCGAGGTCGCAGAAGAGCGTCTGCTCCATCTTGTCGGGGAGCTCGCGCGCCACCTGCGCCTTCGTGCGCCGCAGGATGAACGGCCGGAGCGCCCTTGCGAGGAGCACCCGCGAGTCCTCGTCGAGCGCGCGCGCGGACGTCCCGGCATGCCACAGCGACGAACGTCCGAGCATGCCCGGGTTGAGGAACTCGAAGAGGCTCCACAGCTCACCGAGGTGGTTCTCGACCGGCGTGCCGCTCAGGGCGAGGCGCTGCCGCCCCTTCAAGAGGCGCACGGCCTTGGCCGACGCCGTGAACGAGTTCTTGATCGCCTGTGCCTCGTCGAGCACGACGACGTCGAAGTCCACCTCCCGCAGCGCGAGGATGTCGCGGCGAAGCGTCCCGTAGGTGGTGATGACGAGGTCGAACGCCGCCAGGTGGCCGGCCGCCGTGACCCGGCCCGCGCCCATGTGCTCGGTCACCCGGAGATGCGGCGTGAAGCGCGCCGCCTCGAGCCGCCAGTTGAACGCGAGCGACCGGGGCACGACGATGAGCGAGGGGCCCGAGCCGGGAGGCCGCGCGGCGAGGTGCGCGAGCACCATGACGGTCTTGCCGAGTCCCATGTCGTCGGCCAGGCACCCGCCGAACCCGTAGCGCTCGAGGAAGGCGAGCCAGCCGAGGCCCTCGCGCTGGTAGTCGCGCAGCGTGCCCTGGAAGCTCGCCGGCGGATCGAGCGGCTCGATGCCGCCGAAGCGATCGAGGTCGTGCCTGAGCGCGGCAAACGCGGCGTCGAGCGTCACTTCGGGCAGCCCTTCGAGCAGCGCGTCGAGCAGCGGCGCCTGCGCGCCCGCGAACCGGAGGCGGCCGCTCTCGAGATCGCCCGTGCCCGCGAGCCGCGCCAGGCGCTCGAGCCACTCCTCGGGCACGAGCCCGATCGACCCGTCGTCGAGCGCGACGAAGCCGTCGCCGCGACGGGCCGCCGCCAGCAGTTCCGGGAGCCCGACGTCGCGATCGCCGAAGGTCACGCGCGCGTCGAGGTCGAACCAGTCGATGCCCGATCGCACCTCGAACCGCGGACGGTGCGCCCGCTGATAGCGCCGGCCCTCGGCTTCGACGTGCCAGCCCTCGTCGAGCAGGGTCCGCACCAGCCCGGCGACGACGCTCGTCGCCACCTCGTAGCGGCCCCGTTCGCGGCGCCCTTGCGGCCGCAGCCCGAGGCGGCGCAGGCGATCGGCCGCGGCCCGCTCGGCGCGGATGTCCCGGGCGTAGAGGCGGCGCGCCGCCGTCGAGACCGCGCAGGAGGCCGGATCGCTGGCTGCCACGACGACCTCGTCATAGGCGAACCAGAGCTCGGCCGACACGCGGGTGAGCGTGCGCTGGCGCGCGGGGTCGAAGCGCAGGCGCAGGCGGGGCGCCGGCGTGACGGTGCGCGTGTCGAGCGCCAGCTCGGGCGGCAGTTCCAGTGCGGGGAGACGGGGCACGTCCACCAGCCGATCGAGCAGCGCCGCGCCCTCCTCGAACGGCACGGCGAGGTGCTCTTCACGCAGCAGCAGCGCGATCCAGCCGAACTGCCCCTCGTCGACGAGCGGCGCGATGCGATCGCGCGTGATGACGAGGCCGCCGCTCACCAGGAGCCGGGGCTCGTCGAGCGCCATGCGCGCGTCGCCGCGCGCGAGGTGGCCCCCAATCCGGTACCGGCGGGCCGCCTCGTCGCGCGTGACGGTGACGACGAGCCGCCAGGGCCCCTCGTCGTCCCACGCCAGCGTCGTGAGCGCCTCGTCGTGCGCGAGCGAGCGCAGACGGCAGCGTCCGGTGCGGCACATGATGGGCAGCAGCTGCGTGTCGAGCGGCGGGTAGAGCCGGAACCGCGAGGTGGCCGTGGTCTCGTCGGCCGAGTAACCATAGGACGGGGAGCGCGCGCCGAGCAGGGCGCCGAGGATGCGCTGATCGTCGGGATCGGGAACCATCGCGACCTGTGACGGCGCGACGCGCCGGGCCCGGGGCGCGCCGTACTCGCCGGTCGCCCGCACGTCGCTCGACAGCACTTCGACGACCAGGCCAAGACCGTCGAGCGTGGCGTCGGCGTCGACGAGGTAGTAGAGCCGGCGATCCGGCGGCCAGGCCGCCAGCGCCGGATCGTGCTGGTGGCGGACCACTTCGGCCAGCGTCTCGAGCTCGCCGCGCCAATCGGCCTCTTCGGCCGGCACGGCCTTCTCCGCGTCCGGCTCCGCGGGACTCGTCACGCGTTCCTCGCGGGGCTGGCCGTCGCCGGCGGCCGGAAGGCGCCGCACATCGACCGGCGATCTGTCGCGTGGGCCTCGTCCCGTGCCATCGCGCGGCGCGAGGCGCCCGACCACCGCATCGGGACCCGGCGAGAAGAGCACGCGCGGGGAAGGAGAGAGGGCCGCCATGGCGCCGGCCTGGTCGGCGGCGAGGGCGGCGGCCCAGAGGTGCTTGCAGACCCCGCCGTCCTGCTGGTAGCGCGGGCATGCGCAGGCGACGTGCAGGCGCGGCCCCTCGGCCGCGAACGCCACCGTGTAGCGGCGCGTGCCGTAGACGTCGGCCTCGACGAGCGCCTCGCCTCGCCGGCGGATGACCACGCGCCGCGCGCGGGCGTACTCCTCGCCCCGCGATCGTGACGTCGCGTCGGCGTGATCGAAGAGGGCCCTCGTGAGCGGCATGGTGGAAAA
>JAHDVQ010000089.1:4885-13000 GCA_023384595.1 Vicinamibacteraceae bacterium | reverse complement strand
GTGACGTCGCGTCGGCGTGATCGAAGAGGGCCCTCGTGAGCGGCATGGTGGAAAATGCGGCGAACAGAAAAGCGTACCACGGGAGCGGCCTTGCTTGAGCCGAGCGCGCACAATCGCTATGGTGAGAGGCAACCCGCCCGCCCGAGGAGACACCCGGTGCCCAAGCTTGCCGTGAACGACGCGCATTTCACCCTGGCCGACCCCGACACCGCCGCGTGGCGCGCCGCCTGCCAGCGCTGGGACGAGGCCCGGACCACCGCGCGGCTGTGGGCCAGGGACGCGGGCGTGTGGACCGGCGGCAACGAAGCCCGCTGGCTCGACTGGCTCGACAGTCCCGAAACGGAGCGCGCCGGGGTCGAGCGGCTCGAGGCGTTTGCCTCCGAGGTGCGGCAGGCCGGCTTCACTCACGCCCTCCTGCTTGGCATGGGCGGGTCGAGCCTCGCCCCGGAGGTGCTCCGCATGACGTTCGGCGTCGTGAAGGGCTGGCCCGACCTGCGCGTGCTCGACTCGACCGATCCCGCCCAGGTGCGGCACGTCGTCGAGTCGGTCGATCTCGCGCGCACGCTGGTCTTCGTCTCGAGCAAGTCGGGCACGACGCTCGAGCCGAGCGCGTTCATGCAGTACGTCGTGGCGCGCCTTCGCGAGCGGGACCGGCAGGCCGCCGCGCGGCAGGTGGTCGCGATCACCGACCCGGGGTCGAAGCTCGAGGCGACGGCGCGCGAGGAGCGGTTCTGGCGCGTGTTCCACGGCCGGCCGCAGATTGGCGGGCGGTTCTCCGCCATCTCGCCCTTCGGGCTCGTGCCGGCCGCGGCCATGGGACTCGACGTGGGCCGCCTGCTCGACGAGGCCGCCGCGATGCGCGGGGCCTGCCGCCGCGACAACGCGCTCGAGAACCCGGGCGTCGGCCTTGGCGTGCTCCTCGGCACCCTCGCCGAGCGCGGGCGCGACAAGCTCACGTTCTTCGCCTCGCCCGAGGTCGCCGGCCTCGGCGCGTGGCTCGAACAGCTCATCGCGGAATCCACCGGGAAGCAGGGAAAGGCCATCATCCCGGTCGATCTCGAGCCGGTGGTGGAGGCCGAACGCTACGGCGACGACCGCGTGTTCGTACACCTGCACCGGAGCGGCGTCGATGACGGATACGCCGCGCGGCTCGAGGCGCTCGCCGGGCGCGGCCACCCGGTCGTCAGGATCGAGATCGCCTCGACGTGGAGTCTGGCGCAGGAGTTCTTCCGCTGGGAGGTGGCGACGGCTGCGGCGGGCGCCGTGATGGACATCCACCCGTTCGACCAGCCCGACGTCGAAGCCAGCAAGGTCAAGACCCGGGCGCTCACCGACGAGTACGAGGGCCGGGGCGCGCTGCCGCCCGAAACGGCGACGGCCCGGGAGCAGGGCCTGACGCTCTTCGCCGACGCGGCCAACGAGCGTGCGCTCGAACGCGCGGTGAGCGATCGGTCGCTCGCCGGCCTCGTCGGGGCGCACCTCGGGCGCATCGGTCCCGGCGATTACTTCGCCCTGCTGGCCTACGTCGAGATGACGCCCGCCCATCGTGAGGTGCTGCAGGAGATGCGCAAGGCGGTCCTGGCACGCACGGGTGCGGCCACGTGCCTGGGGTTCGGCCCGCGTTTCCTGCACTCCACCGGACAGGCCTACAAGGGCGGTCCGCCCACCGGCGTCTTCCTGCAGATCACCTGCGATGACAGGGACGACCTGCCCGTGCCCGGGCAACGGTACTCCTTCGGCGTCATCAAGGCCGCGCAGGCGCGCGGCGACCTCGAGGTGCTCAACGAGCGCGGCCGCCGCGCCATCCGCATCCACCTCGGCGCCGACGTCGCCGCCGGACTCGAGCAGCTCAGGCAGCTGATCTAGAGCGGGAGAACAGGCTACAAAGCCTACAGAGCCTGCAAAGGCTACAAAGCCTACAGAGCCTACAGAGGCTACAGAGCCTGCAAAGGCTACAAAGGCTACTACAGGGCTGGCGGGGCTTGATACCCCCTACCCCTATCTGCTAGGATACCCCTCGGAGGTATCTGATGACTGTTCAGCTGGCAATCGACGGCATGAGCTGCGGCCACTGCGTGGCCCGCGTGAAGAAGGCGCTCGAGCAAGTGCCCGGGGCGACCGTGGCCGACGTCGCCGTGGGGTCGGCGACGGTGGAGATCGACCCGGCCCGCACGTCGGCCGACGCGCTCGTCAAGGCCGTGGACGATGCGGGGTATCCCGCGCGGGTCGCGTCGTGACGCCTGCCGAGTGGGTGGTGGTCGTTGGTGGCGCGGCCGCCATCGCGTGGGTGAACTGGTACTTCTTCATCGCGCCCCGGCGCTCGCGCTGAGGCGCGATTGGATAGGGAAGAGATCATGGCTCCCGATCTTGTCGATCGACCCGTCGAGCCGCCCGTCGCCGCCGGCGACGGGCCGGACACGACGACGCGCATCACGCTGCCTGTCGGCGGGATGACGTGCGCCGCCTGCTCGGCGGCCGTCGGCCGCGCCCTCGAGCGCACGCCCGGCGTGTCCGGCGCGTCGGTCAACCTGATGCTCAAGAACGCGGCGGTCGTCTTCGACCCGTCCACGGTGTCGGCCGAGCAGCTGGTCGACGTCATTCGCGACACCGGCTACGAGGCGCACCTGCCGGCGCCCCACCAGTCGGCGCTCGAGGAACTCGAGGCGCAGGATGCCGAGGCCGCGCGCGAGTTCCGGTCGCTCTCGGCGAAGGCGATCTTCGCCCTCGTCGCCGGGGCCGTGGCGATGATCGCGTCGATGCCGCTCATGTCGACCGACGCGCACGGCGGGCACGCGGCCCACACGACGGTGGACCCGTTCATGGCCTGGGCGATGCGGGCGCTCACGCCCGCCCTCGAGCGCACGATGCCGTGGCTGTACGCCATCGACCCGCGCGTGCTCTCGTTCGCGCTGCTCGCCATCACGCTCGCCGTGGTGCTCTGGGCGGGCCGCCACTTCTACGTGCGCGCCTGGAACGCATTCCGCCACCACTCGGCGAACATGAGCACGCTCGTGGCCGTCGGCACGGGCGCGGCGTTCGTCTACTCGATGGCCGCGACGCTCGCGCCGGATCTCTTCCTCCGCCATGGCATCGCGCCCGACGTCTACTACGAGGCCGTCATCCTCATCATCGCGCTCGTGCTCGTCGGGAACCTCCTCGAGGCGCGGGCCAAGCGCCAGACGACGGCGGCCCTGCGCGGGCTCGTCCACCTGCAGCCGCCGACGGCGCGCGTGGTGACCGACGAGGGCGAGCACGACGTCACCGTCGACGCCGTGCGGGGGGGCGACATCATCCTCGTGCGTCCCGGTGAGCGCCTGCCGGTCGATGGCGAGATCGTCGACGGCACGACGGCCATCGACGAGTCGATGCTCACGGGCGAACCGCTGCCCGTCGATCGCGGGCCGGGCGACCGCGTCATCGGCGGCACCATCAACCGCACGGGCGCGTTCCGGTATCGCGCCACGACGCTCGGCGCCGACAGCGTGCTCGCCCGCATCGTCCAGCTGATGCGCGAGGCGCAGAGCTCCCGGGCGCCCATCCAGGCGCTGGCCGACCGCGTGAGCGGCATCTTCGTGCCGGCGGTCATCTCGCTGGCCATCGCAACCTTCGTCGTCTGGTTCGTGGCCGTCGACCAGGGCGCGTTCGCCCGGGCGACGGCGGCTGCCGTGGCCGTGCTCATCATCGCGTGTCCCTGCGCGATGGGCCTGGCCGTGCCGACGGCGGTGATGGTGGCCACGGGGCGCGGCGCCGATCTGGGGCTGCTCGTGAAGGGCGGCGCGGCGCTCGAACGCGCCGGCCAGGTGACCACGGTCGTTTTCGACAAGACCGGCACGATTACCGAGGGCCGTCCCGCGGTCGTCGCCGTCGGCCACGACGACGGGGAGCCTGGCGGGTGGCTCGCGCAGGCCGCGGCCGTCGAGGCCGCGTCCGAGCACCCCCTTGCCGACGCCATCGTCGCCGAGGCGCGGCGGCTCGGGCGGACGGTCGAGACCGCGTCCGGGGTCGAAGCGCGCGTTGGACGCGGCGTGACGGGGCGGGTGGGCGCGCGCGGCGTCGCGGTCGGCAGCGAAGCCTTCATGCGCGACCTCGGTCTCGCGCCGGAGCAGGTGAACGGCGAGGCCTCGACCTGGCTCGATCGCGGGGCCACGCTCGTCTACGCCGCCATCGACGGGAGGCTCGCCGGCTGGCTGGCCGTGGCCGATCGGGTCAAGCCTGAGGCGCGCGAGGCGGTGGCGTCGCTGCGCGGGCTGGGACTCTCCGTGGTGCTGCTCACGGGGGACCAACGCCGTGCCGCCGAGGCCATCGCCCGCGAGGTCGGCATTGCCGACGTGCGCGCCGAGGTCTCGCCGTCCGACAAGGCGTCGGAAGTCTCGCGCCTGCAGGCGGAGGGCGCCGTCGTGGCCATGGTGGGCGACGGCATCAACGACGCGCCCGCGCTGGCCCAGGCGGATCTGGGCCTGGCGATGGGCTCGGGCACCGACATCGCGATCGAGGCGGCCGACGTCACCATCATGCGCAGCGATCCGCGCGGCGTGGTCTCGGCCATCGCGCTCTCGCGCCGCACGATGCGGACGATGCGGCAGAACCTGTTCTGGGCGTTCATCTACAACGTCATCGGCATCCCCGTGGCCGCCGGCGTGCTCTACCCGGCGTTCGGCGTGCTCCTGAGCCCCATCCTCGCGAGCGCGGCCATGGCGGTGAGCTCGGTGAGCGTCGTCACCAACAGCCTCCGCCTGCGCGGGGCGCGGCTGGCGTGATGGCGTAATGGCGTAGGGTCCGGCTCAAGCCGGACCCCACAGCGCGATGGTGTAGGGTCCGGCTCAAGCCGGACCCTACAGGGACGTGAGGAACCCACATGACCGAGACGTCATCTCCTTCCATGCCGGGGGCGGCGTGCGGCTGTGTTGCTGGCGCCGACGGCCGGCGCGCGGCGGCCGTCGATCCCGACATCAAGCGCCGCAATCTGCTGCGCCTGCGGCGCATCGAGGGCCAGGTGCGCGGGCTGCAGAAGATGGTCGACGACGAGCGCTACTGCGCCGACGTCATGGTGCAGATCTCGTCGGTGCAGGAGGCGCTGCGGGCCGTCTCGCGCGAGCTGCTGCGCAACCACCTGACGCACTGCGCGACGCGCGCCTTCCAGGCCGGCGAGGGCCAGGCCGAGGCCATGATCGACGAACTCGTGGGGCTGGTGTTCCGCCACGAGCGCTGAACCGCTATCATCCTCCGACGCCGCCCGCCGGGGCGCGGCGCCAAAAGGAGTGAGTGGTGCAGCACGCCGGTGTCCTGACGACGATGCGGACCGGGTTCTCCCGGACCTTCTGGGTGGCGAACGTCATCGAGCTGTTCGAGCGCTTCGCCTACTATGCGAGCAAGGCGATCCTCGCGGTCTTCGTGGCCGAACAGGTCGGGCTGGGACCCGAGCAGGCGGGGTTCCTCGTCGGCAGCCTGTTCAACACGCTGCTCTACTTCCTGCCCATCCTCGCCGGGACGGTCGTCGATCGCTATGGCTTCAGGCGCAGCCTCATGCTGTGCTTCGCCATCTTCGCGCTGGGCTACTTCCTCATCGGTCTCGGCGGGCTGCCCGCCGGCCAGCCCCTCGTCGAGGCGCTCGGCGCGCGCACCTACATGGTGCTCGCCCTGGTCGTCACGGCCATCGGGGGCTCGCTCATCAAGCCGTCCATCGTCGGCACGGTGGCCCGCACGACCACCGAACAGACGAAGTCGCTCGGCTACTCCATCTACTACACGCTGGTGAACATCGGCGGGGCGGTCGGCCCCCTGCTGGCCCTGCCCGTGCGCGAGAACGTGGGCATCGCCTACGTGCTCGTCATGTCGTCGGCCGTGTCGCTCCTGCTGCTGCTGGCCGTCGTGCTGTTCTTCAAGGAGCCGCCGCGGCCTGCCGACGCCAAGCCGGTGCCGTCGATGGGCCAGGTGCTGGCCGACATGGTGAAGGTCGTCGCCAACGCGCGGTTCATGGCCTTCCTCGTCATCTTCTCGGGCTTCTGGGCGATGTTCTGGCAGATCTTCTACTCGCTGCCGTTCTACGTGCGCGACGTGCTGGGGTTCTCGCGCTTCGAGATCATCGAGACGGTCGATGCGTGGACCATCATCCTGGTGACCGTGCCCGTCACCGCGCTTGCCATGAAGCTCCGCCCGATCGTGGCGATGACGCTCGGCTTCGCGCTCGCGACCGCGTCGTGGTTCGTGATGGGGACCTTCCCAACGCTCACCATGACGATTGTGGCCATCATGATCTTCGCCGTGGGCGAGTCGCTGCAGTCGCCGCGGTACTACGCCTACGTCGCCGACCTCGCGCCCCAGGAACAGGTGGGCACCTACATGGGCTACGCGTTCCTGCCGATTGCGATCGGGACGTTCGTCGCGGGCTGGATTGCCGGCCCGCTCGTGAGCCACTACATCGGTGTGCGCACCGACGGGGTCTTCGTGCCGTCGGCCAACTTCGCGACGGCGCATCACATGTGGTACTGGGTGGGCGCCATCGGCGTGGTCTCGACGCTGCTGATGGTGACCTACGACCGCTTCATCGCGCCGCGCCACGAGCGCGCCTCGGCGGCCGGAGCCTGAGGGGTGAGCTCCGGGCCGGCCGGTGCGCCTCGCGTCGTCGTGTTCCCGCGATCGGCCAGCGCGGCAGAGGCGCAGGGTCGCCCCGGCCGGTTCGACGCCGAGGCGGCGCTCCTCGGTGTCGATCTGGTTCCCGTGCCGGCCGCGGTCGGCGGCTGGCTCGACGTCCTCGCCGCCTCTCACGAGCGCCAGGCGTTTGCCGGCCTCATCGCCGAAGACGACGAGGGGGCAGTGGACGCGGCGATGGCCGCGGCGCGGCTCGGCCTGCCTTTTCACACGGTGGCCGGCGCCGAGGCCGCCCGCGATCCGCTGCTCACGCGCGGCCGGCTGATGGCGGCCGATCTCCCCACGCCCTGGTTCGTCGTGCTCGATGCCGGCCGTCCCCTCGAGGCCGTGATCGATCGCGTGCGCCTTCCCGCTGTGGTGCGCCCGCTGGATGCCGCAGGTCCAGGCGAGGGCGTGCGCGCCGACGCCGTCGAGGCGCTCGGCCCTGCCATCGACCGCGTGCGCGCCGCCGTCCGCGCGCGCATGGCCGGCGCGCCGGCCGAGCCCGCGGTGCTCATCGAAGGCGACGTCCCCGGGACGGACATCGTGCTCGAGGGGGTCATGACGCGCGGCCAACTGCTGGTGCTCGCGATCGTCGCGGCGCCGCCGGGCGCGGCGGTCGAGGGCGGCTTGGCGGGGCTGATGCTCGAGGCGCCTCGCCTCGACACGGCGCCGCTCGGCTTCGACGATCAGCGCCGCATGGCAGCCATGGTCGTCCACGGCGCGCTCGCGATGGGGCTCCGGCATGGCCCGCTGCACGCCGAGTGCCGCGTAGGGGAGGCGGGTCTCTTCGTTCGCCGCATCGCCGCCTGTCCGATGGCGGCGCCGTGGTCGCTGGCGCTGCGGTTCGTGACGGCGTCCGGCGAGACGAGCACGCTCGACGGGCTGTTGCTGCGGAGTGCGGCCGGCGGGTCGCTCGACGGCTGGGGGCTCGCGGCCGGCGCCCGGTGAGGGGCCGTGATGGGGCGGAGGTGCGTGCGTGACGGGGCGGGCTGAAGCCCGCCCCTACGGCCGCCCCTACGGCCGCGTCAGGTCTGAGGGGGGACGAAGTCGGGCGGGAGCGTGTCCGACGCGCCGAAGAAGAACTCCTCCATCTGCCGCGCCATCAGATCCTGAGCCTCCTTCTGCCACGGCAGCAGGCGGTACTCGTTCAGGATCATCTTCATCCGCTCTTCCCACATGGCCCACGCCTCGGCCGATACCTGGGCGTAAATGCGATCGCCCAGCTCACCGGGCCACGGCTTCTCGTCGAGGGCGGGCAGGTCGCGCCCGAGCTTCACGCACTTCACGGTTCTCATAGGATCTCCGACATCCGGCATCCGGCATCCGGCGTCCGGCATTCGGCATCCGGCATCCGCCGATCCGCCGATCCGCCGATCCGCCGATCCGCCGATCAGCTGATTCTACAACGCTATACTGACAAGTCGGCTCGAACGGCGCATGACGTACAGACGCATCTCGCGGCGAGGCCTCATCACCCTCGGGGTC
>JAHDVQ010000089.1:0-4785 GCA_023384595.1 Vicinamibacteraceae bacterium | reverse complement strand
ACGGCGCATGACGTACAGACGCATCTCGCGGCGAGGCCTCATCACCCTCGGGGTCATGGGCGGCAGCTTCCTTGCCGCCATCGAGGCCACGATTGTCGCCACCGCCATGCCGACCATCGTGACGCAGCTGGGCGGCCTCGCGCACTACAGCTGGGTGTTCTCCGGCTACCTCCTCACCTCGACCGTCACGGTGCCGCTCTGGGGCAAGCTCTCGGATCTCTACGGGCGGCGGCGCTTCTACATGGCGGCGGTGGCCGTGTTCCTGCTCGGCTCCGTGCTCTCGGGCGCGGCGCGGTCGATGACCGAGCTGATCGTGTACCGCGCCATCCAGGGGTTCGGCGCCGGCGGGCTGCTGCCGCTCGGCATGACCATCCTGGGCGAGATCTACACGCTCAGGGAGCGGGCCCGCACGCAGGCCCTCATCAGCATGGTGTGGGGCGTGGCCTCGATCGTCGGGCCGCTCGCCGGCGGCTACATCACCGACGCGCTCTCGTGGCGCTGGATTTTCTACCTGAACATCCCGTTCGGCGTGGCGGCCGCCGCGCTCGTGGGCTGGGCCTTCGTCGACGCGGAGCGCCATGGGACGGCGCGTGTCAACTACCGCGGCGCACTGGCGATGATGGGCTCGGTGACCCTGCTCATGCTGGCGCTCGGGCAGACGGGCTCGGCCGACGCCGTGCTCCCGGCGCCCGCTGTCGCGGGCCTCTATGCCGCGGCCGTCGCGCTCGGCGTCTTCTTCGTGCTCATCGAGCGCAAGAGCGAGGAGCCCATCCTGCCGCTCGACATGCTCGGCGATCGCCTGGTGGCCTCGGCGACCATCTCGGGCTTCCTGGTCGGCGTGGCCATGTTCGGCGCGCTGTCGTACGTGCCGCTCTTCGTGCAGACGGTGCTCGGCGGCACGGCCAGCGAGGCCGGCCACGCGCTCTCGCCGCTGCTCATCGGCTGGGTGGTGATGTCGGTGGTGACGGGCCGGATCCTGCCGAAGGTGGGATTCCGCCCCTGCATCCTGACGGGCCTGGCGCTGGTCACGCTCGGCTTCGCGGGGCTGCTTCGCGTCGGGCACGGCTCGTCGCCGCTCGAGATGTACGTCGATCTCGGCCTGATGGGCCTCGGCATGGGCACCACGATGCTCGCGCTGCTCCTGGCGCTGCAGCAGGCGGTGTCGCGGCAGCGGCTGGGTGTCGCCACCTCGCTCGGGCAGTTCACGCGCAGCATCGGCGGCGCCGTCGGCGTGTCGATGATGGGGGCGGTCATCGCGGCCTCGCTGCCCCCGGGCGGCGAGCACGACCCGCGCCTGATGGAGATGGCCATTCACCGCGCGTTCGTCTTCGGCGCGGTCGTCGCCGCGCTCGCGCTCGTGAGCGCGTTGTGGATTCCCCCCGGCGTGCCGGCCACGCCGGCGCCGCCCTCGTCCTCGCCGTCGCCGCCGTCCACGGTGCCGCCCGCACGCAGCGATGCTCCGGCCGAGACGGGCGTCGCCGCGCCGCGTTCCAGGCTATAAGCTCGTCTGTTCCAACCTCGTCCGTCGCTTACCTCTTGCATTTGCCCCCCATGGCGGGGCTAGAATCGAATCCTCCCCACATTCTCTGGTCACGTGTGCCCTGAACGGCGCAGGGCATCGGCGCGAACCGGGGCGGAGTCCCGTGCGTCTGATGAGTTGTTACACGTGACCACACCGTCGACACGTCGGCGGCGGCCCGGGCGGGTGCTTCCGCCGGTCGCCGGCCGAGGGGCGACCAGCACAAGGAGGGTGTCGCCATGATGCCTCACGACACACCGGAGACGGGGCGACGCAAGGAACGCCGGGGATTCGCGTCGATGTCGCCCGACAAGCAGCGCGAGATTGCGAGCAAGGGTGGACGGGCGGCCCACCAGAAGGGGACCGCTCACGAGTGGACCTCCGAGGAAGCCAGGCAGGCGGGCCGCAAGGGCGGCAAGATCAGCCGTGGCGGGCGGGGCCGTCTTCCCGAAGAGCCAACGGCCTGACCGCGCCCCGGCGCGGTCAATTCACACGCGTCGATTCGTCGGCCGACACCCAGAGCCCCAGGTGTTGGCCGCCGAGATCGGCGGCCATGACCCGTACCACCTCGACGCGGGCGTCGTTGAAACACGCGCCCGCGCCGAGGTCCGACATGTGATCCGGAACGAGCGCATTCGACGTGCGTTCGTTCAGCGAGTGTCTCCGCCACAACCCCTTCGGCAGGCTCACCGTGCCGCGCGCGATGCGCGGGCCCACGGCAGCCCGGCAGTGCACCTCGCCGAGCGCGTTGAAGACGCGCACCACGTCGCCGTCCTCGATGCCGCGCGCTTCCGCATCGCCGGGATGCAAGTAGAGCGAGGCGGGGACGTAATGCCGTTCTCCCATCGTCGAGCTGATGGTCTTCTCGGTGGCGGGTGAGATGAGCGCGAGGGGGTACGCGTCGGTGGCCGGGTCGGCCTGGTAGCCGTAGAGCCCTTCGGGCGCGGCTTCGTCGGCCTGCTCGTCGCACAGACGGATGCGCCGTCCTGGCGTGTTCGGAAAGACGTCGACGAACTGGATGGGCGTCCGTCCCGTCGGCGGCTCCACGAGCCGTCCGTCGAGGAGCGGTTCGCGCTGCGCCTCGGGCAGGTGGCCGGTCACGCGCATCAGCGTCTCGGTTTCCGTTTCCACCTCGTCCCGCAGGCCAAGGCGCACGGCCAGCTCCGAGAAGACCTCGCCGTTGGGGCGTGCCTCGCCCTCGGGCTCCACGACGGGCTTCACGAGCTGGAGGGCGTACGAGCCGTATCCCCGGCTGATATCCCAGTGCTCGAGGAAGGTCGTCGCCGGGAGCACGACGTCGGCGTAGGCGGCCGTGTCGGTCATCACCTGATCGAAGACCACCGTGAAGAGATCGTCGCGGCTGAGCCCCTGGACGACACGGTTTTGATCGGGCGCCGTCGCCACGGGGTTCGCGTTGTAGACGAAGAGCGCCGCGATTGGCGGCGAGGTGAGCTCGAGGAGCACGCGTCCGAGGCGGCTCATGTTGACGGTGCGGGTCGCTGGCGCGGCGACGTCCTGCCAGGCCTCCGCCTGCAGGCCCCACGACGCGGAGTTGCTGAGCGTGTAGCCGCCCCCGCGCACGCCGAACTTCCCGGCGACGGCCGGCAGCGCGAGCACGGCGGCCACCGCACTTCCGCCGTTCCTGTTGCGCTCGAGTCCCCAGCCGCAGCGGATGAGGGCCGGTGAGGTCTCCGCATACCAGTCGGTGAGACGCGCGAGGGCCTCGGCGGGGATGCCGCTCACCGCCGACGCGCGCTCGAAGCTCCACTCGGCCGCGCGCTCGCGCAGCGCCTCGACGCCGTCGGCGTGGGCGTCGAGGAAGGCCTCGTCGGCACGTCCTGACGAGAACAGCGCGTTCATCATCGACAGCGCGACGGCCAGATCGGTGCCGGGCCTGACGGGCAGGTGAAGGTCCGCCAGCCGCGCCAGATTCGTCTCGCGCGGATCGATGACGACGAGGCGGGCGCCGCGCTTCTGGGCTTCGCGGATGTGGGGCACCAGGTGAATGCCCGACACCGGCGGGTTCGCGCCCCAGACGATGATGAGCCGCGCGTGCACGTAATCCTCGTAGGCGACGCCCGGCATCTTGCCGTAGAGCGAGTCGGCGGCCGCACCCGACGGCGCGGCGCAGAAGGTGCGCAGCAGCCGAGAGGCGCCGAGCCGGCGGAACAGATCGAGGTCCGTCGTGTGCTGCGTGAGCAGGCCGTTGGAACCGCCGTAGTAGAAGGGCAGGATCGACTCGCCGCCGTGCGTGTCGCGGGCCGCGCGCAGGCGATCGGCCACGAGCGCGAGCGCCTCGTCCCAGCTGACGCGCGTGAAGGCCCCGCGGCCCTTGGGCCCCGTCCTGACGGCGGGGTGCTTCAACCGGAATTCGCTGTAGACCCGCTCGTGGAATCCGCGAACCTTGCCGCAGATGAAGCCCGCCGTGTCGGGATTGCGGGTCGAGCCGTCGATGGCGACGACCCGCGCGTTCTCGACGCGCACGCCGAGCGAGCAGGCGTCGGGGCAGTCGAGCGGACACGCCGTCTCGACGGTGTTGCGGCCCCAGGTGAGCCGCTCGACTTTCGACATGGGGTCAGTCTAGCAGACGGCACCGGCGCCGCGCGCCGCGCGCAGGGCTACCGGCGGATGCGCCCGCCGTCCTGCAGTTCGCGCAGCGTCTGGTAGGGGCCGGCGACGACCTCGGCTCCGCGCTCGACGCCGCGAACCTCGACGTCGAGGCCTCCGATGATGCCGGTCTCCACGGGCCGGAACCGCGCGCGGTCGCCATCGACGACGAAGACGCCGGCTTGCTCGCCGGGGCGGGCGAGGCTCGTGCCACCGGCGCCCGCGGGCGCGTCGGTTGCGGCCGGGGCGCCCGGAGCGGCCCCGGCGCCCGGGGCCGCCGCCGTCGCGGAGGGGCGCAGCACGACCGCCTGCAGCGGGACGGTCAGCACGTTCCGGCGTTCCTCCGTCAGGATCTCGGCGTCGCACGTGAGGCCGGGGCGCAGCGCGACGTCGGCCGAGTCGAGGCGGACGACCACGCGGAACTCGCGCGCGGCGGCGGCCGCCGCGGTCGCGCCTGCGGGCTGCAGGGCGCTTGCGCCGATCTCGACGACCTTCCCCGGGAAGCGTCGCCCGGGGATGGCCTCGAGCAGCACCGTCGCCGGCTGGCCCACCGCGAGGCGCAGCACGTCGGCCTCGGCCACCTTCACTTCGGCGTCGATGTCGGTGAGGTCCGAGATGGTCATGAGCGTCGTGCCCGGCTGGTTCTGGATGCCGATGAC
>JAHDVQ010000365.1 GCA_023384595.1 Vicinamibacteraceae bacterium | reverse complement strand
ATCAGGTGCTCGAACGACAGCCGCCGCTCCTCGCCCTTCTCCGTGGCCATGCTCAACGTGTGCGGATCGACGAGGCTCGCGCGACCCTGGATGTACTCGACCTTGCGTTGCTTCGAGAGCTGCCCGAGGCCGCCCGTGAGCTTCGCGACGACCTGCTCCTTGAAGCCGCGCAGCTTGTCGACGTCGATGGCGGGCTCACCGAAGGCAATGCCCCAGGCCTCGGCGTGCTTCGCCTCGTCGAGGAGCTTCGCGACATGCAGCAGGGCCTTCGACGGGATGCATCCGCGGTACAGGCACACGCCGCCCGGATTGGGCTCCGCATCGATCAGCGCGACCTTCAACCCCAGATCGGCGGCCATGAAGGCCGCGCCGTACCCGCCCGGACCCGCTCCGACCACAGCAACCTGCACATCAGCCACGATATATCCTCACTGGAGGGGCCGGCTTCAGCCGGCCCGCCCAACGCCCAGCGCCCAACGCCCAACGCCCACCCAAGGCCCCAGCGCCCAACGCCCAGCGCCAAGGCCAAGGCCCAAGGCCCTATCTCAGCGCAAGCAAGAACGGCTGCTCGAGTGCCTCGCACACGAACCGCAGGAACCGCGCCGCATCGGCCCCGTCGACCTGCCGGTGGTCGTACGACAACGACAGCGGGAGCATGAGCCGCGGCTCGAACGCCTCGTCGCGCCAGACCGGTTCCATCGCCGCCCGCGACATGCCGAGAATGGCGACCTCCGGGTGATTCACGATGGGCGTGAACGAGGTGCCGCCAATGCCGCCGAGGTTGGTGATGGTGAAGGTCCCGCCCTCCATCTCCTCGAGGGTCGTCTTCTTCGTCCGCGCGCGCTCGCTCAGCTGCGTCAGCTCCACGGAGATCTCCGTGATGCTCTTCTTGTCGGCATCCCGGATCACCGGCACGAGCAGGCCGCGATCGGTGTCCACCGCAATCCCGATGTGCACGTACTTCTTGACGACGATCTCCTCGCGGGCCATGTCGATGGAGGCGTTCACGAGCGGGAACTTCCTGAGCGCCGCCGCCACCACCTTGACGGCGATGGCCGTCACCGTGAGCTTGGCGCCCGCGGCCTCGATTTCCTTGCCGTACTGCTTGCGCAGGGCCTCGAGCTCGGTGATGTCGGCCTTGTCGTGGTTGGTGACGTGCGGGATCTGCGTCCAGGCGACCGACAGGCGCTGCGCGGTCGTGCGCCGCACGGCGCGCATCGACTGGCGCTCGATGTCGCCCCACTTCGCGAAGTCGGGCAGGGGCACCGGGACGGGCACGCCGGCGGCCATCGGGGTGGCACCGGCCTGCGCGGCGCGGCCGGCGCCGCTCCGCATCAGCCGCTTCACGTGCGCCTTCACGTCCTCGACCGAGATGCGGCCGCCCGGGCCGGTTCCCGGGACGTCGTGAATGTCGACGCCCAGCTCGCGGGCCGTGCGGCGGACCGAGGGGGCCGCCGGGGCTGGGCCCGCAGGCCCCCCGGCTTCTCCGCGGCGGCGCTGCGGCGGCGCGGCGTCCCGGGGGCTGGTCGCATCGGCGGCGGCTTCGGCCAGCGCGTCCTCGTGCATGCCCGGTTTGTCCGTGGCGCGGCGCCGCAGGGGGCCCGGATGCATCACATCGAGGCCGCCTTCGGTCTCGCCGTAGACGCCGGCGCGCCCGATCTGCTCGCCTTCCGCCTCCGCCTCTTCCTGTTCCTCTTCCGCTTCCCCTTCTGGCTCGGCGCGCCGCGCCTCGGGCCACTCGTCGTCGGCCGACGTGTCGCCCTCTTCTTCCGCGGGCGCGGCCGCGGCGGGACTCGCCGCCTCCTTGTCCTGTGTGGGCGGAGCCGTAGGCGCAGCGCCCGCGCCCTCGCCGGTCACGACGAGCAGCACGTCGCCCACCTTCACCTTCTGACCCGCGGCGACCTTCACCTCGGTCACCGTGCCGGCCACCGATGACGGCACCTCGATGGTGGCCTTGTCGGTCTCGAGCTCCACGACGGGCTGGTCGCGGGCGATGACGTCGCCCGCTTTCACGAGCACGCGCAGCACGTCGCCTCCGGCGACGTTCTCGCC
>JAHDVQ010000088.1:7502-16490 GCA_023384595.1 Vicinamibacteraceae bacterium | reverse complement strand
AGGGCCTGTAGGCTAGAGCCCATTAGAACGCTTGTCCGATGCTGATGTGCAGCGCATACCGCCGCTCGCGCGTGCCGTCGGCAAAGGTCTGCGGATCGAGCTTGAACCCGATGTCGAAGCGAATGGGACCGACGGGCGACTTGTAGCGCAGCCCGGCGCCCACGGCGGTCCGGATGCGCGTCAACTCGATGTCGGAGGCTCGCAGGAAGACGTTCCCCGCGTCCACGAAGGCGACGCCGCCGACCGACCGCCACACAGGAAACCGCAGTTCGCCATTGAGGATGACGAGGCCGTTGCCGCCCGTGGGAAAGCCGTTGCGATCGATCGTCGGGCCGTCGCCCAGCCGGTCGAGCGCGTACCCGCGGACCGTCGTGTCGCCGCCGGCATAGAACCGCTCGCTCGCCGGCAGGTCCCGCGAGACGGTGCGGTCGAAGCCCGTGGCGAGGCCGAGGCGGGCGCCGGCCGCGACGACCACGCGCGAGGTGCCGGGCAGGCGCCGGTAGGCGAATCCCTGGACGAGCGTCTTCACGAAGCCCACCTCGGACCCGAGTCCCGAGACCGCCACGTCGGTCTCGACGCCGACGAGCGCCCCGCGCGTCGGGTCGAGCACGTCGTCGCGCGTGTCCCAGAACGAGGTGCTCGACACGACCGACAGCCGGACCTGCGGAAACAGCCGGTCGATGAGCGGCTGCTCGTCCGGGTTGTACCGGGCGTCGAAGATCTTGGTGCTGCCGAGCGTGTAGCGGCCGGCCAGGGTCCACTGCCGCGACATGCGCCTCGACACGAGCGCCGTGACGCCGTTCCGCGAGAAGTTGAAGCTCGATCGCACGGCCTGCTCGGCGAAGGCGGTGAACTCGGCGTCGGCCGTCGTGCCGAAGAGGCGCGGTTCGCGGAACACCGTGAGCACGCGGTACTCGTTGAGGCCGACGCGGTTCGAGACCTCGCCTGTCGGGTCGCGCTCGCGCAGGCTCCCGCGCACGAACAGGTTGATGCTGCGGTTCTTGCCGAACAGGTTGCGACGGCCGATCTCGAAGAACCCGCGCGGCGCGAACTCGGTGCGCTCCACCGCGGTGCCCTCGTCGCCCTCCTGACGCAGCCGCCGGCCCACCTCGAGACCGGCGCCGTATCCGATCGAGGTGGGCGGCGCCTCCTCGACGGTCACGACGACGTCGCGGCTCGTCTCGCCGGGCGAGCTCACGTCCTCGACGCGCACGCGGCGGAAGAGCCCGAGCGCCGCCAGCCGCCGCTGCGACTCGGTGAGCGCGTCGGGATCGAGCGGCGCGCCCGACTCCACCTGCAGCTCGCGGAGGATCGTGCGAGTGCTCGTCCGCCGGTTGCCGACGATGATGATGCGGTCGACGAGCACGCGGGGGCCTTCGTCGACCGTGTAGCGGAGGTCCACGCGCGTCTGGTCGGCCGAGAACGCGGGCGTCACCTCGACGCGGGCGTTCACGTGGCCGCGCGAGACGAGCGCGCGGAGCACGGCGCTGCGATCCTGGACGACGAGCGGCGCGTAAAAGGCAGCGCCTGAGGCGGCGCGCAGCCTCGCCCGCAGCGTCGCCTCGTCGACCGAGTCGAGGCCCTGGAATGCGACGTCGCCCACGAGCGTGCGGGGCCCCTCCTGGACGCGGAGACGGGGCTCGACGACCACCGGCGCGCCGGCCTCGGCCGGCTCCCGGGTCGCGAGCACGGCGTCGAGCCGCGCGTTGGCGTACCCGCGCTGCGCGTAGAGGTTCGAGAGCCGCGCGAGGTCGGCGTCGAGCGTGGCCTGGACGAACGGCTCGCCCGTCTCGAGGGTGAGGCTGCCGAGCAGTTCGGCGGTCGGAATCGCCGTGTTGCCCGAGACGGCCATCGCGCCGGTCACCGCGCGCCGGCCCTGCCGCACGGTGAACACGATGCGCTGCGATCCCGGGTCGTCGAGCTCGCGGCGGTAGTCCACCTGCGCGCGCCAGAATCCCCCCGCCTGCAGGTAGCGCTCGATGCGGAGCTTCGAGTCCTCGAGCAGGTCCTCGTCGGCGGCGCCCTCGCGCTCGAGGGGCACGAACGCGTCGAGGCGCGACCGCGGCAGCGGATCGCCTTCGAAGACGAGCGTCGTCTTCGGGCCGGCGTCCACCGCCACGGTGACGGCGACGCCCTGTCCGGCGCTGGCCGGGACGGCCGTGGTGCGCAGCGTCGCCTCGTAGTACCCCTGCTCACGGAACTCGCGCAGCGCGCGCTCGGTACGCGCCTCGGCCTCGGCCGGATTCCACCGCCCGCCGGTCGAGAGCTTCAGCAGCGACAGGAGCCGGGCCTCGCCAAAGGGCACCGCCCCCTCGACGTCCAGGTGCGCGATGGCCCGCCGCTCGCCCGCGTCGATGCGGAACTCGAGCGTCGCCTCGCCGTCCGGCCCGACGCGCGGCGCCGAGGCAATCGAGGCAGCCTCGAACCCGTGGCGGGCGTACAGGGCGCGCAGCGCCGACTCGGCCTGCGCCGCGCGCGCCAGTCGTGGTGGACGTCCGAGCGGCGCCGCGACGGCGTCGCGCAGCAGATCCTCGTCGAGCGCCTTCCGCCCTTCGAAGGCGAGCCGCGACGCCACGCGGATGCGCTCGAGGCGATAGACGATGGTGAGGCCCAGTTCGCCCCGCTCGGCCTCGACCCGCACGTCCTCGTAGCGGCCGAGCGCGACCAGCTGCAGGATCGACTCGCGCACGCGGTCGAGCGAGAGCGGGAACCCGGCGCGCGTCTCGACGAGGTCGACGACCTGGCCGGCCGTCACGAGCTGGCCCGCCTCGTACACGCGCACCGCGGCAATCGGCTGGCCGATGTAGTCGTCCAGCTGCGCGCGGGCCGGAGCCGCCGCGCCCAGGACGAGCACGACCGCGACGGCGAGCAGGGCGACGGCGCGGCGCATCAGAAGACGTGCCTCACGCGGACGTCGACCGCGTAGGTCGAGTCCTCGTTCTGCGAGACGATCCACGACAGCCGATCGCTCTGGTTGAACTCCACGAAGAGAAGCTGATCGCGCGACGAGGTCGACAGCGCGCGCGCGTACGTCAGGTAGAGGCGCTCCGAGATGCGCTTGCCGATGGTGAGCCGCGCCGAGGGGTTCACCCGCGCCGACTGCAGCGTCTCGAGATCGCCGAGCGACGGGGCAATCTGCACCTGGTCGACGCCGAAGGTCTCCTCGACGACGCGTCCGACGTTGGCCGAGATCGGGCTGGCCAGCAGGCGCGCCGCCTGCGTGGCAATCAGCTCCTCCTCAGACCGGTTCGGCGTGCGCAGCGCCCGCAGCTCCGGGTCGCTCGGATCGCGCGTGTCGCCGAAGAGCAGCGAGAGGATGTCGACGGCCGAGAGCGGCGGGTCCGAGGTGAGGTCGAACCGGAAGCGGTCGGGCGTGCCGGTGACGCGGAAGACGACCCGGTAGATCTGCCCCGGCGCGCGGGCGCGGGTCTCGGCCTCGATGTCGAAGAACGGCTCGATGCGCGTGGTGTTGGCGAAGTCCACCGTGCCCTGCGTCACCTGGTAGCGGTTGCCCTCGAAGAGCACCTCGCCCCGCTCGATCTCGACCTGGCCGAAGAGCAGCGGCGCGTCGTAGGTGCCGCGCAGCACGAGGTCGGCACTCGACACGAGGCGCGCCGCGCGCGTCTCGATGCGGAGCGTCGACGGGGCCGTCACGCGCAGATCGAAGGCGAGCGGGATGCCCGAGGGCGCCGCCGAGGCCGGCGTTCCCTCGCCGCCAAGGGCCGCCACGCCGAAGATGCCCGTGCCCGAGGTGTCGAGCGCGCCCGACCACACGGCGCTCTTCGCCGTGACGGTGCCCGACACGATGGGCCTCAGCACGTCGCCGCGCAGCGCCAGGTCGGCATCGACCACCGAGCGGAATCCCTCCGGGTACCGGATGCGCATGTCGGTGCCGCGCGCGGTGAGCGCGAACCGACTCGGCGCGAGCCCGGTGAAGTCGACGCGCCCGCCGAAGTGCACCGCGCCCCCGCCCAGGCGTCCGCTCAGCCCGTCGAGGCTCACGCCGCTGCTGTCGAACTCGATGCGTCCGTTCAGGGCCTCGATCGCGTGCGGGAGCGTGAACTGCCGCACCCGCCCGTCGGTGATCGTCGCGCTTCCCTGCACGATTGGCTTCGCGAGCGTGCCCCGCACCTCGCCCTGGACCTCGGCCTGCCCCGAGCTGCGGATGTCGCGGATGAACCCCTGCAGGATGCCGAGGTTCGCCTCGCCGAGCGCGCTGAGCGCGATGCGATCCTCCGCCACGCTCACCTCGCCGTAGACCTCGATCTGGGTCCCCTCCCCGACGAGGCGCAGGCGATCGACCGCGAGCACCTGCCGATCGAACGCCAGGCGGATCGGGCCGTCGTTGCGCACCGCGTAGTCGTACAACTGCAGATCGACCTGCTCGGCGACGATGTCGACGCGGAGGTGATCGGGGTTGCTCAATTCGCCGCGCACGTGGACGGTGCCGCTCGCCACGGCCGACGTGTACGGCGAGACGCCGGGCTGGAACGCGCGCAGGTAGGGATCGAGCGAGGTGTCCGAGAAGCGGAACGTCAGCTCGCCGTCCGACTCCTCGGTCAGCGCCACGCGCCCCGTGCCCGAGACGGCCAGGCGCGGCGAGGCGGCCTCGAGCTGCTCGATGATCATCTGATCGTCGCGGACCACCATGCGGGCCGTGACCTGCCCGACGCCCTCGTTCGCGATGTAGAGGTCCTCGACCCGCCCGCGCACCTCGTAGCGGGGGTTGAGGAAGGTGCCGCTGCCGCTGGCCGTGAACTGCAGCACGCCGTTCACCGGGGCCTGCGGGTAGGTCACGAGCTGCACGTCCTCGAGGCGCATGTTCCGGCTCTCGGCGTTGAACGAGTAGGTGCCCGCCCAGCCCACGTAGGCCGCGCCCGTCACGACGCCGGGCCCCTTGTGGATCTCGAGCGCGTCCAGGCGCACGCCCTCGCCCTCGAAGCGCAGCGTCGCGGTGCCGCGATCGAAGCGCTCGTCGTAGGCGACGCCGTCCTCGATGACGAGGCGCCCGAACCCGTGCGGCCGCTCGTAGCGGTCGTAGAGGTGGAGATCGCCCGACACGCGGCCGTCGACCGGGTAGTCGTACAGCTCGAAGGCGTGCCGCAGATCCGCAAGGCTCCAGCGCGAGAGCCTCACGCGGGCGTCGATTTCCTCGCCGCCGTCGCTGCGCGGGTAGCCCAGCGCGAACCGGCCCTCGACGTCCACGCGCATGTCGTCGCGGCGCATGACGCCCCGCGTGACGTCCACGTACGAGTTCTGGATGACGAGATCGGCCGTCGCCGACCCCCAGTCCACGTTCCAGGCCCGCAGGTGCGCGCCGTCGAAGCGCCCCTCGATGCGGGGCGCCCGGAAGTCGCCGGTCATCACGCCGTCGAAGGTGCCGTAGCCGCCCACCGGCACGGCCCGCGCGCTGCCGCCAAAGGCACGGATCACGCCGGCGAGGACGCGGTCGCTCTCCTGCCAGTCGGTGCTCGTCGCGCGGAACGGCATGCGCGCGTCACGGCCGCCCCAGGTCGTTCGGCCCTCGAGATCCACGAACGTCTCGCGGCTGGCCACCTGGCCCTCGGTCACCTCGACGCCGGCCGGATCGAAGCGGTAGACGAGGCGGCCCGCCACGGGCACGGGCTCGACGAGCGGCACGGGATTGAAGGGGCCCGCGGGCAGTCCCCACTGCTCGTAGTACGCGTCGAGGCCCGCGGGAAGCTCCCGCGTGCGCACGGGCTCGCCGGGGGGTGGCTCCGCCGTGATGGTGCCGCCGCCCGTCCGCGCCGCGAAGTCGCCCATCGGCCATCGCATCTCGTGGCGCCCGCTCGCGCGCCCCGCCAGCCGGATGCCCTCGATCTCGAGGAACTCCATGTAGCGACCGAGATCGACGCCCTCGTAGTCGACGTTCAGCGTGAGGTCGGCCCGGCGCTCGGCGAGGCCGAGCGGCGCCATCTCGAAGAAGATGCCGAGACGGCCCCCGTAGAAGCCCGACGCCGCATCGGTCACCGCGAAGCGCCGCGGCGTCCAGACGAGGTCGCCGCGCAGGTCGTCGAAGCGGTGCGCGTTCCACCCAAGCCACGGCGTTTCGAAGCGCCCCGTCAGCTCGCGGCCGCCCTTGAAGAGATGGAACGTGCCCGCGAAGCGGCCTTCGCCCGACAGCGTGAAGTTCTGTCCGTGCCAGAAGAGATCCTTCGACCGCGCGAAGTCGACGACCGATTCCACCTCGTAGGTCTGCTCGGGCCAGCGCCCCATGTCGACGACGCCGGAGCCGCGCGTGACCGCGCCGTCGGTGTCGAGCTCCAGGTTCTCGAGGTACACCTTGCCCTGGTCGATGCGCAGCGCGCTGCGCATGTTGGCCCACAGGGGCTCGTAGCTCTGGATCTGGATGGTGCCCTTGTCGAAGCGCACGTGCCCGCGGTGCACGTCGCGCTTGAGGATGGTGAACTCCAGGTTGCGGGCGATGGTGCTCCAGGGCGTGCCGTGATCGAGGTAGACGAACTCGCCACGGGTCGCGCGCAGCAGCTGCAGGGTCGTGCGCACGCGGCTCGGGCCGTCGCGCCGCTGCGGGCGGGGGATGTGGATGAAGTTGTGGCGCCCGTCGGGGAACGTCTCGACCACCATCCGCCAGTCGGCCAGCTCGATGGCCTCGAGCGCGACCTCCCCGCGAGCGATGCGCCACCAGGGGAGCGCGACGTCGATGCGCCGCGCGGTGAAGAAGGGCTCGGCGTCGGGCGTCAAGCCCTCGATGCGGACGTCCTCGAGCACGAAGCGCCCCGATCCGAGGTGCACGCCGAGCCGTCCGATGTGCAGCGGCCGTTGGATCTGCTTGGAGCCTTCCTGCTCGGCGCGCGCGCGGAGCGCCGGGCCCAGGTCGAGCGTCAGGCCGGCCACCGAGACGATGGCCACCAGCGCGAGGAGCGCGAGCAGGGCGACGAGCGACCAGCGCAGCAGGCGGCGCCACAGCGGACGCCGGGCAGGCGCGCCCGGCCCGGTCGGCGCCTCAACCGGCGCGACGGTCTCCGGCGGCTCCGGCGGCTGCGCGTTCAACGTGGGCTCACTCCACGACGACCAGCAGGCGGCCGGCCTCGACCGACTCGCCCGCCACCGCCGGCACGTCCTTCACCCGCCCGGCCTTCGGCGAGGCGAGCTCGTTCTCCATCTTCATGGCTTCGACGACGACCAGCGGCTGGCGGACGGCGACCTCGTCGCCTGGCGCGACGAGCACGCGCAGCACCTTGCCCGGCATGGGCGCCACGATGCGCTGCTCGCCGGCCGCCGCCGCCACGCCCGCGCGCCGCGCGCGCCGGCCGTTGACGCTCACGTCGAGCATGCCCTGATGCAGGTACACCGTCCAGTCGCCCGCGCCGAGGCCGGGCGTCAGGCCGACCTCGTAGCTCGAATGGCCATGCGCCGGGAGGATGAGCGACAGCACGTCCGACCCCGTCCTCACGGCATCGACCTCGGTCACCTGGCCGTCGATGGTCAGGCGGAAGCGCGACGAGCCGGCGCCAAGGCGCTCGACGCTCACCGAGTGCTGGCGCCCGTTGACGTCGATCTCGAAGGTGGCGGTCATCGAAGGGCCTCGCGCCGGGCGGCGAGCCGCCAGCCGCTCGGGGGCGCCGCCTGGCGCGCGCCGTCACCGGCGCCGGCCGAGGCGCGATGCCAGGCGTCGATGGCGGCGGCCACGAGCGCGATGTCGGACGAGCGCGCAGGCGCCTCGACGAACGGGCGGCCGGCGCGCGATTCGAGTTCGCGGTCGAGCGTGGTCGTGTCCACCTCGCCCGCGAGGAACGCCTCGTTGGCGAGGATCCACTGGAAGAACGGGATCGTGGTCCTGATCCCGCGCACGTCGTATTCGGAGAGCGCGCGGCGCATGCGCCGGACCGCCTGGTCGCGCGTCGCGCCCCACGCCACGAGCTTCGAGATCAGCGAATCGTAGTAGATGGGCACCTCGAAGCCCACGTCCACGCCGGCGTCGTTGCGGATGCCGGGCCCAGACGGCGCGCGCAGGCCGAGCACCCGCCCCGGCGACGGCAGGAACCCGTGATCGGGGTCCTCGGCGTAGATGCGGCACTCGATGGCGTGGCCTCTCGGGGTGAGCGTCAGCGCGGGATCGAGGGCGAGGCGCTCCCCGCGCGCGACGCGCAGCTGCCACTCGACGAGATCGACGCCCGTCACCATCTCGGTAATGGGGTGCTCGACCTGCAGCCGCGTGTTCATCTCGAGGAAGTAGAACCGCCCGTCGCGATCGAGCAGGAACTCGATGGTGCCCGCGTTGCTGTAGCCGACCTCCCGCGCCACGGCCACGGCGGCGTCGGCCATCTCGCGGCGCAGCGCCGGCGTGACCGCGACCGAGGGCGACTCCTCCACCACCTTCTGGTGGCGCCGCTGGATCGAACACTCGCGCTCGACGAAGGGCACGAGCGTGCCCGCCTCGTCGCCCATGAGCTGAATCTCGACGTGACGCGGCCGCACCAGCCGCCGCTCGAAGTACACCGCGCTCTCGCCGAAGGCCGAACCCGCCTCGGAGCGCGCGGCGCGCACCGCGCCCGCCAGCTCGCCGGGGTCGGCGACGACACGCATGCCCTTGCCCCCGCCGCCGGCGACGGCCTTCACGAGCAGCGGATACCCGATCGACCCGGCGACCGCCGCCATCTCCTCGTCGGGCATCGTGTCCGGCAGCGGCGTCTCGGTGCCGGGCACGATGGGCACGCCGGCCGCCCGCGCCGCCTGCCGCGCGTCGGTCTTGCTCCCCATCTGGCGAATGGCCTCGGCCGACGGGCCGACGTAGACGAGGCCCGCGTCGCGGCACGCCGCCGCGAACGCCTCGTTCTCGGCCAGGAACCCGTAGCCGGGATGCACGGCGTCGGCGCCCGACTCGAGCGCGACGTCCACCAGCCTGTCGATGCGCAGGTAGCTCTCGACGGGAGGGTTCGGCCCGAGGTGGAACGCGCGGTCGGCATAGCGCACGTGGGGCGCGTACCTGTCGCAGTCCGAGTAGAC
>JAHDVQ010000088.1:0-7402 GCA_023384595.1 Vicinamibacteraceae bacterium | reverse complement strand
CCGTGCTTCTTCGGCGGGTTGCGCGCGCGCTTGTTCTCGAGCCGCCCGAGCGCGCCGACGATCTTGCGCCGGGTCTCGTGGGGACGGATGACCTCGTCGATGAAGCCTCGGCCCGCGGCGACGTACGGGTTGGCGAACTTCTCGCGGAACTCGCCCACCTTGGCCGCACGCAGCGCCGCCGGATCGGCGGCCGCCTCGATCTCGCGCTTGAACAGGATGTTCACCGCGCCCTCGGGCCCCATGACCGCAATCTCCGCCGTGGGCCACGCGAAGTTCGCGTCGGTGCGAATGTGCTTGCTCGACATCACGCAGTAGGCCCCGCCGTACGCCTTGCGCGTGATGACCGTCACCTTCGGCACCGTTGCCTCGGCGAAGGCGTAGAGCAGCTTCGCCCCGTGCCGGATGATGCCGCCCCACTCCTGCACCGTGCCCGGCAGGAATCCCGGGACGTCCTCGAAGGTCACGAGCGGGATGTTGAAGGCGTCGCAGAAGCGCACGAACCGCGCTCCCTTCACCGAGGCGTCGATGTCGAGCACGCCCGCGAGGTGCGCCGGCTGGTTGGCGACGATGCCCACGGCCCGCCCGCCGACGCGCGCGAAGCCCACCACGATGTTCGGCGCATACTGCGCCTGCACCTCGAGGAAGTGTCCCTCGTCGGCCACCGATTCGATGAGCACGCGCATGTCGTAGGGCTGGTTCGGGTTGGCGGGCACGAGCCGGTCGAGGGCTTCGTCGACCCGGTCCACCGGGTCGCCCGAGTCGCGGCGCGGCGGTTCCTCGAGGTTGTTGCCCGGAAGATACGACAGCAGCTCGCGTACGAGCAGCAGGCACTCGCGGTCGTCGGCCACGGCGAAGTGCGCGACCCCGCTGCGCGCGTTGTGCGTGTCGGCGCCGCCGAGCTCCTCCTTGGTGACCGTCTCGTGGGTGACGGTCCGGATGACGTCGGGACCGGTCACGAACATGTAGCTCGTGTCGCGCACCATTACCGTGAAGTCGGTGATGGCCGGCGAGTACACCGCCCCGCCCGCGCACGGGCCCATGATGGCCGAGATCTGCGGCACCACGCCCGAGGCGAGCGTGTTGCGCAGGAAGATGTCGGCGTAGCCGCCGAGCGAGAGCACGCCCTCCTGGATGCGCGCGCCGCCCGAGTCGTTCAGCCCGACGATGGGCGCGCCGGCCTCGAGGGCGAGGTCCATGATCTTCACGATCTTCGCGGCGTTGGTCTCCGAGAGCGACCCGCCGAACACCGTGAAGTCCTGGGCGAAGGCGAAGACGTCGCGCCCCTCGACGCGGCCGTGGCCGGCGACGACGCCGTCGCCCGGCACGAGCTGCGCGTCCATGCCGAAGTCGCGGCAGCGGTGCACGACGAGCTTGTCGATCTCGTCGAAGGTGCCGGGATCGAACAGCAGCTCCATGCGCTCGCGCGCGGTGAGCTTCCCGGCCTCGTGCTGCCGCGCGATGCGCGCGTCGCCGCCGCCGAGCTCGGCCCGCCGCTCGAGGTCCTCGAGGATCTGTTCGGGCGTCATGGCGGCCTCGGTCCCCGTGCGGCTCACCGGCGCGCCGCCTGGGCCTTCTCCCAGTCCTTCAGGAACCGTTCGAGCCCGATGTCGGTGAGCGGGTGCTTGAAGAGCGACTCGATGACCGCCGGCGGGCAGGTGCAGATGTCGGCCCCCATCCGCGCGGCCTCGACGATGTGCAGCGCGTGCCGCGTGCTGGCGACGAGCACCTCGGTGCCGAACTCGTAGTTCTGGAAGATCTCGACGATCTGCCCGACCAGTTCCATGCCCGACGTGGAGATGTCGTCGAGCCGGCCCACGAACGGGCTGACGTACGACGCGCCCACCTTCGCCGCGAGCAGCGCCTGGCTCGGCGAGAAGACGAGCGTCACGTTGACGCGGTGCCCTTCGCCGGTCAGCGTGCGGCACGCCTTGAGGCCTTCCTTGCCGAAGGGCACCTTGACGACGATGTGCTTGTCGATGGCCGCCAGCTCGCGCCCCTCGCGCACCATCCCGTCGGTGTCGGTCGCCACGACCTCGGCGCTCACCGGACCGCGGACGAGCGTGCAGATCTCCTTCAGCAGCTGGCGCGGGTCGCCCGACTCCTTCGCCAGCAGCGACGGGTTCGTCGTGATGCCGTCGATGATGCCGAGCGGCACCAGGCTCCGGATGTCCTGCAGGTTGCCCGAGTCGATGAAGATCTTCATGGTCGCTCCTGGCGGCGCGGCCTCAGCCGGCCGTCGTGGTTACCGGGTTGGAGAGTTCGCCGATGCCGGACACGCGCACCGTCACCGTATCGCCCGCGGCGAGCGGCCCGATGCCGGCCGGCGTGCCCGTGGCGATGACGTCGCCGGGGACGAGCGTCATCACGTGCGAGATATACGACACGAGTTCGGCCACGGGGAAGATCAGTTCCCTGGTGTTCGACTGCTGCCGGACCTCGCCGTTCACGAGCCCCGTTACCTCCAGCGCCGAGGGATCGAGGCCGATCGCGATGGCCGGCCCGAGGGGCGCGAAGCTGTCGAATCCCTTGCAGTGGCTGAACTGCACGCCGCTGTTCTGCAGGTCGCGCGCCGTCACGTCGTTGGCGCACGTGTAGCCGAGCACGTAGTCGAGCGCCTCGGCCTGTCCGACTCTCGTCGCGCGCTTCCCGATGATGACGCCCAGCTCCGCCTCGTGATCGACCCGGCCGGCGCCCGGCGGAATCAGGATGGGCTCGCCCGGGCCGATGACGGCCGAGGGCGGCTTCAGGAAGATCAGGGGCTCGGTCGGGATGGGCTTCCCTCGCTCGATGGCGTGGTCGCGGTAGTTCCTGCCGATGCCCACGATCTTCGACGGGTACACGGGCGCCACCACGTGCGCCGGCCGATCGACGACGTCGGCCGCGTACCACTCGCCGAACACATCCCCCTCGAGCCGCTGCCATCGTCCGTCGGACTCGACCACGTAGCGCAGCCGCCCGTCCACGAACTCGCGCACGATGCGCTGGATCATCGGGCCGTCTCCTCGACGCGGTTCGACTCGCCGCTGCGGTTGGCGCGCGGCGACGCGTCGACCGCCACTACCGCGTATACATATCGCACTCCGGCCGTCACCGCCGCATCCCGATACGTCGTCTCGCGGATGGGGGCCGGCGTGAGCGCCTCGAGCGGCCCGCCGTCGGCGCCGCGCAGGACCAGGTAGCCCGCTACGTCGGCATCGGGGCTCGGCTCCCAGATGAGGCTGATGGCGCCCTCACCCGCCACCGCGGCCAGGTTGGCCGGGGCGGCCGGCGCAAAGGTGTCCTCGGGCGTCACGCACGCGACGGGCGAGGGCGCACTCTCGAGCGTGACGTTCGAGAGCACCGTCACCGCCCGGACCACGTAGCACCGCTCGACGCCGAACTCCGCGAACGGCTCGCCGTAGACGGGTTCCCGGAGCGGCTCGGCATGCTTCGGCACCGGCACGGTGGGCGGCGCGGCTCCCTCGCGGGGCGCCTCGTACACGTTGTAGCGCGTCGGCGTGCCCGCGACCACCGCGAGTGGCTTTGCCGCGAGCCGCGTGGCATCGACGGTCGGCTGCACCGGCAGCCTCGCCCCGTCGGGGGGCGTCCACGACACGCGAATCTCCCTGGCCGAGTACGTGATGGCCGGCATCGCCACCGGCGGCGGCACGCGCCCGAGCGGCACGCTGGTGCGCGCGATGGGTCCGCGGCGGTTCCTCGTGCTCACGCCGACGATGCCATAGGTGCGCCTGGGCGTCTCGTCCACCGGCGGCGGAGGCGTGCCGACAAACGGCGAGAGCGGGAAGAACGGCGGCTCGTCGGGAGCGGCCTTCCGCACCGCGATCGGCGGCCGCGGCGCGAGCGCGCGATCGACAATCGAGGCCAGCTCGCCCTGCGCCGGACGGGGGTCGTCCACGGGCTCGGGGCGGGGCGCCTCGGTCGCGGCCTCGCCCTCCTCGCCCTCCACCTCCTCGACGGGCGGCGGCTCGACGGCCACCTGCCCGACGAGCGTCCCGCGGCGCACGAACTGCTCGTTCGACAGGGGACGGCCGCGCTCGTCGGCCACCTCACCGTCGATGGCATAGGCCTCGATGCGATCGAGATCGGCCGGCGTCGAGCCGTCGGTATTCGCGCCGGGAATCTTGAACTGCAGGTGGAGTTCGTCGCCGAGGCGGCGCGCCTTCAGTTCCTCGACCCGCAGCGGCTGACGGATGAGGGGGGCCAGCGGCGGCCCCTTCTTGCCGCAGGCGGCCGCCGCGACGAGCAGCGAAGCCGCCAGGCCGCACCGCACCAGAGAACGGAGGCTCGGCGTCGAGGTCACAGGACGTAGCGGGAAAGGTCGTCGCTCTTGACGATATCGGCCAGCATGCGGTCGACGTAGGGCTCGTCAATGGTAATCGATTTGCCGGCCAGATCCGGCGCCTCGAACGACAGCTCGTCGAGCAGCCGCTCCATGACCGTGTGCAGCCGCCGCGCGCCGATGTTCTCGGTGCGGTCGTTCACGCGGCCGGCAAAGTCCGCGATGCGCCGGATGGCCTCGTCGGTGAACGTCACCTCCACGCCTTCGGTCGCCAGCAGCGCCGTGTACTGCCGGATGAGCGAGGTGCGCGGCTCGATCAGGATGCGGACGAAGTCGTCGCGGCCGAGCGCCTCGAGCTCGACGCGAATCGGGAAGCGCCCCTGCAGCTCCGGGATGAGGTCCGAGGGCTTCGACACGTGGAAGGCGCCCGCCGCGATGAACAGGATGTGGTCGGTGCGCACCATGCCGTGCCGCGTCTGCACGGTGGTGCCCTCCACGATGGGCAGGATGTCGCGCTGCACGCCCTCGCGCGAGACGTCGGGCCCGTGCCCGCCCTCGCGCCCGGCGATCTTGTCGAGCTCGTCGAGGAAGATGATGCCGCTCTGCTCGACGCGCGCGATCGCCTGGCGCGTCACCGCGTCCATGTCGACCAGCTTCTGCTCCTCCTCGCGCCGCAGGTGCTCGAGCGCCTCGGGGACGGGCATCTTCCGCGTCTTCGTGCGCCCGCCGAACAGGCCCGGCATCATGTCCTTCACGTTGATGTCGATTTCCTCGACCGACGAGCCGCTGAAGACCGAGAAGGCCGGCATCGCGCGGTCGTGCACCTCGACCTCCACGGTGCGCTGGTCGAGACGCCCGTCGCGCAGCTGCTCGCGGAACCACTCGCGCGTGCGGGCGGCCTGCTCGCGGCTCTCACGCCGCGCCTCGTCGCCCTGGTCGAACCCCGGCGGCGAGACCGGCGACGGCGGCAGGAGGACGTCGAGCAGCCGCTCCTCGGCGTTCTGCGCGGCCTTCTCGCGCACGAGCACGGCCTGCTCCTCGCGCACGAGATCGATGCCGATGCTCACGAGATCGCGCACCATCGACTCGACGTCGCGCCCCACGTAGCCCACCTCGGTGAACTTCGACGCCTCGACCTTCAGGAACGGCGAGCGCGCCAGCTTCGCGAGCCGCCGCGCGATCTCGGTCTTGCCGACGCCCGTGGGGCCGATCATCAGGATGTTCTTCGGCGCCACGTCCTCGGCGAGGTCCGGCGGGAGCTTCTGGCGCCGCGACCGGTTGCGCAGCGCGATGGCGACGGCGCGCTTCGCCTTCTGCTGGCCGACCACGTACTTGTCGAGTTCGGCGACGATGTGGCGCGGCGTCATGTCGTCGACGCCGACGGGGGTGCTGTCGGGCAGGAGAATGGGCATGCGCCTCAGAGCTCTTCGATCGTCAGATGGTCGTTGGTGTAGATGCAGATGCCGGCCGCGATGCGCATCGCTTCTTCGACGATGGCGCGCGCATCGAGCGACGTGTGGCGCACGAGCGCCCTCGCCGCCGCCAGCGCAAACGGTCCCCCCGATCCGATCGCCACCACCGCATCGTCGGGCTCGATGAGATCGCCGGTGCCCGAGACGAGGAAGAGCCGCTCCGTGTCGAGCACCACGAGCATGGCCTCGAGGCGGCGCAGGTAGCGGTCGGTGCGCCAGTCGCGCGCCAGCTCCACGGCGGCCCGCTCGAGGTTCCCGCGGTACTCCTCGAGCTTGCTCTCGAAGCGCTGGAAGAGCGCGAAGCCGTCGGCGGCCGAGCCCGCGAAGCCGGCCAGCACCCGGTCCTGGTACAGCCGGCGCACCTTGCGGGCTCCCTCCTTCATGACGGTCTGGCCGAGCGTCACCTGGCCGTCGCTGGCCATCACCGACTTGCCGTCGTGGCGAAGGGCCAGCACGGTCGTGGAGCGCAGGCGCGAACGGGCGGGGCCGGGCGCGGGGGACGACACGAGGTGTTCTGGGGTCAAAGCAGGGACTCGGGGCACACGCCGGGATTTCGGGACCGGGCGACACGGCGGCGGCCCGGCGGCCGTCTCGCGTCTTCTTGAGCGCAGGGACGTTGCACCATCGAGTGTACTGCCGCGCGCGTCCTCCCATCAAGACGCGTGCACCCCGCAGAGGACGGTTGGCGGGGGCGTCTAACGCCCGGAAGTCTATGAAATGGCGGGATTTCAGACCACCGGGGTTGGCGCGGGTGTTGCAAACCACCTTGGTGTAGTCTTGTCTTGAGGAGAGGCGTCATGAGGCACGGATATCTAGCGGTGGCAGCCATGGCCGCGGCGCTTGCGCTGGCGGCTCCTGTTCCGGCCGCGGGACAGGCCCGGCCGCGCGATCCTGGCTCGGCCCCCTCGTCGGGGTCGTCGGGATCCTCGGGCGAATCGGGCCGCGTATCGGGTGGATCGAGCGGCGGGTCGGGGCACGTCCAGGCGGCGCCCCGCGTCGGCTCGTCGCGCAGCGGGTCGTCGCGCAGCGGCGGCAGCAGCAGCGTCCGCGAGCGGAGCGTGCCGCCGTCGTCGAGCGGCGTCCGCACGGGCAGCCGCGCGCGGCCGCGTGGTGAGGGTAGCGTCGTGGCCGGCACGCCGGGTTCGGCCGTCGGCGCCACGGCCACCCGCGGGCGCCGCACGGGCGACATCGTCGGACGCGCGGTGCCGCGCTCGTCGCGGCCGCCGATCCTGCGTCCGCCGAATCGGTGGTACTACCCTGGCTGGTCGCCCATCAGCTACTACTCGCCCTGGCTTTACGGCACCTACGGGCTCGGCTACTACTTCTACGACCCGTGGTGGCTCATCTGGGGTCCGGCCTATGGGCCGTGGGGCTACGGTTACGACCCGTATGGCTATGGGTATGGGTACGGTTATGGTGGCTACGGCGGCGGGGGCGGCGGCTACTACGGCGGCCGGTCCACGACCGTCAGCGACTACGGGCAGGTGCGGCTCAAGGTGAAGCCGTCCGACGCCGAGGTGTTCGTCGACGGCGTCCGCAAGGGCGAGGTCGGCGAGTTCGACGGCGTCTGGGAGCGGCTCGAGGTGCCCTTTGGCACGCACGTCATCGAGGTCCGGCGCGAGGGGTACAAGTCCCGCGCCTGGGACGTCAC
>JAHDVQ010000087.1:9083-16517 GCA_023384595.1 Vicinamibacteraceae bacterium | reverse complement strand
TCTTCGTCGACGCGAATGAGGTAGTCGCGCAGCTTCGCGTAGAGGGCGCGATCGCGATCGTCGGCGCCGCGCGGGATCTGCGGCTTCTTCGAGCGCCGCACCCAGCGCACCTGGTACTCGGCCTGGTGGCGGCACCGTGTGCAGGTGAGCGTGGTCGCCCGCGTCTCGGGCCGTTCGGTGAAGAAATCCCGTTCGTTGATGGCCACGAATCCTCGGCTGGCGCGGCCGGCGCACGCGCCCGTCGAGAGACGGGCACCGGCCGCCGCTCCGCTGATTGTGTGCCGAACCGCCGCCCCGCACAATGCCTCCCTGTGCGATAGACTGGCCAGGTAGGCACATCGCACCCGGACCTTCCGACCATGGCCGATACCTCGACTCCCGTCGCGTCGCCGCCCTCGTCACTGCCCATCGTTCCGCTGCGCCGCACGGTCGTGTTCCCGCTGACGGTCCAGCCCCTGGCGGTGAACCGGCCGGTGTCGATTGACGGCATCAACCGGGCTCTGGCCTCGGATCGCCAGGTGCTGCTGGTGATGCAGCACGGCGACGAGGAGGACCCGCAGCCGTCCGACCTCAAGTCGATTGGCACGGTGGGCGTCATCCGCCAGATGACCAAGAGCCCGGCGGGGCTGCACGTCCTCGTCGAAGGCCTCCACCGCGTGCGCCTCGTCAACGCCACGCGCGACGGCGTGTCGATGAAGGCCGACATCGAGCCCTACCCCGACCCGGAGGAGCGCTCGATCGAGGTCGACGCGTACGTGCGCCGCGTGAAGGAGCTCGTCGACCGCGCCGTGTCGCTCGCCAGCGGCCTCTCGCCGGAGCTGCGGGGCCTGCTCCTCTCGATCGAGGATCCGCTCCGGCTCGTGTACCTCCTGGCGTCGATGCTCGACATGAAGCACGACGACAAGCAGGCGCTGCTCGAGACCGACCAGGTCACCGTGAAGCTGAGTGCCGTCGCCGGCGCCCTTTCGCGGGAGATCGCGCTCCTCGAGCTGAAAGGCAAGATCGAGTCGCAGGCGCAGCAGGAGATGAGCGACGCGCAGCGCGAGTACTACCTGCGCCAGCAGCTGAAGGCGATCCAGGAGGAGCTCGGCGAGTCGGAGGGCGAGGAGAACCGCGACCTGCGCGAGCGGCTCGAGCAGGCGAACCTGCCGGAGCACGTGAAGACGGCGGCCATGCGCGAGGCCAAACGCCTCGAGCGCATGCCGCAGGCCTCGCCCGAGTACCAGATGGTGCGGACCTACCTCGAGTGGATTCTCGAGATGCCGTGGGCGGTGATGACCGAGGATCGCCTCGATCCGGTCGCCGCCCGCCGCGTGCTCGACGAGGACCACTACGATCTCGACAAGGTCAAGGACCGCATCGTCGAGTACCTCGCCGTGCGCAAGCTGAAAGGCGACATGAAGGGGCCGATCCTGTGCTTCGTCGGCCCGCCCGGCGTGGGCAAGACCTCGCTCGGCCAGTCGATCGCGCGCGCCATGAACCGCAAGTTCGTGCGCATCTCGCTCGGCGGCGTGCGCGACGAGGCCGAGGTGAGGGGACACCGGCGCACCTACATCGGCGCGATTCCCGGGCGCATCATCCAGGCCATGAAGCAGGCCGGGTCGATGAACCCGGTGTTCATGCTCGACGAGATCGACAAGGTGAGCGCCGGCGGGTTCTCCGGCGATCCGGCGGCGGCTCTCCTCGAGGTGCTCGACCCCGCGCAGAACAGCACGTTCCGCGACCATTACCTCGAGGTGAACATGGATCTCTCGAAGGTCCTGTTCATCGCGACGGCCAACCAGCTCGGCACCATCCACCCGGCGCTGCTCGATCGCATGGAGATCATCGCGCTCGCCGGGTACACCGAGGACGAGAAGTTGCACATCGCGCGGCGCTACCTGCTGCCGCGGCAGCTCTCGGAGCACGGCCTCACCTCGGCGCAGCTGCGCATCGAGGACGCGGCCATCCGTCGCATCATCGCGGAGTACACGCGCGAAGCCGGCGTGCGCAACCTCGAGCGCCAGATCGGGACGGTGGCCAGGAAGGTGGCGGCGCGCGTCGCGACGGCCCTCGTCGAGGCGGAGCACGCGCCGGCGACCGGCGATCCGAACGCGGTGCACGTCCCTGTCGATCTGGCCCGCGACGGGGCGCGGGCTGGCGAGCCGACCGCCGGCGTCGCCGGGGGGGCCGGCGACGAGACCGGACCGGACGCGCCGCCGGAGGAACAGGACAGCGGCACGATCGCCACGCCCGAACCGCGCGTGGTGAGCGCCGCCATCGAGGCGGCGGCCGCCGATCACGTCATCGAGGCCAGCGAGATCCCCGACTTCCTCGGACCGCCGCGCTTCAAGCCGGAGACGGCCTTCCGGACGTCGCGGCCGGGCGTCGCCACGGGCGTCGCGTGGACCGAGAGCGGCGGCGAGGTGCTGTTCATCGAGGCGAGCCTCCTGCCGGGCGGCCGGGGCACCATCACGCTGACCGGGCAGCTCGGCGGCGTCATGCAGGAATCGGCGCGGGCCGCGGTGAGCCACATTCGCGCCAACGCCGAGGCGCTCGGCGTGCGGCCCACCTTCCTCGACAAGTGCGACCTCCACGTCCACGTGCCGGCGGGCGCCATCCCGAAGGACGGACCGTCGGCCGGCGTCACGATGGCCACCGCGATCCTCTCGGCCATTCGCCGCGTGCCTGTGCGCGACGACGTGGCGATGACCGGCGAGATCACGCTCTCGGGGCTCGTGCTGCCCGTGGGCGGCATCCGCGAGAAGGCGCTGGCCGCCAAACGGCACGGCGTCACGACCTTCATCCTGCCCGCCCAGAACGAGAGCGACCTCGCGGAGCTCGCGCCGGAGCTGAAGGACGGGCTGACGTTCGTGCCGGTCTCCACCCTCGAGGCGGTGCTGGCCGTGGCGCTCCCGACGAAGGACGCCGGGGCGGGAGACGCGCCCGCGGACGACGCCCCGGCGGCCGGAGCCTCCGACGACCTCGCCGAGCCCGAGGGGCGCGAGCCGGACGAGGAGACCGAAGCGGCCGTGGCGCGGGAGCAGGCGCCGCCGGCTGACCGATAGCCGGCGGATACGTTCCGCGCGTCACGGCACCATGGCCACGGTCGTCTTCTACGTGTCGGGCCACGGATTCGGCCACGCGGCCCGCGACATCGAGGTCGCCAACGCGCTCGGCGCACGGCGTCCCGACACCCAGATCCTCGTGCGAACGTCCGCGCCCCGGTGGCTGTTCGATCTCACCGCGCGGCACACGGTGACGGTGTCGCCGTCCACCGTCGACACGGGCGTCGCCCAGCGCGGCAGCCTCGACATCGACATCGCCCGCACGTTCGAGGACGCTCGCGCCTTCTACACCGATCTCGATCGCCGCGTCAGCGAGGAGGCCGCCTGGCTCCGCTCGGTGGCCGCCAACCTGGTGGTCTCCGACATGCCGCCGGTGGCGTTCGAGGCCGCGGCTCGCGCCGAGATCCCCGCGGCCGCGCTCGGCAACTTCACCTGGGACTGGATCTACGCGAACTACGATCTCGCCGCGGCCGGCCTGGAGTGGCTGCCTGCCCGCATCGTGCGGGCGCACGCGGCGGCCGATCGCGCGTGGCGGCTCCCGATGCACGGCGGCTTTCAGGGCTTCTCCACCATCATCGACGTGCCGCTCGTGGCACGGCGGTCCGCGCTCTCCCCTGCCCAGGCCCGCGAGCGGCTGGGACTCCCCGGGCACCAGCCCGTGGTGCTCGTGTCCTTCGGTGGATTCGGGCTCGAAGGCCTGCCTCTCGATCGCGTGGCCAACGACGGCTACCTGGTGATCACGACCGCGGTGGATCTGCGCTCGGGAGACGAGACGAGGGGCCCGGCGCTCGTCTGGCCGCGGGGAGACGGCGTGTTCCTGGTCGACGAGCACCGGCTCTACGCCGAGGGGCTACGCTACGAAGACCTCGTGCGGGCCGCCGACGTGGTCGTCTCGAAGCCCGGCTACGGCATCATCTCGGAGTGCGCCGCCAACGACACGGCGCTCCTCTACACGTCGCGCGGCGACTTCATCGAATACGACGTGCTGGTGGCCGCGATGCCGGACCTCGTCGCGAGCGGTTTCATCTCGAACGACGACCTGCTGAGCGGTCGCTGGCGCGGGCCGCTCGACCGGCTGTGCCGAGCCGCGCGGCCGCCGGCCCCGCGCGCGGACGGCGCCGAGGTCGTGGCCGAGGCCATCGAGGCCCTGCTGGACTGAGCCCGGCGACGGCCAGGCCGCGGTCGGACGAGGTCAGGCGCTGGCGACGCGGGGCGCGATCGCCGTGCCGTGCTCCTTCACGCAGGTCACGAGCGACCAGATCTTCGGGATGTTCACCTTCTCGATCGAGGTCGGATGCAGACCCGCCTGCGCGAGGAACCCGGGCAGATCGAGATCGGCCTTGAAGCCGATGTGGATGGTGAGCGGCGAGATGGCGCGTTCCGCCCGCGAGAGCACGGGGTTCTGGCTGCGGAAATGGTTCAGGAAGATGATGCGCCCGCCCGGCCGGCAGACCCGCCGCATCTCGGCGGCCACCTTGACGGGGTCCGGCACCACCGAAATCAGGTACGGCGCGTAGACGATGTCGAAGCTGTCGTCGGCGAACTTGAGATCCTGCGCGTCCATCTGGAGGAGGCGGACGTTGGCGAGCCCCTTCTTCTCGACGCGTTCGCGCGCCTTCTCGAGCATCGCATCGGAGAAGTCGATGCCCGTGACCTCGCAGGTACGCGGGTAGAGCTGGAGGTTGATGCCGGTGCCGACGCCCACCTCGAGGATCTTCGAGCCCGGCGCGATGCGCATGCGCTGGAGCGCCTGCAGGCGGCCCGGGTGCAGCGTGGGGCCGAAGACCACGTCGTAGAACCGGGCCAGCTTGTCGTAGACGCCCTCGACGAAGTCGTTCTCGACCGCCGTGACCGACAGGGCCCGCGTCGCGGCGTCAGCCGATCCGATGACGTCGTCTCCCCGTGCCGCGGTCTCGCGTTCAAAGAGTGCCATGCTTGGAAAACTCCCCCACACTCGCACGGATGATCGCGAGTGGACTATATCCCGTGCCGGGTAGCCCGGCAAGCAACCGTCTTTGCTGTCTCTTCGCCCGGCCTGTGACTCACGACGCCGTGGCGCGCGCCCCCGTGGCCAGGCCCAGCGCCACAACACCCACCGCGTCGAGCCGCTCGTGCGGCGCCCAGACCTGGATGCCCTGCGCCATGGGACGCAGCGCCACCGCCAGCTCGCGCGCCAGCGCGAGCCCCTCCTCGAACCCGCGTCCCTCGGCCTCCGCCTGGCGCATGCGATCGAGCGCCGGGGCCGGAATCCGCACGCCGGGCACCTCGTTGGCGAGGAACTCGGCGCGCCTGAGGCTCTCCAGAACGCGCACACCCGCAATGACGGGCACGCCGACGGGCGCCGCCCGCTCGAGGAACGCGGCGAGGTCGGCGGGGTCGAACACCGGGTGCGTCACGATGAACTCGGCGCCGGCCTCGAGCTTGTAGCGGAGGCGCCGCCGCTCCTCGTCGAGGTTGAGCGCGCACGGGTTGGCCGCCACGCCCACGTGGAACGCCGTCGGCGCGCCGAGCGGCTTGCCCCCGATGTCGAGGCCGTGATTGAGCCGCGTGAGCACGTTGGTGAGCCCGATGGAGTCGACGTCGAAGACCGCCGTCGCGTCCTGGTAGTCGCCGGTGCGCGGGGGCTCGCCAGTGGTCACGAGCAGGTTGCGCAACCCCATCGCGTGCGCGCCGAGCAGGTCCGACTGCATGCCGAGCAGGCTGTGGTCGCGGCAGGTGTAGTTGAGGAGCGTCTCGATGCCGGTCTGCTGCCCGATGAGCACCGCCACCGACAGCGCGCTCAGGCGCGCCCCTGTGCGCGAGCCCTCGGAGACCTGGATGGCGTCGATGCCGCGGATGCGCAGCTCGCGCGCCTGGGCGAGCAGCGCGTCGCACTGCAGCCCTTTCGGCGGCGTCACGCGCGCGAGCACGACGAACTCGCCGCGCGCGAGCGCGTTGGCCAGCCGCGACTTCGCCTCGCGCGGCACGGGCGAGATCTCGGGCACCGCGCCGGCCGGCGCGGGCACCGTGGCGGTGCGCGCGCTCATGCCCGGCGCGAGCGACCGCACGGCGAGCTTGATCTGCCGGATGTGCTCCGGCGTCGTCCCGCAGCAGCCCCCCACGAGCTTCACGCCGTTCAGGATGAAGCGGCGCGCGTACGAGGCCATGTACTCGGGCGAGCACAGGTAGATGTTGCGGCCCTCGACGTCGCGCGGGCGGCCCGCGTTCGGTTGCGCCGACAGCCGGCCGCCGTACAGGCGCGAGATGCGTTCGACCGTCTCGAGCATCGCGGCCGGGCCGACGCTGCAGTTGACACCCAGCACGTCGGCGCCGAGCGCCGCCAGCGCCGGCACGAAGTCCTCGGGCGGTGTGCCGTCGAGGCTGTTGCCGTCCTCCTCGGTCGTCACCTGCGCCACGACCGGGAGCGACCCCAGGCTGCGCACGGCCCTGATGGCCGCGCCAAGCTCGCTCACGTCGCGGAAGGTCTCGAGGATGAACAGATCCACGCCGCCTTCCATGAGCGCGAGGGCCTGCTCGCGGAACCACGCCTCGGCTTCGTCGAGCCCGGTCTTGCCCCAGGGCTCCACACGGATGCCCAGGGGGCCGATGGCGCCGGCCACGTACGCGTCCTCGCGTGCCGCGTGGCGCGCGAGCCGCGCGCCCTGGAGGTTGATGTCGTGCAGCTTCTCGGCGAGCCCGAAGGTGGCCAGCTTCACCCGGTTGGCGCCGAACGTGTTGGTCTCGATCACGTCCGCGCCGGCACGCACGTAGGCCTGGTGGACCTCGGCGACGAGGTCCGGCTGGGTGAGATTCAGCTCGTCGAACGAGCGATTGAGGAAGATGCCGCGCGCGTACAGCATCGTACCCATCGCCCCGTCGCAGACGAGGACGCGGCTGTCGAGGGCCTCCAGAAAGGGACGTGTCATGCCACGGGCGGCGTCTTCGCTCCCTCGAGGGGAACGAGCAGGTCTGTCTTGTCCCAGACGAAATCGGCCTTGTTGTACACGGCCAGTTCGTAGTCCTTGCCCATGAAGATGGCGCTCACCGGGCAGGCCTCTTCGCAGTACCCGCAGAAGATGCAGCGCGTCTTGTGGATCTGGTAGACCTTCGCGTAGCGCGGACCCGCCATCACCGTGCCGTCGTTCTCGGCCGCCTCGAGGTAGATGGCGTCGGCCGGGCACGCCACGGCGCACAGGCCGCAGGCCACGCACTTCTCGAGGCCGTCCTCGTCGCGCATCAGCACCTGCTTGCCGCGATACTTCGGAAAGACCGGCACCTTCTGGTCGGGGTAGCGCACCGACACCGGCTTCTTGAAGAGGTGCAGGAAGGTCGTCTTGAATCCAGTGATCAGGGGGCGGATCATCCGCGCAAGGCCTCCATCTCCGTCTCACCAGAATATCATCAGGCG
>JAHDVQ010000087.1:3484-8983 GCA_023384595.1 Vicinamibacteraceae bacterium | reverse complement strand
CGCCGCGCGAGGGGGCGCGCAGCGCCCCCTCGCGCTATAGTGCCCTCGTCGTGCCCCAGGAACCGCGCTTCCTCACGGCCGAGCAGTTCGTCGTCGTCCGGCTCATCGCGCAGCTCGCGGCGGGGGCGGCGCTGGCCACCATGCTGGTCCGCTTCGGCCACTTCCGCCGCATCCTGCTCACCGAGCGGCGCGACTGGCCCGAGCGCCTGACGTTTGCGGCCGCCTTCGGCGTGCCGCTCGCCGCGTTCGCCACGGCCCGGCTGCTCCTCGGCTACGAGGCCCTCGACCTCAGCCTCGTCGGTCCCTTCGTCGCCGGGCTCGTCGCCGGCCCCTATGCCGGCGCGCTGGTGGGCGCCATGGTGGGGTTGCCGCCCACGCTGGCCGGCGAGTTCATCGCGCTGCCCTTCAACCTGGGGTGCGGCTTCGCCGGCGGTGGGCTGCGCGAGGTCTGCCCGAAGGACGCGATCTGGCACTTCTCGCCGTTCGTCTTCACGGGGCTGCACCGCTACGCGTGGCGCCTGCTCCGGCGCTTCGAGATCGACTGGCAGGTCATCCTCATTGCCGCGCCCATCGCCCTGGAGCTGTTGCGGCAGGCCATCGGCCACCGCTTCGGCCTCGAACGGCTCTACTACCTCGGCGACGGCACGCCCGGCATCACCGCCATCGTCGTGCTCGCCACGGTGCTCGGGGTCGCCATCCCCATCAAGATCTGGAACTCGGCGCGCATCGAGCACAAACTCGAGGAACAGGACAAGCTGCTGCTCGCGGCACGCGTCGAGGCGCTGGCGAGTCAGATCAACCCGCACTTTCTCTTCAACACGCTCACCTCGATTTCCTCGCTCGTCCGGTCGCAGCCCGACACGGCCCGCCTCCTCATCGTGAAGCTGTCGGCCATGCTGCGGAAGCTCCTCAAGAGCCAGGATCACTTCGTGACGCTGCGCGAGGAGCTGGCGTCGATTGACGACTACCTCGACATCGAGTGCGTGCGCTTCGGCGACCGTCTCACCGTGGTGAAGGACGTCGCGCCCGACGCGCTCGACGTGATCGTGCCCAGCATGATCCTGCAGCCGCTGGTCGAGAACGCCCTCAAGCACGGGCTCGCCGACACGCTGGCCCAGGGGCGGCTCGTGATCCGGGCGCACCGCGCCGGGCCACAGCTCGTCGTGGAGGTGATCGATAATGGGCGGGGCATGACGCTCGAGGCGGCGGGCGGCGAGACGACGGGCATCGGCCTGCGCAACGTGAACGAACGCCTGCACGTCATCTACGGCGCCAGCTACCAGCTCCGGTTCCACAGCGGCCCCGGCGGAGGCACGCGCGTGCACCTCGAGGTGCCCGAGCTCACCCCGCCCGAGCGCGCCACCGCATGATGAAGCTCCAGGCCCTGGTCGTCGACGATGAACAGCTCGCGCGCGACGAGCTGGTCTACCTGCTCCAGCAGCACGACGATGTGGAAGTCGCCGGGGTGGCGGCCAACGGCATCGAGGCGCTCGGCCTGGCCGAGGACCTCGAACCCGACCTGATCCTGCTCGACATCCAGATGCCGCAGCTCACCGGCTTCGACGTCGCGCGGCAGCTCGTCGCGCGCGGCAGCCGCGCCGAAGTGGTGTTCGTGACCGCTTACGATCGCTACGCGCTCGAGGCCTTCGAGGTGGACGCGGTCGACTACCTGCTGAAGCCGGTGGACCCCGCGCGGCTCGATCAGGCGCTCGCGCGCGTGCGGAGAAGAGCGGCCGACGCGCCGGCGCCCGCCCCGGCCCTGTCGAACGAGGCGCTCGAACATCTCGTCAAACTGGTCACGGAGCGTCAACACCGGCGCGACCAGCTCGCCGTGAAGGTCGGCGAGCGGTACCTGCTGGTCGCGGTCGAGGAAGTGGTTTACGCCTCGCTCGTGGACGATACAATAGTAGTCGTCGCCGGTGCGCTGCACGGGACCTCGAACTGCCGGACGCTCGATGAGCTCCAGGAGCAGCTCGATCCCGCCGTGTTCTGGCGGGTGCACCGGTCGCACCTGGTTAACATCAACAAGATCAAGGAGATAGTGCCCTGGTTCAGCCGGAACTACATCCTTCGGATGAAGGACGCGAAGGCTACGGAGATTCCGGTCAGCCGCGCGCAGACCAAGCGCTTGCGGGAGTACCTGCACCTCTGACGGCCGAGCTGGCCATGCCCGTCGCCGGCGAGGGGTACGTCCCGGCGGGCGCGCTGGCCGGGGCCCTGCCCGCGGGATCGGCGCCGGGAGGCACCGCCACGGCGGCCCCAGCGCAGCGCGGCATGGAGCAGGTCGTTCGCGAGTCGCTCTCGCGCGCCGGCGAAGAGGTCGTCGCCTGGCTGAAGACGCTCTTCTCGGCCGCCGTCTACGCCACGCTCATCGTCACCTTCGGGTTCCAGGTGGCACGTGTCGAGGGCCAGAGCATGGCGCCGACGCTGGCCGACCAGGATCGCCTGATCGTGAACAAGCTGGTCTACCAGTTGAGCGAGCCGCGGCGCAGCGACATCGTGATGCTCTACTACCCGGCGAACCCCGACAAGTCGTTCGTCAAGCGGGTCATCGCCGAGGAAGGCGACACGGTACGCATCGACAACGGGCGCGTCTACGTCAACGACGTCCCGCTCGCCGACGAGTACGTGCCCGCGGAATTCCGCGGCCACGACGACTACGGGCCGACCATCGTGCCCGAGGGCTACTACTTCGTGATGGGCGACCATCGCAACAACTCGTCGGACAGCCGCCACTGGGGCTTCGTGCCGAAGCGCTACATCATCGGCAAGGTCCAGCTCCGCTGGTGGCCGCTGCCCGACTCGCGCCTCTTCGACTGACCGGGCCCGCCCGCCGGGCCCGCCCCACCGGAACCCGGTGACTCGCCTCTCATCCGCGTCGTCCGCCCGCTACGCGAGCGTCTCGCGAGTGCTGCGCCGGGTGCTCCTCCTCAACCTCGCCGTCGCCGCCGCGAAGATCGCCTTCGGCGCCGCGACGGGCACCGTCAGCATCCTCTCCGACGGCTTCCACTCGCTCACCGACGGCGCGTCGAACGTCGTCGCCCTCGTCGGCGTCCACGTCGCGGCCAAGCCGCCCGACGAGGACCACCCCTACGGGCATCGGAAGTTCGAGACGCTGGCCGCCGTCGGCATCGGGATGTTCCTGCTCCTCGTGATGCTCGGGGTCGTCCAGACGGCCTGGGACCGGCTGCGTGGCGGCGCAGCTCCCGACGTCACGCCGTGGAGCTTCGCCGTGATGCTCGTCACGCTCGGCGTCAACCTGTTCGTGGTGGCGTACGAGTCGCGTGCCGGGCGGCGGCTCCGCAGCGAGGTGCTCGTGGCCGACGCGCGGCATACGCGAAGCGACGTGCTCACGTCGCTCACCGTGGTGGCGGCGCTGGTGGGCATGCATCTCGGCATCCCGCTGCTCGACCCGATCGCGGCCCTCGTGGTCGCCGTGTTCATCGGCCTCACCGGCGTCCAGATTGCACGCGACACCTCGTCGATCCTGTCTGACCGGTCGGTGATGGACGAGGACCAGATCCGCGCCGTCGTCATGGGCGTGCCGGGACTCCTCGGCTGCCACGAGATCCGCACGCGCGGCACCGCGGACTACGTGTTCCTCGACATGCACATCTGGCTCGCGCCGGAGACGACGCTCTTCGACGCGCACGCGGCGTCGCACGCGGTGAAGGATCGGTTGATGCAGCGCTTTCCCGAGATCGCCGACGCGGTCATCCACATCGAGCCGCCGCCGGCGCGTTCCTAGGCCTGGCCGTCGCCTGGCCGCCGGCCGTCGGCGCACGCTCCGCTACGCGAGACGGCGGCGCACCCAGCCGATCTGATCGGCAAGGGCCAGACCGGCCAGCACCACCGCCACGTAGGCGTAGCCGACCCAGAGGCACATCACACCGAACTCCCTCCACGACGACGCGAGCTCGGGGCCACGCAGGCCGACCAGCCACAGGAACGGCGGCATGAGGAGCGCCATCAGCAGGGGCGCCGCCAGGGCCGCCACGATGTGCGCGGTGACCGATCCGTGCCGCAGCGCGACGAGGAGGGCGCCCGCCACCAGGACATAGAGGGGCCCGAAGACGAGCAGCGCCGCCACCGGGAGACTGACGAAGCCGTCGACGGTGGCCGGCAGCATCAGGCCCGCGAGCCACAACGCGAGCTTGAAGCCGACCAGCAGGATGGGGAGGACAATGGGCAGCAGGACTGCGCTGCGGAGGTACGCGACTGGTGACATGACCGTCCCTCCCGGATCCAGTCTACGCCCAAGGGATGCTGACGACGCCCGGAGGTGACAGGGCCGAAAGGGTCAACGGCGCGGAGCGGCCTTCGGTCCCGGTTTCCCTTCCCGGCGACGGTACTCGCCGCCGCGGCCGCCGCGCTTCTCCATGAGCCGGACCTCGCCGAGCACCATCGTCTTGTCGACGGCCTTGAGCATGTCGTAGAGCGCGAGGCCCGCCACCGCGACCGCCGTCAGCGCTTCCATCTCGACGCCGGTCTGCGACGCCGTGCGGACACGCGACTCGATCTCGAAGCCGCCGCGCCGTGGCGCGATGCGGACGTCCACCGACGAGAGCGGCAACTGGTGGCAGAGCGGGATGAGGTCGGCGGTGCGCTTGGCCGCCATGATGCCGGCCAGGCGCGCCACCTCGATGGGGCTGCCCTTCGGAGTCGTGCCCTCCCGCACGGCGCGCCGCGCGGCCGGCGACACCGCGAGGTGGCCGCGCGCCACCGCCTCGCGCACCGTCACCGCCTTGGCGCCGACGTCCACCATGCGGGCGCCGCCGTCCGGCGCCATGTGTGTGAGCGGCGACTTACGGCGTGACGGCATGGCTGTCGCGCGCGAGGTGAAAGGAGAGGCTCTCGAGGGACGTCGTCAGGTCCACGTGCTTCACCCGGACCTGCTCGGGCACGCGGAGGGTCGCCGGCGAGAAGTTGAGGACGGCGCGGACGCCCGCGCCGGCCACGAGATCGGCCACCGACTGCGCCGCGTGGGCGGGCACGGCGAGCATCGCGATCTCCACGCCTTCGCGCGCCACCGTGGAGGCCAGCTCCGTCGCGTGTCGCACCGGGATGCCCGACCGCGTGGGCCGGCCCACCTTCTCGGAATCGATGTCGAAGAGCGCGACGATGTCGAAGCCCTCGCGGCGGAAGCCCGAGTAGTCGGCCAGCGCTAGGCCCAGGTGCCCGGCGCCGACGATGACCACCTTGCGATGGCAGTCGAGGCCCAGAATCTCGCGGAGGTGGCATCCGAGTTCGGCCACGATGTAGCCCACCCCGCGCACGCCGAACTCGCCGAAGTGCGCGAGATCCTTGCGAATCTGGGCCGGATTGAGCTGGACGCGCTCGGCGAGCCCGCTCGACGACACGGTCTGGACGCCCTCGGCCTCGAGCACCTCGAGCGCGCGGAGGTAGACGGAGAGGCGGGCCGTGGTGTGTTCCGACACGGGTTCCAGCGCGGCGCGAGGCCGCCGGTTCGGGGGCACGGGGGGATTTTACAGGGGATCG
>JAHDVQ010000087.1:1883-3384 GCA_023384595.1 Vicinamibacteraceae bacterium | reverse complement strand
CGTCCGCTGCTACTATGCTCGGTGCGCCCTCGCGGCGCGGCCCCTGCCTGGTTCTCGCGACGACCCGACCATCACCGCGGGCGCACCCCGCACAAGGAGGACATCCCATGTCGAAGGCAATCGAGGGCCTCGAGCCCGCCCTGCTCTGGAAACACTTTGCCGCGCTCTCGCGCATTCCGCGCGCGTCGAAGAACGAGGCGGCGGCGGCCAAGTTCGTGATGGACACCGCGAAGAAGCTCGGGCTGAAGTCGCAGCAGGATGCCGCCGGCAACGTCATCGTCCGCATGCCGGCGACGCCGGGGCGCGAGGGGGTGCCGAGCGTGTGCCTGCAGGGCCATCTCGACATGGTTCCCGAGAAGAACGCCGACAAGAAGCACGACTTCGCGAAGGACCCGATCGAGCTCGTGCGCAAGGGCGACGTGCTGATGGCCAACGGCACCACGCTCGGCGCCGACAACGGCATCGCGGTCGCCGCGAACCTCGCCCTCATGGAAGACAAGACGATCGAGCACGGGCCGCTCGAGTTCCTCTTCACCGTGGACGAAGAGACCGGCCTGACGGGCGCCAACGCGCTCCAGCCGGGCTTCATCCAGAGCAAGACCCTCATCAACCTCGATTCCGAGGAAGAAGGCGCGCTCTACGTCGGCTGCTCGGGCGGCAAGGACACGACGGCCGCGTGGGCGGTGGAGTACGACGCGGCGCCGGCGAAGGCGGTGGCGATGGACATCGCCGTGAGTGGCCTGGTCGGCGGTCACTCCGGGATGGAGATCGACAAGGGCCGCGGCAACGCCATCAAGATCCTGAACCGGGTGCTCATCGCCCTCGAAGACACCGGCGCCCGGCTGGCCCGCATCGACGGCGGGAACAAGCGGAACGCCATCCCTCGCGAAGCGTCTGCGCTCGTCTTCGTGCCGGCGGCCGCCGCCGATCGCGCGCGGGCCATCGTCGAGGAGTGGCAGCCGGCGCTCCGCGCCGAACTGGCGACGGTCGACCCGGACCTCAAGGTCACCGCCACACCGGCGAAGACGCGCAAGGGCACCGTGCTCAAGAGGAAGTACCAGAAGCAGATCACGCGCGCCATCGCGGCGCTCCCGCACGGCGTCATCAAGATGAGCGCCGATATCCCGGGCCTCGTCGAGACGTCGACCAACACGGCAATGATCGCCACCAAGGGCAAGAAGGTGACGATGGCGACGAGCCAGCGCAGCTCCGTGGCGAGCGAGATCCAGGAGATCGCGCAGACCGTGCGGACCATCTTCGAACTGGCGGGCGCGGAGGTGTCGCAGGGCGATGGGTACCCCGGCTGGAAGCCGAACCTCGACTCGCCCATCCTGAAGCTCGCGCGGAAGACCTACAAGGACATGTACGGCAAGGAGCCCGAGGTGAAGGCCATCCACGCCGGCCTCGAGTGCGGCATCATCGGCGAGAAGTACCCCGGCATGGACATGGTGTCGTTCGGGCCGACGATGGCGGGCGTGCACTCGCCCGACGAGAAGATCTA
>JAHDVQ010000087.1:0-1783 GCA_023384595.1 Vicinamibacteraceae bacterium | reverse complement strand
ATGAAGATGGCGAACGTCGTCTCGAGCGGCAGGTACATCCCCACGGCGAACAGCATCGGCGAACGCACCTTGATCAGGATGAGCGAGATGCCCATCGCGATGCCGACGATGACGAGCGGCCAGGCCATCTCGCCGCCGACGATGCCCGACGAGACCGCCGCCATCAGGCCGGCCTGCGGCGCCGCGAGGTTGGGACCGCCGAAGCCGCCGATGCCGGGATTGGCACGCAGGTCCGACACGTGCAGCACGTAGAGGGGGAAGAAGAGCACGAGCCCCGAGACGATGACGCCGATGATGTCGCCCACCTGCATGCGCCACGGCGTGCCGCCCAGGATGTGGCCCACCTTCAGGTCCTGCAGCATCTCGCCCGCCACCGCCGCCGAGACGCAGCCGACCGCCGCGACGCCGAGCACGGCGGCCACGCCGGCCATCCCGCTCTGCCCCACGATCACCATGGTGAGGGCCGCGACGATGGTCGTCGCGAGCGTGAGGCCCGAAATCGGGTTGTTGGACGAGCCGATCATGCCGACGAGGTTCCCCGACACCGCGGCGAAGAAGAACCCGGTCACGAGAATCACGATGCCGCCGAGCACCGCGGCCGGCAACGAGTTCGTGAAGTAGAAGTAGAGGGCGACCATCAGCACGAGCAGCGCGACGATGCCCATCATCACGGTCTTGAACGGCAGGTCCTGCTCGGTGCGATCGGCCGGCGCGGCGGCGGCGGCCGACTTCTTCACGTCGGCGATGCCGCGGCGGATGCCCATGATCAGGTTGTTGCGCATGCGGTAGAGCGTGTAGACCGCGCCCACGAGCATGCCGCCCACGGCGATGGGCCGCGCGATGAAGGAATAGAGGTGGAAGGTCAGCGTCGACCAGTCCTGTTCCCCCGCCGGCGAGGTGTACTGCCCGATCATCTCGGGGCCGAGGAAGAACACGAGCAGCGGCACGAGCAGGCCCCACGCCAGCAGACCGCCGGCGAAGTTCAGGGCCCCGAGTTCGGGCCCGATGATGTACCCGACGCCCATGTAGGCCGGGCTCGCCGCCGGCGCGTACATGGTCGTCACGCCGCCCGTGGGTACCGTGCGCGCCGTCTGGTCGAGACCGAGACGCACGAAGGTCTCGCCCTGGCGCCCCATCGCAATCTGGAAGGCGTTCGACTTGGCGAACACGCCCATGTCGGCGAGGAACTGCAGCAGCGCGCCAACCCCCATCGCCTTGAAGAGCTGCTTGGCCGCGCCGGCACCCTTCTGGCCCGCCTTGTGAATCTCCGAGGCCGCCACCGATTCGGGGAACGGCAGCGAGGGATCGTCCACCATCACGCGGCGGAGGATCGTGACGAACATGATGCCCAGCAGGCCGCCGAGGATCATGAGCGCCGTCGCCTCGAGATACTCGGTCCACAGCGTCTCGCCCGAGAAATTCCAGATCTTCAGGATCACGAACGCCGGGATCGTGAAGATGGCGCCCGCCGCCACCGACTCACCGATCGACCCGACGGTGCGCGAGAAGTTCTCCTCGAGGATGTTGCCCCGGAGGAGGCGGAGGACCGCCATGCTGATGACCGCGGCCGGATACGTCGCGGCGATCGTCATGCCGGCCTTGAGACCGAGATACGCGTTGGCCGCGCCGAGGATCACGCTCATGGCCAGGCCCAGGAACAGGGCCCGCATCGTGAATTCGGCCATCGTCGTACCCGGTGGGACGTAGGGTTGGAATCGAGCGCTGGGCTCGTCGCCAGGGGGGCGAGCGGAGGGATTGGCCATAGCCGCGAATCTTAGCACGC
>JAHDVQ010000364.1 GCA_023384595.1 Vicinamibacteraceae bacterium | reverse complement strand
AGGAATGGCGGCCAGCAATGGCCGCCGTTCGTCTTTGTGAGGACAAGGGAGGCGGAGTCTCTCATGCCGAGGATCAACGTCACCCTCAAGCTGCGCGACTTCGGCGCCTGCCATGCGCACGAAATGCGGTCCGACGGCAGCGTTGGCCCCCGCCGCTTCACCGCATTCGACTGGATGTCGGGCTGGACGACCGTGCGGACCTTCACGGTCGACAACGCCGGGAGCGCCGATCCGTACCTCTTCGCGCTGAACAGCAACACGGGCGACGCGCTCATCCATCGCCTGGGTGACGACGGGACGATCGGCCCCGAGGTCTGGTCCAACCACGGAGATCCCTGGACGACCGGCTGGACGACGGCGTCGTTCTACACGATCTACGGCACGACGTATCTGTTCCTGCTGAAGCAGGGCAACGGCCGGGTGCACATCCACCGCATGAACGACGACGGCACCATCGGGCCGCGCGTCTGGAACCGGAATTGGTCGTCGGGGTGGACGACGGCCGAAGCGTTCACGGTGGGAACCGCGACGTATCTGTTCCTGTTGAAGGAGGCGACGGGCGACGTCCACATCCATCGGCTGGACGACAGCGACGGCACCGTGGGGGCCCGCGTCCTGGATACCATTTGGTCGAGCGACTGGACCACGGCGGCCTTCTACCGGCTCGGGAACGTGACCTATCTGTTCTTGTTGAAGGCCTCGACCGGGCGCGTGCACATTCACCGCATGAACGTCGGAGGCACGGTCGGCGAACGGGTAGCGGAAGACAACTGGACCTCCGGGTGGACGACGGCCGTGCCCTTCACCGTTGGGGGTTCGCCGTTCCTCTTCCTGCTGAAGGAATCCAACGGCAGCGTGCACATCCACCCCATTCGGTCCGACGGGACGCTGGCGCCGCGCGTCGATGACCGCGACTGGACGTCGGGCTGGACCGACGCCGCGTTCTGGGAAGCGGGCGGACAGACGTTCCTCGTCATCAACAAGCACTCCGCGACGCGCGGGTTGCGTCGCGCGCTCGTGCAGCACACGGCCTTCGGTGCGCCCATTGGCCTCTACATCACCGGAGACGACGGCCGGCTGCGCGACGGGAACGGCGACCTGGGGCTGAACTCGTTCACGGAGGCCGTCGATCTTCGTGTGCTCGCGTTCAACTCGGTGGTCCGCGCGCCGAACCTGCTGATGGATCATTGGATCGACGTCCCCGGCGTGCGCGACAACGACACGGTGGTGCTCTCCGGCTCGACCGAGCAGCTCGATCGCTTCCGCGTCATCAACCGCGCCGCCGAAACCTACGATCGCCTCTTCCGCCAGTTCGAACCGTTCGAGAGCCGGGGCGACTTCCCACTCGGAGCCCCCTCGTCGCTCGACGAGGCGAAGGACCGCGACAAGCGGATCGAGGGGGTCTATCCCGACGGGCTGCCACAGCCGCTGGCGTTCGTCGAGCCACGGGGCACGAACACAGGCTACCCGGTCGTCCACATCAAGGAGAAGCGCAGCGATCGCCGGCTGTTCGGCACGCACGGAAGCCGGCCCACGCTCATCGCCTCGGAGCTTTCCCACGCGCTGCACTTCTCGCTCTTGTCGAAATCCCAGCGCGAGGACCTCACGACGCAGTATGGAAGCTTCATCGTGTCGGACCTCGTGACGGGAGGCGACGCGACGCACGACCTCGGCAAGGAAACCGACCCCACGGTGGCCTTCGTCGAGGCGCTCGACCACTTCGCCGAGCGCTTCACGGTTTTCCTGCGCCGCAACCCGTCGCTCGCAATCACCTCGGCCACCCGAACCGCCTTCCTCCAGGACCAGTTCGATTCGGGATCACCGGCGAGCCTGTCGGGACCCCTGGCCACGGGCACGGTCACACCCGAGTCCGGGCTGTCGAGTTCGAGCGTCGAGGGCGCCGTGTACGGGGCCATCTTCCTTGACCTCGCGCGGCGGCCCGGCATCGGGCTCACGCGCGCCGTCGAGGCGTACTTCGAGAGCAAGGCGACAACCTTCGGCCAGTTCCGCTCGTGGGTCGAGGACAACAAGCCCACGTGGGCGACGGCCATCGCGCAGGTGTCGAC
>JAHDVQ010000363.1 GCA_023384595.1 Vicinamibacteraceae bacterium | reverse complement strand
GACGATCTCAAGCGGCACTGGCCTGCGATTCTCGTGGGACCGCTCGTTGGCTGGGCCGTGTTCCGCATCATGCGACCCGACCACCCAGAGCCCGGGCTGATCACCATCGCACCGATCGCGGTCGTCGTGGCCACGGCGGCATCGTTCAGGGCGTTTCTCGACCTGCGCGGACCTCGCCTCGAGTTCCTCGGCACCAGGCCGGTCGGCCTGGCGAGCACGTGGCTCGTCAAGCTGGCGGCCGCGCTCACGCTGGCAGGGAGCGCGGTTGCCGTCTGCGCGCTGCTCTTGTGGGGACTGCAGGGACACGTCGTGGCGGGCACTCCGGTGTCGTGGACCGTGCGAGCGATCGTCACGGCGTTTCTCGTCACTCTCGCCGCGGTTGAGGCGTTGGCGCTGGCACCGTTGTGGGTGTCGATCACGCTCCTCATCGTCGCCATGATCGCGCTCACCCTCGGCACGGCCGCCTGGGGATGGTCCTTCGCCGACGCGACGTTTGGCATCGGGTTCTACCAATGGGGCGTCGACGTTATTGTCTGGGTCCTGGCTGGCGTGCTGCTCTTGGCCGGTGCGACGGCCCTTGCCCGCGCACGCGGTGAGCACGGCCGGCAGGCGCGGCTTCGCCTGTTCCTCGTTGTCGCCATCCTCGTGTGCGCCGGTGTCGCGGGCGGGGCATGGACGTCGTGGCTGCAACGCGCAGAGGTGTCGCAGCTGGCGGCCGTCGACCGCACGCGCTACGGCGCGGGACGCTGGCTCTGGGTGCACGGGGCGATGGCCGACTGGCCACCGCGCTCCGGGTCGTTCGTCGTGGACCTCGACTCCGGCCACTCGCGACGCACGGCACCCTGGGGCGTCCACATCAGTGACGACGAGACCACGCTGCTGGAGCACAGGATGCGGTGGACGTGGAGGGGACCGCGCACGCACCTGGCCGTCTGGGACCTCACGGGAGCGCAACCGCGCCTGCTGCTGGAGTCGCCGGCACCGCGACTCAGTCTCGGGTGGACCGCACTCGTGGGACGCGACTCGATCGTGGCCGCCGGCTCCGAGCGTGTGGAGCGCTACGACCTCTCCACGGGCCGGCGCACGCCCCTCTGGTTCGTGCCTCTGGACTTCCGCATCTCGAGGGCCCAGCTCCTGAGGGGAAGCCGGATCAGGATCCAGGTGAGTTCATTGCACGCGATCTCCAGCGAACCCGACAGCCGGCTGTCGGACCTGCGCGTCGTTGAACTGGATGCGTCCACCGGCGAGTTCGAAGAGAAATTCCGGCTGGAGCGGCGAGGGTGGGGCTGGATGCGTTGGTCGCGTGACGGCCGCCGCCTGCTCATGTCCCGGCCTACCGGCGCGGACCGCGTCGTGACGGAAGTCGAACTGCGCGATGCCGAGACGGGCGCGCTCATCGCGGTGTTCGCTGGCGGCAGCAGTTCGCGCTTCCTCCACGACGGGCGCGTCGCCGCCATCGAGGCCGACGCTCTCGTGGTCTACGACGCGAACGGCGCCGGGCAGGTGCGTGTGCCGCTCCCGGGCGGGGTGCCGTTACACGTGGGGTTCGAGCCGGCGCCGAAGCAGGTCTGGGTGGAGCGGTTCGATGTCCGGTCGCCCTCGACATCGGCGCTGCTGCGCGCTGATCTGACCGAGAGGCGGGTTGTGCAGACCGTCGAGGGGCTGGTGCGTCCGCCCGACGTGGACCTCGCCGACTCCGTCCACCCCGGTAGCCCGGCTTCACGTCTCGCGCGCGAGACCGGCACCGGCCGTCTGGTGCGCGTCAACGACGCCGGGAGTTACGAGCGCGTGTTCGGCGGTCGGTAACCCGACACGGGGTCGGGAGTATTTTCAGTTTCTGCGATCTCGGCGGATCGGGGGATCGGGGGATCAGCGGATCTGGGAATCGGCCGATCAGGGCACCACGCCGCCCTTCACTTCGCGCGCTGGAGCTGGAACCGCCAACGCCGTGTCCGCGGCGACGGTGGCCGAGGATGCGCGACGGCCGTCGGTGTCGGGCTGCGGAGGCGCTACCTCCCGCTCCACCTTCTGCCCCTCCTGCACGCCCGCGGCCGGCGTCCTGGGCCG
>JAHDVQ010000362.1 GCA_023384595.1 Vicinamibacteraceae bacterium | reverse complement strand
CCTCGGTGGACACCCAAAACCGGCCATTGATGGACAGCTGAAAGCCGGCCACCACAGGTAGCGGTCCGGGACGTTGACGCCAGCGGGGAGTCCGTGCTCCCTCGCGGCATGGGCAACGTCTTGAGCCAGGACAAACGACAGCAAGTGCTTGCACTCGGGCGACTGGGCTGGTCGCTCCGGCGCATCGAAGAGGCCACCGGCGTCCGTCGTGAGACGGCAAGCGGCTATCTGAAAGCGGCGGGGGTCGTGGTCCGCCGACGCGGCGGACGGCCACGGGCCTGGCCCCCAAATCCGGCCACCACCACGGGGGTGTCCACCGACCCCGCCCCGACAAATCCGGCCACCACGCCCGTGGTGTCCACCGACCTGCCGATCGTCCGGCCGGGACGCGCGCCCACAGCGAGTGCCTGTGCTCCCTATCGGGACCTGATCATCGAGGCGCTCGGCCGCGGCCGCAACGCCATGGCCATCTGGCAGGACCTGGTCGACGACCACGGCTTCACGGCGCGGTATGCCAGCGTCCGACGCTTCGTGCGGGCGCTGCGCGACGCCACGCCCGCCGACGCCCGCGTGGTCATCACCACCGCTCCAGGCGAAGAAAGCCAGGTCGATTACGGCGACGGGCCGATGGTGCGGCACCCGCAGACCGGCAAGTACCGGCGCACGCGGCTCTTCGTCTTGACGCTGGGATGCTCGCGCAAAGCGGTGCGGCTGCTGGTCTGGCACTCGAGCGCCCGGACCTGGGCCGAGCTCCACGAGCGTGCGTTTCGGCGCCTGGGCGGCACGACGCGCGTGGTGGTCCTCGACAATCTCAAGGAAGGCGTCCTCACGCCCGACATCTACGACCCCGCGCTCAATCCGCTGTATCGCGACGTGCTGGCGCACTACGGCGTGGTCGCCCTCCCGTGTCGCGTCGGCGATCCCGACCGCAAAGGCAAAGTCGAGTCCGGCGTCGGGCACGCGAAGAAGACGCCGCTGCGCGGCCTCCGCTTCGAGAGCCTGGACGCCGCCCAAGCCTACTTGGACCGTTGGGAGGCGCACTGGGCCGACACGCGCATCCACGGGACCACCAAGCGCCAGGTGGCGGTGATGTTTGCCGAGGAGCGGCCGGCGTTGAGCCCGCTGCCGCTCGAGCCGTTTCGCTACTACCAGTATGGCCAGCGCACCGTCCATCTCGATGGCTGCGTCGAAGTCGAGGCGGCGTACTACGGCGCCCCGCCCGGTTGGATCGGCCGACGCCTTGCCGTGCAGTGGAACGCGATGTACGTGCGCCTGCTGCACCCGGCGACGGGGCAGCTGCTCCGCGAGCACCTGCGCGCGCCGCGAGGCTGGCATCGGATCCACGACGAGGATCGGCCCGCGCGCACGCCCCGGAAGACGCTGGCGCTCCTCGGGGCCGCGCACACCGCCGGGGGGGCCATCGGGACGATCTGCGACCACATCCATCAGCACGACGGCGCCGCCGGCGTCCGGCGCGTGCTCGGCGTGCTCGCCCTCGTCCGGACGCACGGTCCGGCCGTCGTGGAGGAGGCCGCGGTCGCGGCCCTTGAGGTCGGCGCGCCCACGTATCGCTTTCTGCGTCGCTATCTGGAGCGCCGCCCGCCCCTGCCGCTGACCCTCAAGCAGGTCGACCCGCTCATCCGGCAGCTCACCCTCTACCGCGATCTCATCGATCGCACCACAGGAGACCCCGCATGAATCTCGTCGAGCTCGATCACGCCCTCCGGAAGCTGCGCCTGTCGGGCATGGCCGCCGTCCTCGAGACCCGCTTGCGTCAGGCCCAGACTGAACGCATGACGCCGCTCGATCTGGTATCGACCCTCGTCGGCGACGAGCTCCGACGCCGCGAAGACCGGCTGCTCGAACGGCGACACAAGTACGCGCGCTTCCGCGATCCGGAGCGGACGCTCGACACCTTTGACTTCGACTTCAACAAGAAGATGAATCGCGCGCTCGTCCACGAGCTCGCGACGGGCCGCTTCGTCGCCCAGCGCGAGGACGCCCTCTTCCTCGGCCCACCCGGCACGGGCAAGAGCCATCTCGCCCAAGCCCTCGGGCGCGCGGTGATCCAGCAGGGCTATC
>JAHDVQ010000361.1 GCA_023384595.1 Vicinamibacteraceae bacterium | reverse complement strand
CGCTCCTCGGTGTACCGGATGCTCGTGGCCCTCGCCGCGAGCCGTCCGCCGCAGGCGACCGTGCCGCTCGTGTTCGCCCCCGGCGAGGCCGCGCAGGTCGACTTCGGCGCGGGTCCTGTCCTGCTCGACCCGGCCGCCGGCGCACCGCGACGCACCTGGTGCTTCGTGATGACGCTGTGCTGGTCGCGCCACCAGTACGTGGAATTCGTCTGGGACCAGAGCGTGGCGACCTGGCTCGGCTGCCATCGGCGCGCCTTCGAGTGGTTCGGCGCCGTCCCCGCACGGCTGATCATCGACAACCCCAAGTGCGCGATCACCCGCGCGTGCGTGCGCGATCCGCTCGTGCAGCGCGCCTACGCCGAGTGCGCCGAAGGCTACGGCTTCCGGATCGATCCGTGCCCGCCCGCCGATCCGCAGAAGAAGGGCATCGTGGAGGCCGGCGTCAAGTACGTGAAGCGGAACTTCGTGCCGCTTCGCAGCTTCCGCGACTTCGCTGATCTCAACATCCAGGCCCGCACCTGGGTGATGGAAGAAGCCGGTGTGCGTAGCCACGGCACCACGCGCGAGCGTCCGCTTGAGCGCTTCACTGTCGAGCGCCCGTTGATGCGCGCACTTCCGGCGATCGCCCCGGATCTGGGCACTTGGCATCGCGTCGTCGTGCATCGGGACTGCCACGTGCAGTTCGACCGGCGACTCTACTCGGTGCCCTTTGCGCTGGTCGGCAAGCGCCTGTGGCTGCGCGCCACCGACGTCGCGGTGGCGATCTACGAGGACTACCGCCTCATCGCCACCCACCCACGCGCACGGCGCCTCGGCGAGCGGGTGACCGTGAGCGCACACCTGCCACCGGAGGCGCAGGCCTTCTTCGCCCGCGACCGGCGCTGGTGCGAAGCGCGCGCCGCCGAGATCGGCCCGGCCACCGCCGAGCTCGTCGCTTGGCTGCTCGCCGACCGCATCGTCGAGCGCCTGCGCGCCGCGCAAGGCGTGCTGCGTCTGGCCGAGACCTACAGCCCCGCGCGCCTGGAGGCGGCCTGCGCTCGTGCGCTCGCCCACGCCAGTCCCTTCTTCCGCACCGTCAAGACCATCCTCAAGGGCGGCTACGACACGCAGCCACTGCCCTCGGCCGCCACGACCGAGCCCGCCTACGCCAGCTCCGCACGCTTCGCCCGCGACGCCGAAGCGCTGTTTGCCCCCGAGTCGCACCACTGACCCGAAGGAGATCAACCGATGAATCCCATCCCTGAGCTCGTGCCCTTCCTGAAGCAGCTGCGCCTCTCCGGCATCCTCGATTCACTCGAGGCGCGTAACCGCCAGGCGCTCGACGCCAAGCTCGCCTACACCGAGTTCCTGGCGCTGCTCATCCAGGACGAAGTCGCTCGGCGCGAGCAGAAGAAGTTCGCCCTGCGGCTTCGCCGCGCGGCGTTTCGCGCCTCGAAGACCCTCGAGCAGTTCGACTTCGAGCGCCTGCCGCAATTGAACCGCACCCTCGTGCACGAGCTCGCCACCGGGCGCTATCTCGCCGATCGCACCCCGGTGCTCATCGTCGGCCCCTGCGGCACCGGCAAGAGCCACCTCGCCCAGGCGCTCGGCCACTGCGCGGTGCGCCAAGGCGTGGACGTCGTCTTCACCACCTGCGCCGGGCTCACCGCGAGCTTGAACGCCGCGCGCGCCATCGGCGCCTACGATCGCAAGCTCGCCGCGCTCGCCCGCGTGCCGCTCCTGATCGTCGACGATTTCGGCTTGAAGCCGCTTCGCCCACCCGCCGACGAGGACCTGCACGACTTAATCGCCGAGCGCTACGAGACCGCCGCCACCATCGTCACCTCCAACCTCGACTTCGGCGAGTGGGACCAGGCCTTCCCGGCCAATCGGCTGCTCGCCTCGGCAACGCTGGACCGGCTGCGCCACAACGCCTACTGCCTGGTCCTCGACGGGCAGTCCTATCGCGCGCCCAAGCTTGGGCCGGCGACGACCAGAGCCAAGGTTGCCAACAGCGCAAAGTCCGCGCATTCTTGAGCCCGCCGGGATGCCCGTTTCCCCCACCGGAACGTGGCTCCAATATGCCGAAAAACCCCGGCTCCTTTATG
>JAHDVQ010000086.1 GCA_023384595.1 Vicinamibacteraceae bacterium | reverse complement strand
GCCATTATACGCGGGAGACGGGGCATCGCAGGACAGATGGCCGCGGCACGGCCGCACTGTCCCTGTGAACCGGCGCGTGCCGGGCCTAGACTCCTGACGATCTGTCGGAGAGAACCCGGCTAGAACCACCGAGGGATGTCTCGTACGATTCGAGCTCCCCTCTGTCGATGCGGGCCGGGTGTTCTGTCATTCACGGTCCCGCCTGGTCGGGTGAAGGAGGTTCAATGAGGTGGCTGAGCGCACTCGCCGTTCTGGCCCTTTCCGCCACGTCCGTGGCCGCGCAGCCCACGCGCGCCGAGACCCCCGGGGAACTCCTGGCCCTGGCCAAGGAGTTTCGTGAGTGGAGACGCGCCGACGCCGGGGCCGTGCCCGACTATGCGTCGCGGGTCCAGGAGCAGAAGAAGCGGATCGGGGAGTTCAAGCGCCGCCTCGAGGCGTTGCAGGACGACCGCTGGCCGGTGTCGACGAAGGTCGACTACCTCGTCGTCCGCTCCGAGATGGACCGGCTCGACTTCGAGCTGAACGTCATCCGGCAGGTGTCGAGGAACCCCGACTTCTATCTCAACGAAGCCGTGCGCCGCGTCACGCGCCACATCGGCGGCCGGTACCAGATGGGTCCGAACGTGACGGTTCCCTACGACGCCAAGCGTGCCGCGGCCATCGTCGCGGCACTCAACGACACGGCCGCGGTCGTCGAGCAGGCGCAGAAGAACCTCACCGAGGCGGTCGGCGAGATGGCCGACATGACGCTCGAGCGGCTCGTCGACATTCGGAAGAACTACGGCGAGTTCGCGAAAGTTGTCGCGCCGCACCTGCCCGAACCGCAGCGGACGCAGCTTGGCCCGGCGGCCGACGCGGCGGCCGGCGCCCTCGAGAAGTACGGCGACTGGATCCGCGCGAACCGCCAGAACATGCGGGCGCCGCTGCCGATCGGCCGCGCGGCGTTCGACTGGTACGTGCAGAACGTGCTCTTCTTCCCCTACTCGAGCGAGGAGCTGCTGACACAGGCCGTGCTCGAGCGCGATCGGGGCTGGGCGTTTCTCCAGTTCGAACGCCAGAAGAACCGCCGGCTGCCTCCTCCGCGGCGAGCGAAATCGAATGCGGAGTACTCGGAGTGGAAGGACGCCACCGACGTGCTCGCCCGGATGTGGGCCGAGGAGTACGAGCTGTTCACGCGGCCCGAGGGCCTCGGATCGATGCGTCACGAAGACGGTGGGGTCTACATCGAGCCTTTCGGCCCGATGAGCTTCCCGACGACGACGAAGCCGGCGGGGACCAAGACCGAGTTCCTGTTCCCGCCGGACCACTTCTTCAACCACAACTACTGGAACACCGGCCACCGCATGGACCCGGGGGTGAATCACGCGCACTCCGACTACCCGGGGCACACCTTCGAGGGCTGGGTCAGCCAGCGCGCGACGTCCGAGATTCGGCGTGGACACAACACGCGCGGCGACTCGTGGTGCTACTACATGGAGGAGGCGCAGCTGCAGCTCGACTTCCCGTTCGTGAACGGCCCGAGGACGCGTGAGTGGATGTACAGCCTCCACATCATGCGCGCCGAGCGCGTCTACGTGGCCGTCAAGTTCGCCGATGGCACCATGAAGCCTGCCGACGTCGAGCGACACTTCATGCAGACGGTGCCCGGCATGGAGCCGTTCGTGGCCAAGCAGCACGAGGTGTGGCGGAAGTTCACTGATCCCGCGCAGGTGCTGACCTACCAGGTGGGTCGGACCGAGGTGTACAAGCTCCTCCGCGACCGCATGATGCAGCTCGGCGATCGCTTCAACTTCCGCGAGTTCCACGATCAGTTGCTGGCGACCGGGCAGATTCCCATCACGCTGGCGCGCTGGGAGCTCACTGGGCTTGACGACCAGGTGCGACACCTCTGGAAGTCGCAGCCGCTCTCCGCGATCACGGCGAGCCGGGCAGACTGACCTTGCGAATCGAAGCCCTTAGGTGGGCGGCCCCGGCGTTTCACACTCGCCGGGGCCATCACCATGACCCCCACTCTTCGTTGCGGGAGCAGGAACGTTGAGGATTCGTGACGTCAGGGCGCTGCAGATGCGCGTGAAGAACGTCGCCGACGTCTACGACGGCACGCAGGACGTGCTCGTGGTCGAGGTGACAACGACCGATGGGGTGGTCGGGCTCGGCGAGGTGGTGTCGTCGTCGTACGTCGCCAAGGCCGTGATCGAGGCGCCTCGCTCGGGTGCCGGCCGCCACGGCCTTCGCGAGCTGATCGTGGGCATGGACCCGATGGACACCGAGGAGATCTGGCGCGTCATGCTCCAAGGCACGTCGTGGTACGGCCGCCGGGGCGTGGCCGTGCACGCGATGGCGGGCATCGACGTCGCGCTCTGGGACATCAAGGGCCAAATCCTCGGCCAGCCGGTCTACAGGCTCCTCGGCGCCGGCAAGACCAACGCCTCGCCGGTCAAGGCCTATGCGAGCGTACTCTGGGGCGATACCATCGCCGACACCGAGCGCCTCGCGCAGGGCCTGCTCGACCGCGGGTTCCGCGCGCTGAAGTTCGGCTTCGGTCCCATCGGCCACAGCCTCGAGAACGACATCGCCATGGTGCGGGCCGCCAGGGGCGTGATCGGCGACGAGGTGGCGCTCATGGTCGATGCCGGGCGGCGCTGGACCGTCGTCGAAGCCATCGAGCGGTGCCAGGCGCTCGGCGGCTTCGACCTCGGCTGGATCGAGGAGCCCGTGTCGCCCGACGACCTACCCGGATACGCAGAGGTCGCAAGTGCCTCATCCATACCGATTGCCGGGGCCGAGACGGAGGACATCATCCCGGCGTTTGAAGCGTTCATGGATGCGGGGGTCACCGTGATCCAGCCGGATCTCGGCCGGGTCGGCCTGACCCAGGGCATGAAGATCGCGAGCCTCGCCCACGCCCGAGGCGTCAGGTGCGTGCCTCATTGCTTCGGCACGGGCATCAACACGGCGGCCTCGATTCACTGGATGACGGCCACGGGCGGCGGGCTCGTCGAGTACCCGATGCAGGGCAACGGGCTCTGCCGCGATCTGGTGACGGGCGTGCCCGGTCTCGTGAACGGCCATGTCCTGGCGCCGGACCTGCCGGGGCTCGGCGTTTCGCTGGCCGAGCACGTGATGCGGGAGTATGCCGTCGTCGAGTGACGACGTCAGGCCATCAGGGCGAGGCAGCGCAACTCTTCGACGAAATCGTCGGCGAGCAACGGGTGCAGTACGCGGAGGCGACCTGCCGCCACTCGGCTCTTCAGGAGAGGCTTCGCGGTCACGGTGGCCCAGACCTCGTCGCGCACGTCGCCTGCGCAGCCGGGCCCCGCGAGCCACTCGGCCGCCGCCGCGACCGTGTACCGCGACGGGGCGATCTCCGGGTAGGCACTCGCGAGGAACACCCGCGTCGTCTCCGCGTTGTCTGCGTCGCGCGTCACGAAGTGGCGGTGCTCGTTCGGGCCTATGGTCATCGCCTCGTCGAGCAACCGCGTGTTGTACCTGACGTAGACCAGTGAGGCGCCCACGGCCTCGGCCAGTCGTCTGGCACGGTTCCTCAGGTAGTACCCACACAACAGGTGCCGGCCCGCTCTTGGAACCGCTGCGGGCTGGGCATCCGGCTGCACGTGGATGAAACGGGCCGGGAAACCCTCGCCGAGGCACGCGGTCATGCACTCGAAGGCGTCGCGGGTCGCGACGAGCGGAAAGGCGCCGATGGCACGCGACGACCCCGAGGCGCCGTCGGTGGCGAACGACGTGATCAGCTGGCAGAGGCGTTCGCTCGAGATGCCGAGCGCCTTGGCGCCGTCGATCGCGTTGTGCACGAGTGCGGAGACCGAGCGCGCCCACTCGGTTCCCTGGCTGAACTCGACACCACCGGGCGTGGCGACGAAGACGCCGCTGCGCGGCCGCACCTCGACGAGCATCGCGTCGCAGAGGGCTTCGTGGATGCGCTCGGCCGTCGTACGCGACACGCCGAGGCTGCGCGCGAGTTCCCGCACCGAGGGCAGGCGATCTCCTGGGTGCAGCCGGCCGGCGACGAGCTGCGCCATCGCCTGCCGCTGTACCTGCGCGGGGTACGTGAGGCGGCTGTGCCTGTCGAGCAAGAAGCCCATGCGATTCAATCTCTTGGAGCGAGGCTTCAGTATCGCCGAATTCGACCGCTCCGTCAAGAAAGCGCCGTCGGCAGTATGCGCCACCGGCGCGTGACAAGGGCACGACAGATCCCGGGCGCGGCGCGCTCTGTCTCTGTGACCATGAACGTCCGGGTCCCAGAATCACTGCATCGTGTCATCGAGTCTCACGACGGCGCGCACGGCGTGCCTGCGTTCGCACGACGACTGCGCTCGCTCGAGCGCGCACTTGGCAGCAGGGAGGGAGCAGATGTCCCGCAGAAGCATCACTCGTCGCTCGGTCGCCTTCGTGGCGCTGGTCTGGGCGATCGCCGTCCTGGGCCCAGCTCCAGCGCCCGCCCAGACGGTCACCGGCACATTGTTCGGTCGGGTCGCGGACGACGGCGGCTTGGTTCTACCCGGCGTCACCGTGACGGTGGAGAGCCCGCAGTTGATCGGCGGCGTCCAGAGCCGCCCGACCAACGACAGCGGCGAGTTCCGGTTCCCGGCGATGCCTCCAGGGACATACACCCTCAGCTTCGAACTCGCCGGTTTCCAGACATTGAAGCGCGAACGTGTCGTACTCGAGGCCGGTGCGTCTCTCGCCGTCGACGTGGTCCTGCGTCTGGCGGGTGTCGAGGAGACGCTGACGGTCGTGGGCGAAACACCCCTCGTCGACGTCAGGAGCGTGCAGAACCGCGAGACGGCCACCCGCGACCTGATCGAGAACGTGCCGACCGGCCGCACCTTCGTCGACGTGTTCAATCTCATGCCTGGTGTCGTCTCGGGCAACTACAACGTGGCGACGACCGGTACGAACTCGGTGCACGGCGGCACGGTACGGAACAACGTCTTCAGCCTAGACGGGGTCAACGTGAACGACCCCCTCGTGGCCTATCCGAGCACCGACGTCAACCTCGAGACGATCGAAGAGATCCAGGTGACGACCGCCGGCATGTCGGCCGAGTTCGGCAGCGCGAGCGGCGCGGTGTTCAACGTGATCACGCGGTCGGGCGGCAACACGCTGTCCGGACAGCTCAACGGGTACTTCCGTGACGAGTCGATGCAGTCGAGCAACGTGACGGACGAACTGCGCGCCCAGGGCGTCAGGGCCGGCACGCAGTTGCTCCGTGCCAGCGACTGGGGCGGCGGCCTCGGCGGCCCGATCGTCAAGAACCGCCTGTGGTACTTCGGCAACTACCAGCGTGTCGACGAGTCGCGGCGGATCATCAACTTCCCGCCGGTCGTCGAGGCCGACCAGGACACGACGTTCATCAAGCTGACCGGCCAGCTCGCGAGCCGTCACCGGATCGATGGTTTCCACCAGTATCGTCTGCGCTACGACGAGCCGTTCATTCCCAACGTCAACGAGCAGGATCCTGGCGTGTGGCGCCAGCAGCGGCAGAGCAACCACACCGTCAACGTCAAGTGGACCGGCACGCTCAGCGACTCGACGTTCGCCGAGGCCCGGGTGAGCATCGCGAACCAGCGCCGCTTCACCGACTTTCCGAACGCCAACGAGAACACCTACGGGTACCAGGACACGTCGACCGGTCAGATCTTCGGCGGGTGGTACCGTGAGCTGGCGAGGCCGGGCTTCCGCAACAGCCGGCAGTTCAAGACCGACGTCACGCACTTCACCACGCGCGGCGTCGGCACGCACGAGATCAAGACCGGATTCAACTACGACTGGCTGATCAACGACGAGTACCGAGAGTGGCTGGCCGGCGCCCGCCGGCACATCCTGTTCAACGGCCAGCCCGACCGCATCATGCTGTCGAATGCGCCGGTCGACCAGAAGGGTCGCGTGCACCAGTGGGCGCTCTACGTCCAGGACCAGTGGGCGATGAGCAACCGGCTGACGCTGAACCTCGGCCTGCGGTTCGAGTCGGCCGAGGGCTGGGTGCCCGAGGGCAGCGTCGGTGGAACCAACTTCCCGCGGGAAGAGTTCCCCGCGGTGCGCGACATCGTCAACTTCAGCCAGTGGGCGCCGCGACTCGGTGCGGTATACGACGTCACCGGTGATCGGCGGACGGTGGTCAAGGCGTCGTTCGGCAAGTACTACAACCAGGTCTACACCTCCGAGTTCGGTGCGGCCGTGCCGTTTGCCTTCGGATCGAAGGTCTACCGCTGGAACGACCTCAACGGCGACCTGATCTGGCAGCCCGGCGAGGAGGGCGCCCTCATCAGCGACTCGACCGTGCCGGCGCTGGGTCGGGTCGATCCCGACATCAAGCAGTCGTTCGTCTACAGCGCGACCGTGGGCGTCGATCGCCAGCTCACGAACACGATTGCCGTGGGGGCCTCCTTCATCTGGAAGAAGGAGTACGACATGGCAGAGACCATAAACGCGGCCCAGCCCTTCGACGAGGCGTTCAACGCGTTGCCCCTGACCAATCCGCTGTCGGGCCAGCCCATCACCATCTACCCGCTCCGCCGCGAGTTCCAGGGGATCCCGACGGTCCGCTACTACACCAACCCCGGCGCGAGCTCGTGCTCGTTCTGTCCCGACCTCGAGCGGAAGTACCGCGGCTTCGAGCTGACGTTCCGGCGGCGGCTGGCCAACCGGTGGCAGATGTTCAGCTCCTACGTCTTCTCGAAGAGCTACGGCAACAAGGGCCAGGGCCACAGCGAGAGTCAGGGCAACGTCTTCGCCAGCCCCAACAACCTGGTCTTCGCCAACGGTCGGCTGTCGCTCGATCGGCCGCACCAGTTCAAGATGCAGGGGAGCTACGAGGCGCCGTTCGATATCATGCTGAGCGCGAGTTACTCGGCGCTGTCGGGGACGCCCTGGGCGAGGACGGTGCGTTTCCTGCGGGCCAACTCTCCGTTGATCGTCGTCGAGAGCCAGATCGTGGTACTCGGCGAGCCCGTTGGCGCACAGCGGTTCGACATGGAGCACGACCTCAGCTTCCGAGCGGAGAAGCGCATGACCCTCGGCCGGACCCGCATCGGACTGATGGTCGACGTGTTCAACGCACTGAACCTGTCGACGGTGACGAGTGTGCAGCAGACGCGCATCGATCATCCCGACTTCGGCAAGCCGGGCGACATCCTGCTGCCGCGGACCCTGCGGATTGGCGCCAGGATCGGGTTCTGACGCCTCGGTGCCCCGGGGGTGGGCGGTCGGGCCCATCCCCGGCGGCGCGCGGAGCGACCTGCCGAGGCGGGTCGAGTCGATTGGCGTCTACGGCCCGGCCGCCGACCGCCTGGCGCCGATCCTCTCAGACCTCGTCGGGCCCGGGCACGTGAGGGCGTGCAGCCGCTGGGACGGTCTCGACGAACACATCGACGAGGTCGACGCCCTGGTCGCGTTCAAGTTTCCGGGACGCCGGTTTCCGCGTGAGACGATCCTGCGGGGAGCGCGGCTCCGGTTCCTTCAGCTGGCAAGTGCCGGCGTCGATCATCTCGGCGCGTTCGACCCGGAACGTCTCACGGTCTCGAACGCGTCCGGACTGCACGGCGAGACGATGGCGGAGTACGTCATCGCCGTGCTGGTGCACCTCCGCTGGAACTTCGCGCGGCTGCACGCACAGCAGCGCGAGCATCGGTGGCAATTGTTCGAGGTGCCGACGCTGGCGGGGTGCACCATGGCGGTGATCGGAGCCGGGCACGTCGGGACGACGATTGCCGCCCGCGCGCGAGCGTTCGGCATGCGCGTCGTGGCGACGCGCCGGTCGGGGGCACCCCATCCCAGCGTCGACGAGATGTTCGCTCCGGCCGGCCTGCACCGCGCGCTCTCGCAGGCCGACGTCGTCGTCTTGTCGCTTCCGCTCACGGCGGAAACACGGGGATCGATTGCCGCGCCCGAACTGGCCGCGGTGCCCAGGGGAGGCGTCCTGATCAACGTCAGTCGGGGAGGTGTCGTCGACGAAGTCGCCCTGCTCGCGGCGTTGAAGGCCGGGCACTTCAGCGGCGCCGCGCTCGACGTGTTCGAGCGCGAGCCGCTGCCGGCCGAGAGCGAATTCTGGAACCTGCCGAACGTGCTCGTGACGCCGCACATCTCGAGCGAGTTCCAGGACTGGCCGCTGGCCGTGGCGAAGCTGTTCCGGCGGAACGTCGCCGCGTGGGTCTCGGGCGAGCCCCTGTCCCACGTCGTGAATCCCGCGCTTGGATACTGACATGCGATGGCTTCGCGTGCTCGCGTGCACCCTGCTCTTGGCGCCGGCCGGGTGGGCGTGTGGCGGGGCGCAGGCGCATCGCGTGCAGCGGGTCAACCTGATCACGGGCAGCACCGGCAGCAGCTGGTATTCGATCGGTTCGGCGATTGCCGAGCGCACGAACGCTCTCCTGCCTGGATATCCCGTGACCGCGGTGCCCGGTGCCGGCGGTGTGTCGAATCCCGCCCGGGTGGCCAGGATGCCGGGCGACCTCGGACTGTCGTTCTCGCCGTTCCTGCGAGCCGCGTACCGCGGCGAGCCGCCCTACCCGCAAGCCTATCCAGAGCTGCGCCACGTCGCCACCCTGATCGAGAACCGTTTTCACCTGCTGATGGCCGAAGGACTCGGGTCCCGCGAACTTGGCGACGTGCTCGCGCGGCGGGCCGCCGTACGCATGTCCACCGGCCCCCCGGGGTCGGGCGAGGAGTTCCTGCTCCGCGAGACCCTCGCCTACTTCGGCGTGTCCTACGACGATATCCGCGCGTGGGGTGGACGGGTCGACCTGCTCGGTACCGGAGAGCGCGCCGATTCGTGGCGCGACCGCCACGCCGACATCGTGACGTTCTCCATCAACGAGCCGGCGCCCGTCGTCAGCGAGCTGCTCACCACACGGGCCGGCCACCTGTGGTCGCTGCCCAAGGGCGCCATCGACCATCTGGTGGCCCGCTGGGGAATCCGGCCCGCCGTCATCGACGAGGGTGTGTACCCTCAGCAGGGTGAGACCGCCACGGTCGGCGTGCCGTTTGTCGTCTTCACCACCGAGGACGTCGACGCTGAGATCGTCTACGCCATGACGCGGGCGATTGCCGAGAGCCGCGAGTACCTCGAGACCGTGCATGCGGGGTTCCGCCGGTGGACGCCCGAGATGATGGCCGAACACGACGAGCTGCCGCTCCACTCCGGTGCCGCCCGCTACTACCGTGAGCGAGGATGGCTGCCGTGAGTACCGCGGTCGCTGAGGGGAGCGTGCCAGGCACGCTCGACTCACAAGGGCAGCGGCACATCAGTGGCCCTGCCGGGGTCCTGGTCACGGTACTGGCGGCCGCGCTGCCGGTCATCACAATCGCCGTGGCCTTCACCGGGGCGTTCGATTCGGTGACGCGCCGGGCGGGTCACCTCCTGTTCGCCATCCCGCTGATCTTCCTGCTCTATCCGGCCTACCGCCCGCGCCCGTTCCTCGGACGCGGCGTCGACCTGGGCCTGGCGCTCGCGGCGGCGGCGAGTCTCGCGTGGGTCATCTACGACCGCGAGCGCATCATGTGGCGCCTCGTCTACGTGGACGCCCTGTCGGTCGCGGATGCCGTGCTCGGCGTGACGGCCGTCGTCGTCGTGCTCGAGGCCACGCGGCGGACGCTTGGCTCCACCCTCGTCGTGCTCACCCTGGCGTTCATCGCCTATGCCTTTCTCGGTCCCTACCTGCCCGGTGTGCTCGAACACAAGGGCGTCACGGCTGGCCTGCTGATCGAACACCTCTACCTCGTGCCGGAAGGGGTGTTCAACCAGATCACGGGCATCATGGCGACGTACCTGATGGTGTTCCTGACGTTCGGGACCCTGCTCAGGTCGGCTGGCGGAGATCGGCTGTTCATGGACATGGCCGTGTCCATGTCGAACCGGAGTCAGGGCGGACCGGCCAAGGCGGCCATCGTGGCGAGCACGCTGATGGGCTCGGTGTCCGGCAGTACGATCGCGAACGTCGTGACCACGGGCACCGTGACGATCCCCCTGATGAAGCGCTGCGGCTACCGGCCGCACGAAGCCGCCGCCATCGAGACGGCAGCCTCGACCGGTGGCGCGGTGACACCTCCGGTCATGGGCGCCGGCGTCTTCATCATGGCGGAATTCACCGGGATTCCGCTCGGCACCATCCTGCTGTACTCCCTGCTGCCGGCGCTGCTGTACTTCGGCAGCCTCTACGCGTACGTTCACGTGAAGGCGCGGAAGGCTGGAATGGCGCCGCTCGAGACCGACGGCATCCCCGGCCCGCTCACCCTTGTCGCCCGGGGATGGCACCTGCTGGTGCCGCTCGGTGTGCTGGTCGTGCTGCTCTTCCAGAACTACAGCCCGTTCTACGCATCGTCGGTGTGCGTCGTGGCGCTGGTTGTGCTCAGCTACGTGAGGCCAGAGACGCGGCTGACACCGCGGCGCCTCGTGAGTGCGCTCGAAGAGAGCACCAGGGGCGCTCTGGTCCTGTCGGCGACGTCGGCGAGCGCGGCGATCATCATGGGCGTGATCTCGTTGACCGGCCTGATGCTCAAGGTGACATCCGTGGTCGTTGCGCTCGCGGGCGGATCCCTTTTCGTCGGCATCCTGCTCATTGCGATGGTCTCGACGATCATGGGGATGGGGCTTCCGATCACGAGCACCTACATCATCGTCTCGGCCCTGGGCGCGTCGGCACTCGGCGAGCTCGGCGCGCCCGTGCTCGTGACGCACCTCATCATCTTCTGGTTCGCCCAGACGGCGACCATCACGCCGCCCGTGTGCATGACGGCGTTTGTCGCGGCGGCGGTGGCGGGGGCGCCTGCGATGCGGACCGGCTTCGAGGCAATGCGGGTCGGCAAGGCGTTGTACCTCGTCCCCTTCATGTTCGCCTACAGCCATCTGCTCGGCGACTCGGTCGTCAGGATCGCCTTCGACGCGTCCGCAGGGCTGCTGGGCCTCATGCTCATTCCGTCGATCGTCGAGGGCTTCTACGGTGGACGCCTGACGGTGTCCGGCCGTGTCATGGCCGCGGCAGGAAGCGCAGCCTGCTTCATTTCGACCTTCAGCGACGACCTGGGTTCGACCGTGGGGTGGCTCGCCGTGGCCCTCGCCCTCGTCGGGTCGCTGTCGTACCTCCAGCGGCGGAGGCACGCGACGCTCGCCACCGCGGCCAGCGAAGGTGTCTCGTGAACGCGTCGGCAGACGTGTGCGTGATCGGTGCGGGCGTCATGGGCCTGTTCGCCGCACTCGAACTGGCAGAGCACGGAGCCGACGTCCTCGTTGTCGATCGGGGCGTACCTGGCGCGCAGGCATCGAACGCCAATGCCGGTACGCTCGCCGTCCAGAACAAGCGCAACGAAGCGCTCCCGCTCGTGCTGGCGTCCCTCGCGCTGTGGGAGGAGATGAGCGACCGACTGGGGTTCGACGTCGAATACGAGCGCCGCGGCGGCATGCGGGTCGCTCACAGCGACGCGGACGTCATGAAGCTGAGGGCGTCGGTCGACGAACAGGCCGCGCTCGGCGCCCGCGTCGAGTGGCTCGATCGTGACGAGATCGCCAGGGCGGCGCCATACCTGGCCCGGACGATTCAGGCCGCGTCGCACTGTCCCGACGACGGCATGGCCAATCCCTTCGCCGTCACGCGCGCGGCCCTGAGGGCCTGCCGCCACGCCGGGTGCCGGATCTGGCCGGGGTGGCCGGTCGTCGACTTTCGGCAGGTCGACGACGACCGTGTGGAGTGCGTGTCCTCGCGGGGCACCATCACCGCGGCGCACGTGCTGATAGCGGTCGGTGCCTGGACCGAACGGCTGACGGCACGTGCCGGCCGGGCGCTGGCGATCTCCCACGACGTGCTGCAGGCGGTGATCACCGATTCGGGTCCCGAACTCTTCCCGCACGTCATCACGCACGTGCGGGGCAACCTCACGCTCAAGCAGCAGCGGACTGGGCGCGTGCTGATCGGCGGAGCGTGGAAGGGGAGCGGCGAACTCGACGCGGGCACGTCGCAGGTCGTCCACGAGCAGCTGCGGGGCAACCTCGCCTGGGCCCTGCGGACGGTTCCCGCACTCGCCACGACCAGGGTGCTTCGGGCCTGGACCGGGTTCGAGGGGCGGACGCCCGACCGGCTGCCGTTGCTCGGCCCGCTGCCCGGCACACCCCGCATACACGCCCTCGGCTGCGCCGGGGGCGGCTTCACGCTCAGTCCGATCGCCGGTCGCCTGGCGGCGGATCTGATCGCACGGCGCCCACCAACCCTGCCGGTCGACAGGTATCTGATCGGCAGCAGGTTCATCGACCACACGTCAGCGTCGACGGAGCTCCCCGGGGGAGTCGACGTCGCTGACCTCGCGAAGAGAGGATCCTCATGAATCACGGCAAGGTCCAGTGGAAGGGCAGCTACGTGGCTGTCGTCACACCGTTCACGGCGTCCGGCGAGATCGATGAGCGTCGGTTCGAAGCCAACGTCGCATGGCTGATCGACGGCGGCGCCGACGGCATCGTCGTCTCCGGCTGCACCGGCGAGTCGTGGGCGCTCAGCGCCGACGAGCGTCTGCGGCTGTTCGAGCTGGCCGTCAAGGTCGCTGGCCCCGACATCCCCGTGATCGCCGGCACCGGGGGTGTGCGCACCGAGGATGTGATCGCGCTGAGCGAGCGCGCCAAGGCCGCCGGTACCGCCGGGATCATGGTGCTGCCGCCCTACTACTGCATGGCAGGCCGCCAGGAGATCATCGCGCACTACCGGGCGATCTCCGACGCCGTCCGCCATCCAATCCTCCTCTACAACATTCCCCGGCGCACCGGCTTCAACCTGACGCCGGAGGTCCTCGAGGAGCTCGTGCAGGTCGAGTGGGTCGTGGCCATCAAAGAGAGCTCGGCGGACTTCATCCAGGTCGAGGCGACCATCGCGTCGGTCGGCGATCAGATCGAGGTGTTCACCGGGCACTCCGCCGAGCGCGGCGTCCCCGCTCTCCTCATGGGCGCCAAGGGATTCGTCAGCTCGATGGAGTCGCAGATCATGGGCGCCGAGGCGATCCAGATGTACGACATGGTGCGGGCCGGGGAGCTCGACCGTGCGCGGCAGGTGCAGCTGAAGACGCTCGCCCTCGACGAGCGCATGCGGCGCATCGGCACCTTCCCGGCCAACCTGAAGGCCGCCATGGCCCTGCTCGGCAGACCAGCCGGCGGGCCGCGGCCGCCGCTGCTGCCGCTGGCCAGCGGGGACGTCGAGCGAGTCCAAGTGGTCCTCGAAGGTCTCGAGCTGATGCCGGCACGGGTGTGATGACAGCGGTTCGCGCGCTCGCCCCGTGGGTCGTCGTGGTCTTCGCGTTCGTCGTCGTGGTCCAGGCTTCGGCGCGGACGCCGTCGACCGCGCCGGGTCTGGAGGTGCTCACCACACTGCCGACGCTCGGCGAGTTCACCCTTTCGCCTGACGGTCGACAGGCCGCGTTCGGCGTCGCGGGGCACTACTTCGGCTTTCCGGCCACGCCGCGCCTGGGCGAGCGCGGGAACCTGCACGTCGTCTCACTCGAGGATGGGCGGATTCGCCAGGTCACGTCCGGCCCCGAGACCAAGACCGATCCCGTCTTTTCTCCATCGGGTCGGTTCCTCGCCTACCTCTCCGACGGCCATCTGTGGGTGGCGGATCTGCACGACGGGCGGGCGTGGCGCACCACGACCGGTGGCAGCGAGCCGCGGAGCCCCTCGTGGTCGCCCGACGGGACCGAGATCGCCTTCATCGCTTCGCGCGGCGGCCAGACCGATGTGTGGGCCGCCGACTTCCGCGGCGAGCGCCACGGCCTTCGCCGATTGACCAGCGATACGATCGCCGAGTCCGACGTGCAGTGGGGGCCGGATGGCCGTCACCTGCTCCTGACGGCGCGAGCTGCCGACGACCACTATTTCGCCCAGGGGATCTATCTGGTGTCGCTCGCCGACGCCACGAGTCGCCGCCTGACGCCAAAGGACCCGGTCGACAATTTCTCGCCACGCTGGTCGCCGGATGGCCGCTCGATTGCCTTCATCTCCGACAGGTCCGGCTTCGCTCGCGTCTGGACGATGACGCCCGATGGCGGAGCGCTGAGGGAACTCGATACTGGCGAAGGCGAGACGAGCGCGGCCTACTGGCAGGTCGAGCCACGATGGTCGCCAGACGGCCGGCGCATCCTGGTCTCGGTGAACCGGGAGGCGCGGTTCGATCTGGTCGAGATCGACGTGACCTCGGGTCGATCGACGACGATCGGATCGAAGAACGGCCGGCACGACGCGGTGGGATGGGCGAGCGACGGCCAGCCAGTGTTCGGCCATCAGAATGGCTGGTCGCTCCCGAACCTCTTTCACGGCCGGCCAGGGCCTTCGGCGAGACGCCTGACGCACGCCGACCACGTCGGCCTGACGCCTGACTTCGCCGCGGAGGTGCGACGAGTTCGCTTCGACACGTCCGACGCTCTGTCGATCCCGGGGATGCTGCTACGTCCACGCGAGCCCAGCCAGCGACGGCTCCCGGCCATCGTCGTTCTCCACCCGAACAGTTACGGGCAGTTCTACGACTACTGGAGTCCGTTCCTGCATCATCTGGCGCAGTCGGGCTTCGTGGTCCTGCTCGTCGACCAGCGGGGCTCGGCGGGGTACGGGCGGGCCTTCAGGGACCTCGCCGTCGGACAGTGGGGCACGGGCACGGTGAAGGACGTGATCGCCGCCGCGCGCTTCCTGGGGACCGACGAGCTCGCCGATGGGGCCTGTCTCGGTGTGATGGGACTGAGCTTCGGCGCGTACAACACGTTGATGGCCCTCGTCGAGTCGCCAGCGACGTTTCGAGCGGGGATCAGCCTGATGGGCGTCGCCGACAGGCGTCCACCGTTCGCCTCGCGCAATACCGTGTTCCACCTCGGCGCTTCGCCGGCCGAACGCCCCGACCTGTACGATCGGGTCTCGCCAATCACCCGCGTGAATCGTCTCGAGGCTCCGCTGCTCGTCGTGCACGCCGACCAGGACCGCAACGTGCCGGTCCAGCAGTCGTATCACCTGGTCGACGAACTCGAGAGACAGCAGAAGGCGTTCGAGTTCGTGGTCTACCGGAACGAGGCGCACGGGCTCGCCGATCCGGCCAACGTGCTCGATTCCTACCGCCGCATCCTCGGCTTCTTCAAGCGCCACCTCGAGGCGTGTCCAGCTGTACGATGAGGCGGCAGGCAGAGGGTCTCGACATGACCGATGACGGTCGCCCCCTGATGAAGAGACTGCCTGGCGAGGTCAGGCGTGGCCCCACGGTGACGCTGACCGTTGACGGCCGCGAAGTCGAGGCCTACCTGGGTGAGACGATTGCGACGGCATTGCTCGCCGCCGGCGTCGTGGCGTTCAGGTCAGGGGATCGCCGCAGCGACACGAGGGCTCCCTACTGCGGCATGGGCGTGTGCTTCGAGTGCACGGTGAGCATCGAGGGAGGGTCGCGGGTCAGGGCGTGCATGACACCGGTGCGACCTGGTCTGTCGGTCCGCACCGCTGCTCCGGAGTCGGCATGAGAGAAGAGACCAGCGATGTCCTCGTCATCGGTGCCGGTCCCGGGGGGCTCAGCGCGGCGGCCGCGGCCGCCGACGCCGGGGCCAGGGTCACGGTGGTCGACGAGAACACCGCGCCAGGGGGGCAGATCTACCGTCAGCCCCCAGACGGGCTCGTCGAAGGGCGGGCCGTGGCGGGTCGTGATCGGGAACGCGGTCGGGCGCTGATCCGGCAGGCATCGCATCCCCTGGTGAAGCTCACCCTCGACACCACCGCGTGGGGCAGCTTCGAGCCGGGTACGGTCGAGACGCTCGGCCCAGACGGCGCGAAGCGACTGCGTGCCGGCGTGCTCATTCTTTCGACAGGCGCGTACGACCGCAGTGTCGCCCTGCCAGGGTGGACGCTGCCGGGCGTCTTCAGCGTGGGTGGTGCACAGGCCTTGCTCAAGGGACAGCACATCATTCCCGAGGGGCGGGTGTTCCTGGCGGGAACCGGGCCGCTGCTGCTCGTCGTGGCGAGTCAGCTGGTCGGGGCCGGTGCGGACGTCGTCGGCGTTGCCGATGCCGTGAGCACGGGGCGAGCGCTTCGAGTCGGAGGCTGGGATCTCCTGCACGGCCGGGGGCTGCTCCTCGACGGCGCATCGTACCGCGCGAGCCTCATCCGGGCGCGGGTCCCGTGGCACGCTCCTGCCATTCCCATCGCGATCGGGGGGCGCGACCGCGTCGAATCGGTCACGATTGCCCGCGTCGACGAGTCGTGGACTCCCGTGCCCGGCACGGAACGGACGGTCCCCACCGACGTGGTATGTCTGGGTTTCGGCCTGGTGCCGTCGACTGAGTTCCTCCGCCTGCTCGGCTGTCAGCTGAGCTACCAGACGACAACCGGGCTGTTCGAGCCGGTTCGAAGCGAAGACTTCGAGACCTCCGTGCGAAACGTGTTCGCGGTCGGCGACGGGACGCGCATTGCCGGCGCGATCGTCGCCGCACACGAGGGCCGGATTGCGGGCCTTGCGGCTGCCGCCCGTCTCAACCTGCTCTCTCCCGACGAGGCGGTGAGTCGCTCGGTCGCCGCACGCCAGGAGCTCGAGCGCCTGGCGAAGTTCACGGCGGCGATCGAGCGCATGTACGCGCCGCGCGAGGGTCTGATGTCGCTGGCCGAGGCGACCACCGTCGTGTGTCGCTGCGAGGACGTGACGCGGGCCGACATCGAGGGGGCCCTTGGCGACGGCGCGATGACCTTGCAGCAGGTGAAATCGTGGACCCGCGCTGGCATGGGGCCGTGTCAGGGCCGCATGTGCGAGCTCAACGTGGTCGCGTTGACGGCGCGGCGACTGGGGCTCGTCGCAGAGGCCATCGGCCCGTTGTCGGCGCGTCCGCCAGTCAAGCCCGTCGCGCTGGGCGACCTCGCCGCGGAGTGACGAGCCGCCTCATCCCTTCTCGGCCACGACCAGGATCGTGCCGCTCATGCGGTGTCGC
>JAHDVQ010000360.1 GCA_023384595.1 Vicinamibacteraceae bacterium | reverse complement strand
CGCTCGGCGTCCGTCCGGGCCGCTATCGCCTGCAGGCCACCACGCGCGACGGCCGTCGTGGTGACGCCCCCTGGTCGTCGGACAAGGGCGGGGGGATGGTGATTGAGATCAGGTGATCGGGTGATCGGGTGATCGGGTACCCAGGTACTCAGGTACCCAGGTACCCAGGTACTCAGACTAGCTGCCGGTTGAGCAGGACGTTCCCCGCCGGATCGTGCACCACCTCGTGCAGGTGGGCGTCGTCGAAGACCAGCGACAGGTAGCCGTTGGCGCCGTAGCGGTCCTCTTCCCCGATGATGAACGGATTCGGGGCGTGGAGGATGAGGCCGCCCGGCACGAGCGACTCGGCCGACGCGACGCGCCACTCGCCCGACGGCCCGAGGGGCAGGTGATCGAGCTTGTCGCGGAAGGCCGGATACCCGCTGTGGCCCACGCACCGGCCGAGCAGGCCCCATGCCGGGTGCGCGTCGTAGAGCACGCAGCGGTGCTCGTGCCCCCAGTACCACGCGAAGATGCGGCGCGCCGCCAGCAGGTGCCCGATGCGGCGCACCAGCTTCGGCCCCTGGTTGTCGAGCAGCGAGAACGGTTGGTGGTGCGAGAAGAGCACCACGCGCTGGTGCTTCGCCTCGGCGCCGGCCACCAGCTGCTCGAGCCACGGCACCTGATCGTCGGTGAGATCGTGGTCGACGTACGCCGTATCGAGGCCCACGAGCAGCCAGCGCTCGGTCTCCATCGCGCAGCAACTCGACGTCTGCCCGAAGGCCGGCAGCATCTTCTTGAAATAGCCGGCGCCGCCCGTGTACATCTCGTGATTCGCGTTGAGCGTGCGGCTGAGGGGCGTGGCCACGCGCGCGCCGCGAGCCGCCGGCCACACGTCGAGGAAGCGCTCCTGCGCCTCCTTCTCGGTCCCCGAGTAGTACACGTCGCCCAGGTGCAGGAGGACGTCGTACCCCGTGGCGTCGCTCGTGATGCTCTGGGCGCACACCGGGGCGCCATAGAGCCCGGTGCCCCAGTCGCTGAGCAGCGCGACCCGCGCCGTCTTCCCGTCGCCGATGCGTTCGGGCACGGCCGGCGGCGGCTGCCACGGCTGCGGGCGCAACCGACGTACCCACGTGAAGAGGCTGAAGAGCCAGCCCCCGATGTCGTGCGAGTCGAACTTGACCTCGAAGACGGGCCCGGCGGGATCGCGCTCGACGGGCTCGCCCTGGGGGACGGCGTCGGGCGGCGATTCGAGCAGGAACGACTGCATCAGCGACGCCATGGGGTCCTGCACGGCCACCATCACGCCGTCGGCGCGCCCCTGCTGTTCGGCGCGCAGGTGCTGAAGCGCCTGGGCCACCTCGATCTCGAAGGCGGCCTGCGCGGCGCCTCCCCCTCCGGCCGCCTCAGCGGATTCGGCCGCCGACGCCTGGCGTTCGGGCGATCGGGCGAAGCTTTCGAAACTGCGGAACGAGGCGAGCGTGCGTGTGGGCATGCGGACTCCTATCGGCCCTCGGCGATGATGCCGGCGGCGATGTGCTCGGCCAGCGCGGCGATGGTCTTCGACGGATTGCGGCCGATTGCCTTGGGCACGATCGCCCCGTCGGCCACGTAGAGATTCGGGCAGCCGAACACCTCGCCACCCGGCCCGACCACGCCGCGCGACGGATCGCTCGCCATGTTGGCGCCGCCGAGCGGGTGCGGGGTGATGAGGTCGCGCGTGAGCGTCCACGTGAGCGGCGGCATGGCAATGCCCTGCGTCGCCCGCGCGAGCCGCTCGTGCATGCTGACGACGGCGTCGATGGTGTCCTCGGACGCCGTCACGTCCCAGTCGAGCCAGAGTTTGCCGTGACGCAGCGAGAGCGTACCGTCGGCGGCATCGCACGCCTGCGCGAACCAGGGCATGATCCGGTCGAAAGCGTTCAGGCGGGCGAGCAGCCGCACGCTCTCCACGAGCGCGCGCTCGCGCTCGTCATCGGGTTCTCGTGTCGAGGCGGCCTCGGCCCAGTCGCGCGCGGCGTCGGGGAAGCCGCCATCCTCGATGAAGATCGGGGCCCCGCGGTGCACACCGTCGAGCAGGTCGATGGCGGCCGTGATCGTGGGGCCTCGCGTGGGCGTGACCC
>JAHDVQ010000085.1:13556-17158 GCA_023384595.1 Vicinamibacteraceae bacterium | reverse complement strand
AAAGAAAAACGGCCCGGCGAATCGTGAGATTCGCCGGGCCGTTCCGTTCCCTGGCCTGAAGCCCCGGACACGGCCCGTAGCCTGTAGCCCGTAGCCTTGAGCCTGTCCTAGTACATCCCCCCCATGCCACCGCCGGCCGGCATGGCGGGCTCCTTCTTCTCCTCGGGGATCTCGGCCACCATGGCCTCGGTCGTAAGGAGGAGCGAGGCGATCGACGAGGCGTTCTGGAGGGCCGTCCGTACCACCTTGGTCGGGTCGATGACGCCGGTCTTCACCAGGTCCTCGTACTCCTCGGTGGCGGCGTTGAAGCCCTCGTTGCCCTTCATCTCCTTCACGCGCTGCACGACGATCGAGCCTTCCTGACCGGCGTTCTGCGCGATCCAGCGCACGGGCTCCTCGATGGCCCGCTTGATGATGTTCACGCCCACCTGCTGGTCGTGCGTGTCGGCCTTCAGCTTGTCGAGCGCCGTGCCGGCACGGAGCAGGGCCACGCCGCCGCCGGGCACGATGCCCTCCTCGACGGCCGCCTTGGTGGCGTGCATCGCGTCCTCGACGCGCGCCTTCTTCTCCTTCATCTCGGTCTCGGTCGCGGCGCCGACCTTGATCACCGCCACGCCGCCGACGATCTTCGCCAGCCGCTCCTGCAGCTTCTCGCGGTCGTAGTCCGAGGTGGTCTCCTCGACCTGCGCGCGAATCTGCTTCACGCGGCCCTCGATGGCGCTCTGGCTGCCCGCGCCCTCGACGATCGTCGTGTTGTCCTTGTCGATGGTGACCTTCTTGGCCTTGCCGAGATCGTCGATCTTCACGTTCTCGAGCTTGATGCCGAGGTCCTCGGTGATCGCGCGGCCGCCGGTGAGGATCGCGATGTCCTCGAGCATGGCCTTGCGCCGGTCACCGAAGCCGGGCGCCTTCACCGCCGCCACCTGGAGCGTGCCGCGGAGCTTGTTGACCACGAGCGTCGCGAGCGCCTCGCCCTCGATGTCCTCGGCGACGATGACGAGCGGCTTGCCCATGCGCGCCACCTGCTCGAGCAGGGGCAGCAGGTCCTTCATCGAGCTGATCTTCTTCTCGTGGATCAGGATGACGGGGTTCTCGAGCACCACTTCCATGCGCTCGGGGTCGGTCACGAAGTAGGGCGAGAGGTAGCCGCGATCGAACTGCATGCCCTCGACCACGTCGAGCGAGCTCTCGAGCGTCTTGGCTTCTTCCACCGTGATGACGCCGTCCTTGCCGACCTTCTCCATCGCCTCGGCGATCATGGTGCCGATGGTCGAGTCGCTGTTGGCCGAGATGGTGCCGACCTGCGCGATCATGTTGCCGCTCACCGGCTTCGAGAGCTTCTTCAGCTCGTCGACGATCACGGTGACGGCCTTCTCGATGCCGCGCTTGAGGTCCATCGGGTTGGCGCCGGCCACCACGTTCTTCGCGCCCTCGCGGAAGATGGCCTGGGCCAGCACCGTGGCGGTCGTCGTCCCGTCACCGGCGATGTCGGACGTCTTGCTCGCGACCTCGCGCACCATCTGCGCGCCCATGTTCTCGAGCGGGTCCTTGAGATCGATTTCCTTGGCGACGGTCACGCCGTCCTTGGTGATGGTGGGCGACCCGAACTTGCGGTCGATGACGACGTTGCGGCCCTTGGGCCCGAGGGTGACCTTGACGGCGTCGGCCAGCTGGTTGACGCCGCGAAGGATCGACTGGCGCGAATCGGCGCCGTAGATGATCTGCTTGGCCATGTGTCCTGTGACTCCTCAACCGCGCGCGCGACGCGGCGCGGACCTGTTGTGATGAAAACGGCGCCGGCGGCTAACCGACGATGGCGAGCACCTCGTCCTCACGCATGATGAGGTACTCGTCGCCGTCGATCTTGATGTCCTGCCCCGAGTACTTGCCGAACAGGATCGTGTCGCCCACCTTCACGTCGAGCGGCAGCACCGTCCCGTCGTCCTTGATCTTGCCCTTGCCGACGGCCTCGACCTTGCCCTGCTGGGGCTTTTCCTTGGCGGTGTCCGGGATGATGATCCCGCCGATCTTCTGCTCCTGCTCCTCGATGCGCTTGACGATGATGCGGTCGTGCAGCGGTCTGACGTTCATGTGTGGCTCTCTCCGATGAGTAAATGAGAAGCGCGGGCCTCCAGGCGGCTCCGAGCCCGGGCCGCGCGCGTGCGCCCCCGCCCGGGGGATTAGCAGTCGGCCCGAACGACTGCCAAGTATAACGCAGCCGTCGTAGCAGTCAAGGGAGGGGAGTGCTAAGGCAGGGCTACGGGCTCGCCTTGGCCCGGCGGGCGCGGGCGCGGCGGGTCAGCCCGTACTCGGCCGCCTTGCGCGAGAAGGTGTTGCGGTGGACACCGATGGCCTCGGCGGCCTCGGCAATCCGTCCGTTGCGCCGGCCGAGCGCCTCGGCGAAGTACGCCCGCTCGAACTCGGCGACCGCGTCGTCGTAGTGGACCCCTCGCTCGACGAGATCGCGAACGAGGGCGAGCAACTGGGTGCGCAGCATGACGCGAACGGGCGGGGGGAACAGAGAGCTTAGCACGGAGCTCCCGAACGGGCGAGTGGCGCATCATCGGCGCCGAGGCTCAGTCCTCCAGGGGCCGCCCGGTGAGCCGCTCGTAGGCTTCCAGATACTTCGCGCGCGTGCGCTCCACCACCTCGCCGGGCAGCGACGGCACGGGCGGTTGCTTGTTCCAGGCGATGCGTTCGAGGTAGTCGCGCACGAACTGCTTGTCGTAACTCGGCTGCGGCCCGCCGGGCGCGTACTGATCGCGTGGCCAGAAGCGCGACGAATCGGGCGTGAGCACCTCGTCGATGAGGATGACGGACTCGGGGTCGGCCGGGTCGGTCAGGCCGAACTCGAACTTCGTGTCCGCAATCAGGATGCCGCACGTGGCCGCGTGCGCGGCTCCCGCTTCGTAGAGGGCCAGCGTGAGATCGCGCAGCCGGCTCGTGAGCGCCGCACCGATCTGCCGCGCGGCGTCTTCTTCGGAAATGTTGATGTCGTGGCCCGATGCGGCCTTCGTGGCGGGCGTGAAGATGGGGTGGGGCAGGCGGTCCGACTCGCGGAGGCCGGGCGGCAGGGTGACGCCGCACACGGCGCCCGCGCGCTGGTAGTCCTTCCATCCCGACCCCGACAGGTACCCGCGCGCCACGCACTCGACGGGCAGCGCCGTGGTCTTGCGCACCAGCATCGAGCGCCCGGCGAGCGTCGAGGCGAATGGCTGCAGCTCGCCGGGGAAGTCGGCGACCTTCGTCGCAAGGACGTGGTGCTGGACGATGGGCGCGAGCCGCTCGAACCAGAACGCCGAAATCTGCGTCAGGATGCGGCCCTTGTCGGGAATGCCCGACCCGAGCACGTAGTCGAAGGCCGAAATGCGGTCGGTCGCGACAATGAGCAGCCGATCGCCGAGATCGTAGACGTCGCGGACCTTTCCGCGGCGAAACAGGGGGAGGCCGGGGAGATTCGTGTCGAGGAGCGGCACCGTCATGACGGCGCCAGCATAGCTAATCGAAGGGCTATAGGCTACGGGCTACAGGAAGGCTCCTGGGCCAGAGCCAAGGCTAGGGCCAGACAGGGCCCGTAGCCCGTAGCCTGTAGCCCGTAGCCT
>JAHDVQ010000085.1:0-13456 GCA_023384595.1 Vicinamibacteraceae bacterium | reverse complement strand
CCCCGCCTCGCGGTCCTTCTCCTCGGCCACGTAGATGACGCCGGTGAGCGTGCAGTCCACCGTGTCACGGTCCTCGCCGGTGACGGTCACCGCGCCGTTCACCTCGGGGAGAATCAGCGTCTCGACGCCCTGCTGCACCTCGGCGGTCACCGAGCGCCGGACGTCGGCGGGGACCCTCGTGCCGCGCATGTGTGCCCGGAAATCACGGAACGACTGGACCAACGAGAACCCGGGCTGGTCCGGGTCGCGCGGGGCGCTCACCTGCCACACCGCGATGCCCAGCACCAGGAACGTGGCAATCAGAAGTAACTCTCGTTTTCCCATAGACTTGGCGGAATTCGTGTAGTAGAGTTGGCCCGCCCTGCATGCGCGGCCACCTCCGCACAGCTCTGCTTCTCGTTGCGACGTTCGGCCTGCTGGCCTTGTTCATCCGAAACGCCAGCCTGGCAGAAGTGACGCGGGAAATCCGCGGTGCGAACCTCTGGCTGCTGCTCGCGGGCACGTTCTTCACCGTCGTAACCTACCTCGTCCGTGCCTGGCGCTGGCAGGTCCTGCTCGCGCCCATCGGCCGGACCCACTTCGGCACCGCCTTCCGCACCACGATCATCGGCTTTGCCGCCAACTTCCTGCTCCCGGCCCGCGTGGGCGAGTTCCTCCGCCCCTACCTTCTCGCGCGCCGCGAGTCGCTCAGTCCCACGGCCGCCTTCGCCACCATCGTGCTCGAGCGGTTGGTCGATCTGCTGACGGTCCTGCTCCTGTTCGGGGTCTTCGTCGTTTTCTTCGACAGCTCCATCCGGACGACCGAAGGCGCGACCTACCAGGCCGTGAAAACCGGCGGCCTCACGGCCGCGGCCGCCGCCATCCTCGGGGCCGTGCTGTTCTTCGTGCTCGCCGGTCATCCGGAACGCCTCGGCCGGCTCGTGGACCGCGTGGTTCGAGTGCTACCCGATCGCATCGGCGGCTTCATCACCCACCTGGCGCGCACGTTCGCGGCGGGCCTCGCCGTGATGCGGCAGCCCGTGCACCTGGTCCGGACCCTCGTCCTGTCGATTCCGCTCTGGCTCTCCATCGCGATGGGCATCTGGCTGGTGACTCGGGCGTTTCATATTACGATGCCGTTTCCCGGCGCGTTCCTGCTGGTCGCCCTGCTGACGGTCGGCGTGGCCGTGCCGACGCCCGGGTCGGTGGGCGGATTTCATTACGCCTACCGGGTGGGAGCCACGGCCTTCTATGGCGCGAGCAACGAGCAGGCCGTCGGCGCCGCGCTCGTCCTGCACGCCATTTCCTTCATCCCGGTGGCGCTCGTCGGCGTACTCTTCATGGTGCAGGACGGCTTGCAGCTCTCGGGTCTGAAGCGCCTGGCCGCCGAGAAGCGCGACATCGAGGCGCAGCTCGAGGGCGGGGCCGCGGCCGCTCCCGAGCACGGGGAGGGGGCCGACCGGTGAAGTGCCCGTTTTGCGGACATCTTGGCGATAAGGTGGTAGACTCGCGCGAGAGTCGCGAGGGCGAGGTCATCCGTCGCCGTCGTGAGTGCCTGGGCTGCGGGCGCCGCTTCACCAGCTACGAGCGGATCGAAGAGATCCCGTACATGGTGGTGAAGAAGGACGGCAACCGCGAGCGGTTCGAGCGTCAGAAGCTCATCGCCGGCATGCTGAAGGCCTGCGAGAAGCGCCCGGTCACGGTGGCCGCTCTCGAGGCGGTGGCCGACCGGATCGAGATGGCGCTGCAGGATCGCCCCGAGCGTGAGATGTCGACGCGGGAGATCGGCGAGGCGGTGATGGACGAGTTGCGGCGCCTCGACAAGGTGGCTTACGTCCGGTTCGCCTCGGTCTACCGCCACTTCCGGGATCTGGGCGAGTTCATGACCGAACTCAAGGATCTCCTGAACACGAAAGAGTGACGATGCCCGAGACGCGCCGCGACCGCGCGATCCCCCGCCTGATGGCCTGCCTCGTGGGCGTGGTCGTCGCCGCGGGCGCCACGGTCGCCGCCCAGACAATCCGGGTCACGCCCATGGCGCGCGACGGCCAGCTGTTCGTGTCCTTCTCGCTGGCCGACGCCTTCAACGAAGACATCCAGTCGGCCATCCAGAGCGGGCTGCCCACGAGCTTCACCTACGACGTCGAACTGCGGCGCTCGGTGCCGCTGTGGGTCGATCGCCTCGTGAACTCGGCCCAGGTGAACGCCACCGTCCGGTACGACAACCTGACGCGCCGCTATCAGGTCACCGTCACCCAGGACGGGCGCGTCGCCGAGACGCAGGTGACCGACGACGAGACCGAGGTGCGCAAGGCGGTGACGGAGTTCCAGCGGCTGCCGCTGTTCACGACGCGGCGCCTCGAGGCCAACGCCGAGTACTACATCCGCGTGCGCGTGCGGACCCGCCCCCGCAACACCGTGATTGCCGTGCCCTGGGACGGCGTGCTCGGATCGGCCACCTTCACGTTCCTGCCGCGCTAGCCCGGAGCGCGCGCAGCCGATGTCCCGGGCGCGACCTGCCGACCGGCCGCCCATGCCTGCTGTCGATCGCGGTTCCCCGCCGCCTCCGCTTCCCGTTCCCGATCCCGCCCGGCGTCCGCTTCGCGACAATCCCCGGCTGATCCTCGTCTGGATCGTGCTCCTCGTCGTGGGCCTGGTGGCCATCGTGCGACTGGCCGACCGGTCGGCGGAGTTCGCCCCCGACTTCCTCAGCGAGGTCGTCCTCTACGCGCTCACGCTCGCCGATCTCACCATCCTCGTGGCGCTCGGCTTCGTGCTCGCCCGCAACATCATCAAGCTGGTGGTCGAGCGGCGGCGCGGCCTGCCGTTTGCGCGGTTCCGGTCGAAGCTCGTCGCGGTGCTCCTGGGGATGACCATCATTCCGGCGCTGCTGGTGCTGTTTGTGGGCAGCGAGCTGATTCGCAACAGTGCCAGCCGCTGGTTCAGCGCGCCGATCGACGAAGTGCTGACCTCGGCGAGCGCCATCGCCAGCGACTACTACCAGGAGCGTCAGAGCGCGGCCCGCCGGCAGGCGCGCGCGCTGGCGGCCGACCTCGGCGGGCTCGACCTCGGCGCAGCCGGCGTCGCCGCGGTCAGGGCGCGCATCCTTCGCGTGGTCAACGAGCGCCAGGCCTCGCTCGTCGAGGTGTACCGGCTGGAGCCGCCGGGCACGACGCCCCGCGCCGTGCCGGTCGTGGACGTGGCGGCGCCGACGCTGCCGCGCGTGGGGACCCGGGCGGTGGCCGATCGGCTCGCCGAGCAGGCGGCCGCGGGCCAGCCAGACGTGCGGCAGGTCGAGCCGCTGCGCGACGGCGGCGAGCTCGTGCGCGTCGCCGAGGTCGTTCGCGAGGGCGGGGGACGAGCGACGGGCGTGGTGGTCGTCTCCGACTACCTGGCCGGCGCGCTCGCGCGCAACTCCCGCCGTGTCGTGGACGCCTACGAGTCGTACCAGCAACTGCGCGTGCTGCGCCGGCCCCTCGAGGGCGTGTACCTGTCGTTCTTCCTCATGGTGACGCTGCTCATCCTGGTGAGCGCCACGTGGATGGGTCTCTATCTGGCGAAGCGCATCGTGCGCCCCATCCAGGCGCTGGCGGCGGGCGCCCGCGAGATCGGCGCCGGACACCTCGACCACCGCATCGAGCCCGAGACGCGCGACGAATTCGGCGGGCTGGTCGAAGCCTTCAACTCGATGGCCGCGGAGCTGGCCGCCAGCCAGCGGCGCCTCGAGCGATCGCGCGTCGATCTCGAACGCACGAACCTCGAGGTCGAAACCCGGCGCCAGTACATCGAGACGATTCTCGAGCGCATCGCGACAGGCGTCATCTCGATTGCGTCCGACGGCAGGGTGAGCACCGTCAACGGCGCGGCGCAACGCCTGCTCGGGCTCGACGACACGGCGTCCGGGCGGGACGTCGCGGAGGTGCTGGGGCGCGCCGACCTGGCCCCGCTCGCGGCCGTGGTCGATCGCGGCATGCGTGGCGCGGGCGCGCACGCCGGCGGTCAGGAGGTGGCGCTCTCGCTCGACGGGCGCGACGTGCACCTGGCGGTGGCCACGACGCCGCTCCCGGGCGGCGACGGGCCGGCGGGCAGCGTCGTGGTGCTCGACGACGTGACGCCGCTCATTCGCGCGCAGAAGGTGGCGGCCTGGCGCGACGTCGCCCGGCGTCTGGCCCACGAGGTCAAGAATCCGCTCACGCCGATTCAGCTGTGCGCCGAGCGCCTTCGGAGCCGGTTCGCGCAGGCACCCGAGCCGCAGCGGCAGCTCGTGCAGGAGTGTGCCGACACCATCGTGCAGGAGGTCGAGTCGCTCAAGCTGCTGGTCGACGAGTTCTCGCAATTTGCCCGGATGCCCGCGCCGCGCACGGCGCCGAGCGACCTGAACGCGCTCATCGCCGACGCGCTGGCGCTCTACCGGGGACTCTTCGCGCGTGTCCGCATCGAGCCGCGCCTGGCTCCGGCGCTTCCGCCAGTGCGCGTCGATCCCGAGCAATTCCGCCGCGTGGTCATCAACCTGATCGACAACGCCATCGAGGCGTTCGGCGAGGGACCCGACGGCCCGCAGGGCGGGCTGGTCGCCGTGGCCACGGAACACGACGTGGCCAACGGCGTCGTCCGCGTCACGGTGAGCGACGACGGGCCGGGCCTGGCCGAGGAGGACCAGGCCCGCGTGTTCATGCCCTACTATTCCACCAAGAAGCGCGGGAGCGGCCTCGGCCTGGCCATCGTGCGGCGGATCGTCGTCGAGCACGGCGGCAGCATCGAGGCGACGGGCAACCTGCCGCGGGGCACCCGCATGATCATCGAGCTGCCCGCATGAGGCGAGGGTGAAGGCCAGCATTCTCATCGTCGACGACGAGGCCGGCGTCCGATCGGCGCTCTCCGGCGTGCTGCGCGACGAGGGGTACGCCGTCGAGGCCGTGCCGAGCGGTGAGGCGTGTCTCGACCGGACGGCGCGGCAGTCGTTCGATCTCATCGTGCTCGACGTGTGGCTGCCCGGGCTCGACGGCCTCGCGACGCTCGCGAAGCTGCGCGAGCGGCGCGTCGACGCCGAAGTGCTGGTAGTATCGGGTCACGGCAACATCGAGTCGGCGGTGCGCGCCATCAAGATGGGCGCCTACGACTTCGTCGAGAAGCCGCTCTCGCTCGACAAGACCGTGCTCGCCGTGCGCAACGCGCTCCGGCAGCGCCACCTCGAGGCCGAGAACCGGGCGCTGCGCGCGCGCGTGGATCGCGAGCTGACGATGGTCGGCGAGAGCTACGGCATGCGGCAACTGCGCGAGCAGGTCGCGATGGCGGCGCCCACCAACGGCCGCGTGCTCGTCTTCGGCGAGAACGGCACCGGCAAGGAGCTGGTGGCGCGGAGCATTCACGCCCTCAGCCGGCGCCGGCACGGACCGTTCGTCGAGGTCAATTGCGCGGCGATCCCGGAAGAGCTGATCGAGTCGGAGCTGTTCGGCCACGTGAAGGGGGCCTTCACGGGGGCGGTCGCCGACCGCCGCGGGAAGTTCGAGACCGCCGACGGCGGGACGCTCTTCCTCGACGAGATCGCCGACATGAGCCTGAAGACGCAGGCCAAGGTGCTGCGCGCGCTCCAGGAGCAGGTGGTCGATCGCGTCGGCGGCACGACGAGCATCCGCGTCGACGTCCGCGTGATTGCCGCGACCAACAAGGACCTGCCCGGGCTCATCCAGGAGGGGCGGTTCCGCGAAGACCTCTACTTCCGCCTGAACGTGATCCCGATCTTCGTCCCGCCGTTGCGCGATCGCGACGACGACATCGCGCGGCTCGCCGAGTACTTCATGAGCGAGCTGGCGCGCGAGTACGGGCGGCGGCCGAAGGCGTTCTCGCCCGGGGCGATGATGCGGCTGCGGCACTACCTCTGGCCCGGCAACGTCCGCGAGCTTCGCAACGTGGTGGAGCGGCTGATGATCATGGTGCCGGGCGACACGGTGGAGGCCGACGACCTGCACCTGCCGTCGGCCGCCCCGCAGGCGGGCGAGGCCGCGGCGGCGCGCCCCGTGGTGCCGCTCGCGGCGGCGCGCGAGGAGTTCGAGCGAGAGTACATCCTCAGGGCCCTCGCCGAGCAGCACGGCAACATGTCGCGCACGGCCGAGGTGCTCGGCGTCGAGCGGAGCAACCTGTACAAGAAGATGCGCGCCTACGGCATCGCCCCCTCGCGGCGCGTCGAGGCCGAGGAGGACAGCCATGCCTGAGGCCTGGCTGCGCGGCCCCATCGACGGCGTCGCACCCGTGCTGCAGCCGGTGGCGCACGCGCTCACGCAGGTGGCCGACGAGGCCGCCGCGATCCTGGCGGGGTTTCCCGACGACGCCTTGTGGACGCGGCCCGCGGGCCTCGCCCCGGTGGGCTTCCACCTGCAGCACATGGCCGGCGTCATCGACCGGCTCTTCACGTACGCCGAGGGCCGCGCGCTCTCGCCCGAGCAGTTCGCGGCGCTCGACACCGAGGCGGGGCCGCGGGGCCCCGGGGTGACGACGGTCTCGCTCGTCAACGCCCTCGCGCGGGCGGTAGGGGCGGCCATCGAGCGGCTGCGGCGCGTCGACTCCTCCACGGTGCTCGAGGCGCGAGCCGTGGGCCGGGCGGGTCTGCCGTCCACCGTGCTCGGCCTGCTCGCGCACGCCGCCGAGCACAGTCAACGCCACCTGGGGCAGTTGCTCGTCACCGCGCGGGTCGTGCGCGAGGGATCGGGCTAGTCCTCCTGGCGCAGCCGCTCCTCGAGCACGTGCTCGCGCCGGAAGCCCGTGAGCTGCAGGTGGTATTCGGCGGTGGCATAGAGGGCCGCCGCCGGCACGAGCCCCACGATCTCGCCTTCGAGCACCATCACGCCGTAGCGCGCCGCCTCGCGCGCCACGAGATCGAAGACGCGGAAGATCGGCGTCTTCTCGTAGTTCGTGAGGTTCATCGACACCTGGACGATGGGACGGTCGTCGAGGGCCAGGCCCATGGCTTTCACGAAGCGCAGGCCGCCGCTGCTCATCCGCACGGCCGTCGCGATCTTCTTCGCCACGTCGAGGCGATCGGTCGCCAGGTTGATGTTGAACGCGATGAGCGGCATGCGCGCCCCCACGACCGACGCGCCGGCCGACGGATGCGGCGCGGCGGGACCGAAGTCGGGGGCCCATTCGGGCCTCGCGAGCTTCTCGCCAAGGCCTTCGAACTCGCCGCGCCGGATGTCCTCGAGGTTCCGGCGGTGCGCGGCCGTCGATGCCTCCTCGTACAGGAACACCGGCACCTCGAAGCGCTCGGCGATGGCGGCGCCGACGTCGTGAGCGAGCGTCACACAATCGGCCATCGTGACGCCCTCGATGGGGATGAAGGGCACGACGTCCACCGCGCCCATGCGCGGGTGCTCGCCCTTGTGCTGCCTGAGGTCGATGGCGGGCAACACGGCGTCGTACAGGCGGAGCACCGCGTCGCGGACCGGTCCCGGCGCACCGGCAAACGTGAGAACGGACCGGTTGTGCGACGCGTCGGACGAGAAGTCGAGCACGCGGACGCCCTCGACGCCCCTCAATGCGTCGACGGCGCGCTCCACGACGTCGGGCCGCCGGCCTTCGCTGATGTTGGGCACGCATTCGATGATGGCCATGCGCATGGTTCTATCACGACTGGGCGTCCGGCATGCGGCGCCCGGCATCCGGTGTGCGGCGTGCGGGCCCCAACGGCCGCGCGCCTCCGGACCTATAATGGGCTTCGCGCATGTCTCCGGAACCGACCCGCACCGTCGAGCCGACGACCGAGGCCGGGCCGTCACCGCAGGCGACCATCGAGTCGCTGCTCGTGGCCGGGCTCGACGCGTACTTCGCGGGGGAGCTCGAGCGCGCCGTGCACATCTGGACCCGCGTCCTGTTCCTCGACCGCGGGCATGCGAGGGCGCGCGCCTACATCGAGCGCGCGCGCGCCGTGCAGGCCGAGCGACAGCGCGAGACCGACGAACTCGTGCACGGCGGCATCGCGGCCTTCGACGAGGGCGATGCGCCCCGCGCGCGCCGGTTGCTGACGTCCGCGGTGCGGCGCGGTCCCGGCGAGGACATGGCGCTCGCACTGCTCTCGCGGATCGAGCGGCTCGAGTCGGCCCGCGCGCCGATGGCCGTTCGCGGCGAGCCTGCGGGGCCGCGCACCGATCGGAGCCTGACCACTCCCCGTGCGCCCGGCCGGTCGTGGCGGGGGCTGGCGCTGCTCGGCGGAGCTCTTCTCGTGGCCGTGCTCGTGCTCGGCTGGGATCGGTTCCAGGAATGGCGGCGCGCCGTCCCGGAGCAGGCCGCGGCGCGCGTCGCCGCCGCCACCACGCGCGAGGTGCCCGTGCCGCGGCTGGCGGCGCTCAGCGTGGAGCGGGCGAGGGGGCTCTTCGCCCGCGGCCATCTGCACGAGGCTCTCCGTGAGCTCGACGCCGTCGGCCCGGGCGATACACTGGCGCCCGAGGCCGACCGCCTGCGCGCCGACATCCAGCGCGTGCTGCTGTCCGCCGTGCCTGCCGCCCCGCTCCAGGACGCCACTCCGCCGGTGGCCGAGGCGCCCGTTCGATGAAGTGTCCCAAGTGCCATTACGTCAGCTACGACAGTCCTGACCGCTGTCGGAACTGCGGCTTCGACTTCTCGCTCCTCGTCGAGGAACCGCCCATCCGGCCCGACGCCGCCGAGGGGGCGTTCGCCGATCTCGACCTCCGGCCTCCCCTGGCGGGGCCGACACCAGCGCCGGGCGAAATGCCGCTCTTCCAGGATCCCGCGGGGGGCCTCGGAGACGCGCCCCTCATCCGGAAGCCCGCGCCGCCGCGCGTGCCGCTCGCGGTGCGGCGATCGCCCGATACGGGGCGGCCTCGTGCGGGCCACGCCGCCGTCGTGACGCCGCCGCAGCCCGGTGGCGAGGCGTCCCGTCGCCACGAGGGGTCCGCACCGGCATCCACGCCAGATCTCGCCTTCGATGACGACCCGCTGCTCGGTGTCGAGCCCGACGCGCCAGCACCCGTCGTGGTGCCGCCGCCGCGGAGCGAGACACACCGGGACGCGCCTCGGCGCAACGAGGGCGAGGCCGCCGCCCAGGAGCCGGCCGCGGCCGCTCCGCTGCGCCGTCTTGCGGCCGGCGCGGTCGACGTCACCGTGCTCGGCCTCATCGACCTCGCCGTGGTGCACCTGACGCTGAAGGTCCTCGGGCTCGACTGGTCCGCGGTGCTGGATCTTCGCTGGGCGCCGATGCTCGGCTTCTTCGCCGTGCTCGACGGCGGCTACTTCGTGGCCTTCACCACGTCGGCCGGGCAGACCATCGGCAAGATGCTCGCGGGCATCCGCGTGGTCACGCGCGAGGGTGGGCGCGTCCCGCTCGCGACCGCAATCGTGCGGACCGCGGCCATGCTCGTGTCGCTCGCGCCGCTCGGCCTGGGGTGGGCGCCGGCGTTCGTCTCGCGCGGCATGCCTGCCCTGCACGATCGGCTGGCAGGCACGCGCGTCGTGCCGTTCTGAGCGGCCGTACCGGTTCGATGCGACACCTTGCCCTTGCCATTGCCACGGTCGGCGGCAGCGGGTATTTCCCGATAGCGCCCGGTACTGTCGGATCGGCCGCCGGCATCGCCCTGTGCCTGGCCCTTCGGCTCTCGGGATGGATGCGCCTCGAGTGGCTCGTCGTCGTCGGCCTCTTCCTTGTCGGCGCGTGGGCGGCGCGTGCGGCCGAGCGGCACTTCGACCGCGACGATCCCGGTCCGGTGGTCATCGACGAGGTGATGGGCCAGCTCGCGACCGTGCTCTTCCTGCCGCTCTCCCTGACGGGTCTCGCGATGGCCTTTCTCGTCTTCCGCGTCTTCGACATCGTGAAGCCCTGGCCCGCCCGGCGCCTGGAGGATCTGCCGCACGGCATTGGCGTCATGGCCGACGATGGGATGGCGGCCGTCTACGGCAACATCGCGATGCACCTGCTGGTGCTGGGGCTTCCCGTCCTGAAAGGGCCGCTCTCGTGGCCGTTGTGGTGACGCCCCTCGAGACGGCCGAGGTCCTGGCCGTCGGCACGGAGATGCTGGGTGCCGACCGGACCGACACGAACTCGCTCTTCCTGGCGTCGAGGCTGCAGGAGCTCGGCATCCAGCTGCGCGCGAAGAGCATCGTGGGCGACGACCGCGCGCTGCTGGCCCAGTTCGTGGGCCTCGCGCTCGGTCGCGTCGATCTGGTCATCCTCACGGGCGGGCTCGGGCCGACCGATGACGACGTCACCCGCGCCGCTGTCGCCGACGCGGTGCGGCGTCCCCTCGTCGAGCGCGCCGACGTCCTCGCCCGCATCGAAGCCCGCTTCGCGCGGCGCAACATGACCATGCCGGCCATCAATCGCCGTCAGGCCGAGGTCATCGACGGGGCCGTCATCATCGACAACCGGAACGGGACCGCGCCGGGACAGTGGATCGACGTCGGCTCGCGCGTCGTGATCCTGCTTCCGGGACCGCCCCGCGAACTGCGGCCGATGATGGACGGTCCCGTCATGGAGCGGCTGCGCGCGCGCGTCGCGGGGCACCGCCTCGTGCGCCGGTCCATCAGGCTCGTGGGGCCCACCGAGTCCCATGCCGAAGAGCGGCTCCAGCCGCTCTATGCCGAGTGGGCGCGGCGCGAGGTGCCCGTGGCCGTCACCATTCTGGCCGCCCGCGGCCAGATCGAACTGCAGCTCACCGTGCGGTCCGACGACGAGGCCGCGGCCCGTGACGCGATCGAACGCGCAGTCGGCGAGGTCGAGGCGCGCTTCGGCCCGGACGTGTGCAGTACCAGCGGCGGGCCGCTCGAGGTGCGCCTCGGCGAACTGCTGCGGGCACGCGGGTGGAGACTGGCGCTCGCCGAGTCGTGCACGGGAGGGCTCGCGACCTCACGGCTGGTCGATGTGGCGGGCAGTTCCGACTACGTCGAGCGCGCCTTCGTCGTCTACAGCAACCAGGCGAAGATCGACGAGCTTGGTGTCGCTCCGGCCCTCCTCGCCGCGCATGGGGCGGTGAGCGAGCCCGTGGCCCTGGCGATGGCCGAGGGGGCTCGCCGCGTGTCGGGCGCCGACATGGCCGTGGCGATCACGGGTATTGCGGGTCCCGGAGGCGGCACGCCGGACAAGCCGGTCGGCACGGTGGTCATCGCGGTCACCGACGGCACCGGCCGCAGCCGCGTGCGGACGGCGCTCCTCCCGGGCGACCGTGCGCACGTGCGCTGGTTCGCCTCGACGCTGGCGCTCGACGCGGTGCGCCGCCTGCTGATTGACGATTCACCCTGATGCGACTCTTCCTGGCCTTCGATCTCGATCCCGACGTGCACGAGTGGTGCGACCGCTGGCGGCGCGCGGTGGTGGCGGCGCGACCGGGCGCTGGCCCCGATCTGCGGTGGGTCGCGGAGCAGGCACGACATCTCACCCTGAAGTTCATCGGTGAGGTGGGTCCCGTCCAGGCGTCGGCCATCGCCGAGGCCGTGGCGGCGATGGAACTGGCTCCGGTGCCCCGGCTCGTCGCCGGCGCGCTGCGCTGGCTGCCGCAGGCCAGCCGCGCGCGTGTCCTCGTGCTCGACGTCGACCCGGCCTCCCCCGGGGAGGCCGGCGACCGGCATCCGCTCTCGCCCGTTCACCGGGAGGTTGAGGCGGTGCTCGCGCCCCTCGGCGTCGCCGCCGACGCGCGCGCGTTCACGCCGCACATCACGCTCGCGCGTGTCCGGAACGAAGGCCGCACGCCCTGGGCCGCGGAGGTGCTCTCGGCGAGCCGCGTCGCGGGCACGCCGCCTCCGATCGCCTGCGATCGGCTGACCCTGTACGAGAGCCGGCTGCGGCCGACGGGACCCGAGTACCGCGTGGTGGCGAGAACCCGCGCGCGGAGCACGCCGTGAGCGGGCCCGACCTCGCGGTCGTCGCCGGGGCGTACCTGCTCGGATCGGTGCCCTTCGCCTGGCTCGTGGCGCGCGCCTCGCTCGGCATCGACCTGCGACGCGCCGGGAGCGGCAACGTCGGCGCGGCCAACGTGCAGCGCACGCTCGGCACGCGCCGGGGCGTCCTCGTCGCCCTCCTCGACGTGTGCAAGGGCGCCGCGAGCGTCTGGCTCGCCGGGCTCGCCGGGGCCCTGCCGCCCGCCGTCTCGGCGGCCGGCGTGGCGGCCGTCGCCGGGCACGTGTTCCCCGTGTGGCTCGGATTCCGTGGCGGCAAGGGTGTGGCGGCCTCCTGTGGCGTGTTCGCCGTGCTGGCGCCGCTGCCGACCTTCGCAGCCGTCGCGGTCTTCTTCGCGGTCGTGTTCGCGACGCGGTACGTCTCGCTCGGCTCGCTCGTCGCGGTCGTGGTGCTCTGGGCGCTCACGTTCTGGCAGCCGCGCCTCGGCCACGTGTCGCTGGCCGCCTTCACGGTCGCCGCCATCGTCGTGGCCAGGCATCGGCAGAACATCGTGCGGCTCTGGCGCGGGAACGAACGGCGAATCGGCGGGCGGCGTGCGGAGCCACCCGGCGCGACGCCGCGTCCAGGAGGTGAGTCGTGAGCCGAATCGGGGTCTTCGGCGCGGGCAGCTGGGGGACGGCACTTGCGGTCCATCTGGCGCAGCAGGGGCACGACGTGACGCTGTGGGCCCGCGACCCGGCGTTTGTGGCCGACCTCCAGGCGGCCCGCGAGAACCGGCCCTACCTGCCCGGAACCCCCCTGCCGCCGACGCTGCAGCCGACCCACTCGCTCGAAGAGGCGCTCGACGATGCCGCCATCGCGCTCGTCGTGGTGCCGTCGCACGGCTTCCGGCCGGTCGTCGAGCGCATGCGGCCGCACCTCGCGCCCGCAACCATCCTCGTCAGCGCGACGAAGGGCATCGAGCAGGCACGCTGGCTGCGGATGTCGGAGGTGTGCCACGAGGTGGTCGGCGCAGACCACCCCGTCGCCGTGCTGTCGGGACCGAGTTTCGCGGCCGAAGTCGCCCGGGGCCTGCCGACGGCGGTCCTCGTCGCCTCGACGAACCCCGGCGCCGCGCAGCAGGTGCAGCACGAGTTCCGCGGGCCGGCCTTCCGGCTCTACGCGTCCGACGACGTGATCGGCGTCGAGGTTGGCGGGGCGCTGAAGAACGTGATGGCGATTGCCGCCGGTGTCGCCGACGCGCTCGGTCTCGGCCAGAACGCGCGCGCGGCGCTCATCACCCGCGGGCTCGCCGAGATGTCGCGCCTGGCGCTCGCGGCAGGCGGCCGCCGCGACACGCTGGCCGGCCTGAGCGGCATCGGCGATCTCGTCCTCACCTGTACCGGCGGGTTGAGCCGCAACCACCACGTCGGCTTCGAACTCGGCCGGGGACGTCCGCTGGCCGACGTCCTCGGCGAGATGCGGATGGTGGCCGAGGGGGTCCGGACCACCGAGGGCGCGCTCGCTCTCGGCCGCTGCCATGGCGTGGAGTTGCCCATCTCCGAGAAGGTGCATCAGATCATGGCCGGCGACATCCGCCCGCGTGAGGCGCTGGTCGAGTTGATGCTGCGGCCGCAGAAGGCGGAGGGGTAGCGACGG
>JAHDVQ010000359.1 GCA_023384595.1 Vicinamibacteraceae bacterium | reverse complement strand
CCGGGGAAGGCAACACCGCATTCTACCAGCCGTCGAGGCCCGTAGCCCGTAGCCTAGAGCCTAGAGCCTGGAGCCTATTTGATGAACAGCATCTCGCGATAGGTGGGCATGGGCCACTTCTCGGAGGGGACGACGAGCTCGAGCCGATCGGCGGTCTCGCGCAGCGCGCTCATCGCCGGGATGATGCGATCGCGCGTGTAGCGCGTGTGCTCGCCGTTGGACCCGTTGTGCTGGCGATCGAGCAGCCCGGCCAGGGCGTCGGTGCGCACGCGCAGCTCGTCGACGAGCAGGCACAGCTCGTCGAGGGTCTTGCGGGCGGCGGTCGCCGAGGCGCCCGCCGCCGTCACGGCGGTGACGTTCGCGGCCACCGCGGTCTGGTACTCGAGGGCGGCGGGCAGGATGTAGCGCGTCGCCATGAGGACCATCACCTGCGCCTCGACGTTGATCTTCTTGGAGTAGGCCTCGAGATTGACCTCGAAGCGGGCGCACAGCTCGCGCTCGGTGAGGACCTTGTGCTTCTCGAAGGTCGCGATGACGTGCGGCGTGACGAGCTCGGGCAGCGCGTCGGGCGTGTCACGATGGTGGAGCAGTCCGCGCGCGGCGGCCTCGGCCTTCCACTCCTCGGAGTAGCCGTTGCCGTTGAAGACGATGCGCTTGTGCGCGGTGACGAGCTCGACGAGCAGCGTGCGCACCGCATCCTCGAGGCGCTGGCCGTTGGCCACGGCGGTCTCGAGCCGCGTGGCGATCCGCTCGAGCGACTCGGCCACCGCGGTGTTGAGCGCAAGCGCCGGGAACGCGATGCTCTGGTTCGACGAGACGGCACGGAACTCGAACTTGTTGCCCGTGAACGCGAACGGGCTCGTGCGGTTGCGGTCGCCCGCATCGCGCGGCAGCTGCGGCAGCACGGAGACGCCGAGGTCGAGCACGCCCCCCTTCTTGGTCGACCTCGGGCCGCCGGCCGCGATCTGATCGAAGATGTCGGTCAGCATGTCGCCCAAGAACACCGAGATGATCGCCGGTGGGGCCTCGTTGGCGCCGAGCCGGTGATCGTTGCCCGCGCTCGCGATGGCGGCGCGCAGCAGGCCCTGGAACTCGTCGACGGCCTGCAGCACCGCGACGCAGAACACGAGGAACTGGATGTTGTCGTGCGGCGTGTCGCCGGGGTTGAGCAGGTTGTTGCCGAACTCGTCGGCCATGCTCCAGTTGAGGTGCTTGCCCGATCCGTTCACCCCCGCGAACGGCTTCTCGTGCATCAGACACGCGAAGCCGTACTGCGGCGCCACGCGCTTGAGCGTCTCCATCGTCATCATCTGGTGATCGGTGGCGACATTGGCGTGCTCGAAGAGCGGGGCGATCTCGAACTGTCCCGGTGCCACCTCGTTGTGACGCGTGCGGACGGGCACGCCGACCTTGTACAGCTCGGTCTCGACCTCGCGCATGAAGGCGAGCACGCGTTCGGCGATGGCGCCGAAATACTGATCTTCCAGCTCCTGGCCCTTCGGCGGCCGGGCCCCGAAAAGGGTCCGTCCCGCGCTCAGCAGGTCGGGCCGCGAGAAGTAGAACGCCTGGTCGATCAGGAAATACTCCTGCTCGGGCCCGCAGGTGGTGAGGACGCGCACGGCCGGCGACCCGAACAGCCGGAGCACGCGCACGGCCTGACGCGAGAGGGCTTCGACCGATCGCAGCAGCGGAGTCTTCTTGTCGAGCGCCTCACCGGTCCAGCTCACGAAGGCCGACGGGATGACGAGCGTGCAGCCGCTGGCCGTCTTGAGCAGCCACGGCGGACTCGTCGGGTCCCAGGCCGTATAGCCACGCGCCTCGAAGGTGGAGCGCATGCCGCCGCTCGGAAAGCTCGAGGCGTCGGGCTCGCCCTGAATCAGTTCGCGGCCGTTGAACTCGGCCACTGCGCGGCCGTCGGACGTGGGCACGAGAAACGAGTCGTGCTTCTCGGCAGTGATGCCGGTGAGCGGCTGGAACCAGTGCGTGAAGTGCGTGGCCCCGTGCTCGACGGCCCAGTCCTTCATCGCCGTCGCGATCGTGTCGCCAATCGACGGGTCGAGGGGCTCCCCCTGCGTGATCGTCCGCCGCAGCGCGCGGTACACCTCTTTCGGGAGCC
>JAHDVQ010000358.1 GCA_023384595.1 Vicinamibacteraceae bacterium | reverse complement strand
GCGTCGCTGCGCGGCAGGGCGGGTGACGGTTGGGAGAGCGCGCAGCTGAGCTCAATCAGTATCGCAGAAGCGATGAGGCTTGGGAATCGAACCGTGGCGCGGGACGAGGGGGCGCCGCCCCCGAGCGCCGCCCCCCGGGCGCCGCCCACAGGGTGCCGGTTCGATAGCAGGGCTCAGCGCCGTGCCGGCGCGGACGCGGACGGCTCACGTCCCGGTCGCACGATGGCCTGGTAGACGAGGCTCCGGAACTTGTCCTGCAGGTCGAGCCCGCCGCTCGGAATGAGCTGTGACATGAAGATGGCCACCACGCCGTCGGCCGGGTCCACGAAGTAGCGCGAGTAGTAGGCGCTGCCCCACGAGAACTCACCCTGTGCCCCGAGGCGGCCGGCGCGTCCCACGTGCTCGATGACCTCGAACCCGAGGCCGAATCCCATGGCGCCCTCGCGATACAGGGTCCCGACGTGGTTCGACGTCATCGAGGCGACGGAGGCCGGACTCAGGATCCGCGCGCCGTCGAGGTCGCCGCCGTTGAGGAGCATCTGCAGGAATCGTGCGTAGTCGTGGATTGTTGACACCAGCCCCGCGCCGCCCGCGAAGCACCTGCGCGGGCCCTCGACGTACTCACCCTGACCGGTGAGCCCTCGCTCGGGCGCGCGCTCGATGGTGCCGTCGGGCCGCGCGCCATAGACGGTCGCGAGCCGCGACGCCTTGTCGGCCGGCACGTAGAAGAAGGTGTCGGCCATGCGGAGCGGCTCGAAGATGCGCGTGCGGAAGACCTCGTCGAGCGGCATCCCCGAGGCGACCTCGATCACACGGCCGAGGACGTCGGTCGAGAAGCCGTACACGTACTGCTCGCCGGGCTGCGACTGGAAGGGCAGGGTGGCGAGGCGATCCACGAAGCTGCCGATGGTCTCGTCGTGATCGGCGCAGTACCACAGGTAGGTGTTCGCGGCCTTGTACTCGGCTTCGAGGGCCCCGCCGCCGTAGGAGATGCCGGAGGTGTGCGTCAGCAGATCACGGATGGTGATGGGCCGCTTCGCGGGCACGCTCCCGAGGCGCGGACCGACGACGGGGCCGGGCGCGCCCGCGGCGCCGGCAGCGCCCGCGGCGCCGGACGTCCCAGTCATCCCGGCAGGCACCGTCCCGGGCGGCGGCGGGACGGCCACGTAGGTCTGTCTGAACGACGGGATGTACTTCGACACGGGATCGCTCAGGAGCAGCGCGCCCTCCTCGACGAGCATCATCACGGCGACGCTGGTCACCGCCTTGCTCATCGATGCGAGACGCATGAGCGCGTCGCTGGTCATGGGCCGCTGCTGCTCGAGGTCGGCCATCCCGTAGCTCTTGAGGTGCGCGATGCGGCCGTGGCGCATCACGAGGGTCGTGATGCCCGCAATCCGGCCCTCGTCCACGTAGCGCTGCATCACGGCGTCGAGCCGTGCGAGCCGCTCGGCCGACAGACCCACCGCCTCGGGCGCGGCCGCCGGCAGGGGCGCGGACGCGCCGGCGGGTCGCCTCGTCGCGGCTCCCGTTCGGTCGCGTGAGGTCTGGGCCGGGGCTGGCCCGACCGATCCAAGGAGGCAGGCGGCAACGACGAGGACGGTGACACGGGCCCGGATTCGCATGCGCTGGAGTATCCGCGCAGCGGATCGGCGGCGCAAGAGGCGCCGATTCATGTTGAGACTGATTCTCAACCTGTGTATGCTTGCTCAATCTCGGACCATACAGGTCCGAGATGTGCTGAGTCCGGTGCTGCGCCCCGCTGGAGCCCCGTCATGGCCTGCCGCCGGCCGACCCGCCCGATTGCGACGCACGCGGGTCCGGCCCCTTCACTGCCCTTGGCCTCTGCGTGCCGTCACGTCGCGTCTGCCTTGATCCTCGGCATTCTCCATCTCGGTGTTGCGGACGCCGCAGGCGCTTCGACCCGATCGACTCCCCGGTCTCCAGAGCCTCCCTGCGTGCGGGTGCTCTCCGCCGTTGCCGCCGATTCGCGGGGCACCCTCGACGACGATCTCGGTCGAGGCGCGCCGGACGGGCCCCTGACGCCTCACCCGGAGCCCGTCCCCCCGGCTGGCCCCGGCCGGGAGCGGCTGACCGGCGACTGGGGCGGCCTGCGCTCAC
>JAHDVQ010000357.1 GCA_023384595.1 Vicinamibacteraceae bacterium | reverse complement strand
TAGTCCCAGCGGCGCCGCATCATGTACGGCTCGCTGCTGATCCCGTGTCCCCGGTTCGGGAGGAGCAGCAGGTCGAAGTCCTTGTTCGCCTTGATCAGCTGGTTCACGACCAGCAGCGTGAGGTACATCGGCACGTTCGTGTCCATCGTGCCGTGCGCGAGGAGCAGCTTGCCCTTCAACTGCTTCGCGTGCGTCTGGTTCGCCTGGTCCTCGTAGTCGTCCTTCCCGTCCTCGGATTTCTGCAGCAGCCCCTGCCACTTCTCGGCCCAGTCGTCCTCGTAGCCCCGGTTGTCGTGATTGCCCGCCTGCGACACGCCGACCTTGAAGAAATCCGGGTAACGGAACATGGCGCCCGCCGTCGCGTACCCGCCGCCCGAGCCGCCGTAGATGCCGGCGCGATCGAGATCGATCCACGGGTGGCGCTGCGCGAGCTGCTTCATCGCCGTCACTTGATCGGGCAGCGTGTTGTCACCCATGTTGCCGTAATACGCGTCGTGGAACGACTTCGAGCGCCACGGCGTGCCCATCCCGTCCACCTGGACGACGATGAAGCCGAGTTCGGCGAGCGCCTGCGTGTCGCCGCGCGCGGGGGTGAAGCTGCGGCTGCCGACGCTGCCGGTCTGCGGGCCCGGGTAGATGTTGTTGATGATCGGGTACTTGCGGCTTCGGTCGAAGCGGGTCGGCTTGAACATGAGGCCGTACAGGTCGGTCTGGCCGTCCCGGGCCTTCACCGTGAACGGCTCCGGCGGCTGCCAGCCGGCGGCGAGCAGCTTGGAGATGTCCCCTTTCTCGAGCGGGAGGACGAGCGCGCCGCCGCTGTCGCGGAGGGCCGTCACCGGCGGCACCTCCGGCCGCGAGTACGAATCGACGAAGTACCGGCCGGAGGTCGAGAACGTCACGTCGTGGTTCGCGTTCTCGGGCGTGAGCAACTGCTCGCCCTTGCCGTCCATCCCAATCCGATAGAGGTGCGAGAAGTAGGGGTCGCGTCCTGGTTCGCGGCCAACGCCCAGGAAATAGAGCAGCCGGTGCTCCTCGTCCACGTGCAGCAACTGCGTGACGTTGCCCTCGCCCGACGTGATCTGGTGCTTGAGCGCGCCGCTCTGCAGGTCGTAGAGATATAGCTGTCCCCAGTCGTCCCGTTCGGAGAACCAGATCACCTCGTTGGTCGCGGGCAGCACGCGCCAGTTCACACGGCCGTTGCCCGACTCGTAGTAGGTCGGGACCGTCTCCTCGAGCACATCGCGCACGGCTCCGGTCGCGACGTCGGCGACGCGGAGCGTCGCGCGCTTGTGATCGCGCGACGAGGAGACGAATGCCAGGTGCGTGGCATCCGCGGCCCACTCGACGTCGGCCCACTCGCCGCGGCAGACGACGTGATCGCACAACGTCGAGCGATGCGCGTCGGGCGCCATCTGGAACCTGACGACGCGGCGCGCGTCGACGTCGATGACGACCCGATGGATGGTGAAGATGTGGTCGTCGCCGGGGAGCGGGTACTTCCACGCGTGCAACGCCGGGTGGCCGACCTTCGTCTCGACCAGGTACATCTCGCCGACCTGCCGGCCGTCGTGCTGGAACGTGGCGATCTTCTTCGAATCGGGCGACCACAGCAGGATCGGGCGGTCGCTCCGCGTCCAGCCCGCGTTGTCGGTCGCGTAGCCGAAGTCCTTCACGCCGTCGGTCGTCAACTGCGTCTCCCTGCCCGACCGGACGTCGCGCACCCACAGGTTGAAGTCGCGGACAAAGGCCGTGCGCGTCCCGTCGGGCGACGGCACATCGGTTCGGCCGCCCGGCCTGCGGCCCGGCGCGGCCGCCTCGCGATCGCCCTCGGCTGCTGGCGGGGCGGTGCACGTGTACTCCTGCAGGTCGCAGGTGTAGCGCCGCCGCTGGATCGTTACGACCATCGTCCGGCCGTCGTCGGCGAACTCGAACGACTGGAACGGCAGCTTGAACGGTTCGTATCCCTTCGACGCGGCCGCCGAGAGGCCCGCCGCGAGCTTCTCGTGGTCGAACGCGCGCGTACGGGTGCGCCGCCCGACGTCGACGAGCACGTACTCGTGCCCCTCGGCGATGCTGTTGCGGTACCAGAAGCGCTCGTCCGGCAGCCACGTCGGCCGCGACG
>JAHDVQ010000084.1:15571-17274 GCA_023384595.1 Vicinamibacteraceae bacterium | reverse complement strand
GGGTCAGTCCCGGGAGGTGGTCCGATCCGCCACCGCCTGGTTGTGCAGCATCCGGCCTTCGATGAGCCTGACCACATCCTCCGCGAGAAACGGCTTGGTGAGCAGGGGGAAGTCGTAGCGCTCACAGGTCGCCGTCTCTTCGTCGGGCAGGTGCGTCCCCGACATCATGATGACGGACAGCCCGGGCCGCTCCCGGACGAGTTCCACGCCGAGCGCGACCCCGTCGCCGTCGGGCAGAACGTAGTCGAGCAGCGCCGCGTCGAGGTGCTCGCGTGCGGCGACCTCCGTCGCTCCGGCCACGCTCGACGAGGTGAACACGACGAACCCCGCGCGGGTGAGGGTGGCCTCGAACCACGCGAGCAATTCGACGTTGTCGTCGACGACCAGGACGTGCGTCTCCTCGGGTGCGCCGGGAGCCGTCGCGGTCGTGGACTCGATGGACAGGGCGGTGCCGTCGGCCGAGAGGGCAACGCGCACGCGGCTGCGCGGCGCGATGCCGCCCGAGGCGACCCTGGCGGCGAGCGGTTGGACGAGGTGACGATGGAAGGTCCGCCGCAGTTCCCTCGCGCCGTATTCGGTGCTCGTGCCTCGCTCGAGCAGGAAGCGGCGCGCGTCGGGCGTCACGTCGATCTCGAACGATCGGGGGCCCAGGCGGGTCGTCACGTGCCGTGTCAGCTCGACGACCTGCTGATCGACGATCGCCGACAGCGCGGCCTCGTCGAGCGGCCGGTAGGTGATCACGACATCGAGGCGATTCACGAACTCGGGTGAGAAGCGCCGGCGCACTGCGGCCAGGCCGATGCTCTCCAGACGATCGGCCACATCGTCGGACGGCGCCACGCCGGCGCTGAATCCCACGCGCGGGCTGAGTTCTCTCATCATCTCGCGCGCGCCGAGGTTGCTCGTCAGGAAGATGAGGCTCTGCTCGAAGTCGACTTCGGTACCGTCCCCCAGGCGGAGCCGCGCCTTGTCGAGGATGCCCAGCAGCAGCGTCGACAACGCGGGGGCCGCCTTCTCGATCTCGTCGAACAGGACGAGCGCGAGGCTGCACTGCGGTGTGGTGACCTCGGCCAGGCGCTGCGTGCTCAGCAGTGGCCTGGTCTCGCGGTGGCCGACGTAGCCCGGCGGCGCCCCGATGAGCTTCGCCACCTCGTGATCGCTCTGGAACTCGCCGCAGTCGATCTTGAGGATGTTCTTCTCGCTGCCGTGAAGGATCTCGGCCAACGCCTCGACCGTCCGTGTCTTGCCCGTGCCGGTCGGACCGAGCAGCAGGAAGACGCCGACGGGACGTCCCGGCGGTGCCAGGCCCGCCTGGTGCATCTGGAGGTACGGGACGATGAAGCGTGTCGCCTCGCGCTGTCCGACGACCTTGCTCGACAGCCGCTCGACGAGCTCGTGGTCCTCGCCAGGTGGTCCGGACGAGGCACCTGGATCGATGACTGGAGACGCTGGTGCCTCACGTGGATCGATGTTATGATCCTCCACCTCTTCCCACCTATGGAGACACGGCGATTATAGCGCCTCGCGCGTGATCCGCCGGTCGCGCGCGAATCCGCACCGGGCGACCTCCCGTGCAGCGCAGGTCGATCGCGTCGCTGTGAGCTCCAGGCGGGGCGTCGCGCAGGCGATTCGCGCGACTCTTCGTTGGTCTCGTCGTCGTTCGCCTCGTCCGCCTCTTCGCCTCGTCGCCTCTTCGGCGTCGT
>JAHDVQ010000084.1:13775-15471 GCA_023384595.1 Vicinamibacteraceae bacterium | reverse complement strand
TCGTTCGCCTCTTCGCCTCGTTCGCCTCGTTCGCGTCGTTCGCGTGAGCGCGTCCGTTCGTGTTCGTCGTTCGTGGCCCATGCCGCTCGCGACGCCGCGCCGCCCGCCCGGTCGTTGCGCCGGCACGCGTGCCGAGGATGTCAGAGGAGGTTCACCATGAGAGACCAGAAGATCGAGCCGCGGCTGTTGTCGTACATCGGCGACCAGAAGCGCCGCGCTGGTGCGGCGGGTCAGCCCGAGGCGGCCGTCGACGACGTGCCGATCGAGGTGACCATTTCGCACCACGACCGCATCAGCTCGCGCACCGACGTGGAGCGCGAGTCCGAGACCGCGCGCCTCGGTGAGCAGGTGCGCCAGAGCCAGCAGCCCATCCTGGCGAAGCTGTCCCAGTGGAAGGTCCGCGACGCCACGGTGCACACGCTGGCCAATGCCGTCACGACCCGCCTGACGCCGCGCCAGATCGAGGAGATCGCCGAGCTCGACGAGGTCGAGATCATCCGGCACGAGCGCTTCGACTCGGTGACGTGCATGAACGAGAGCGCGGTCGTGATCGAGGCCGACGCGGCGCGCGCCGACCTGAACGTCAACGGGCGCGGCGTGAGGGTCGCCGTGCTCGACACGGGCATCGACGGGAACCACCCGGCCCTGCTCGGCAAGGTGGTCGACGAAATCAGCACGGCGGGCGAGCCCGTCAACGTGCCCGGCAGTCACGGCACCCACGTCGCGGGCACGATTGCCAGCAACGACGCGGTCCTGCGTGGCATTGCCCCGCAGGCGGATCTGGTCAACGTGAAGGTGCTCACGGCGGCCGGGTTCGGCGCGCCAGCCAACGTGATCACGGGGCTCGAGCAAGCGCTCCGCCGTGGGGCGCTGGTGGCGAACCTCAGTCTCGGCTGGAGCGAGATCTTCCACGGGTGGGTCTGCAACGACGCCGACTGCGTCCTGTGCGAGGCCGTGGACAACGCAGTGCGCCTCGGGATGACGGTGGTCGTCGCGGCGGGCAACGAGGGGAACGCGGGCGCCAAGCCGCCGTTTGCCATCCGGCACCCGGGTGCCGCGAGACTCGCGATCACCGTCGGCGCCGTCGACAAGGTGAAGCTGCTCGCGGGCTTCTCGAGCATCGGGCCGTCGAGCGGACGGTTGAGCGCCGCCTCGCCGCAGCGACTGACCAAGCCTGACCTCGCGGCGCCTGGCGTCAGCATCGTGTCGTCGGTGCTCGGGGGCGCGTTCGCCTCGTTCAACGGCACGTCGATGGCCTCGCCCCACGTCGCCGGTCTCGTGGCGCTCATGCTGCAGAAGCAGCCCGCCCTCCGGCCGCTGATGATCAAGAAGCTGCTCGAGGACAGCTGCGAGCCGCTCACGATGATGCCCAACCAGACGGGCTATGGCATCATCAACGCCTACGCCGCGCTGTTGAGGGCCGCCTCCGTCGGGCTCGGCGCCTCGCTGACGGCCGGGCAGACGACGTAGCGTCCGCCTTGGCTGTTCGTGCGAACGCGATGCGCGGGGGGAGCGTCCGCCGGCGTTCTCCCCGCCACCACCTGGCCTCGACGGCGGTCCGTGCCGTCGTCGCTGGCGCACTGACCCTGGGAGGATGCATGGCCCCGATGCCCCAGGCGAAGATCGATCCCGGGCTGCGGCACGACCTGGAACTGGCGGAGGCGGGCGGCCCGGCCGTGCGCCTGCCCGTGATCGT
>JAHDVQ010000084.1:5765-13675 GCA_023384595.1 Vicinamibacteraceae bacterium | reverse complement strand
GACGGGTCCGCGGTCATGGCCGGCGCAGTGCCACCCACGTGGTCTGCTCTCCGAGCGGCACCACGTACGCGCCGCGTTCCGAGGCGAGGGCGCCGGACGGCGCATAGGGGCCCACGCCCGCGACCCGGGCCGGCTGCTCGATGCGCAGGCGCGCGGCCGGCGTGTGCGCGTCGGCTGGTGCGAGCGCGAGGCGCACCGCGCCCGACGCGGTGTCCATCTCCACGCGCTCGATGCGCCCCGCGTCGAGCGTGAGCCACAGCCCCAGCGGCGCGAGGTAGACGCGGCGTCGGAACGAGTCGAGCGGCACCAGCGCGACCCGGGTCGCCTCGACGGAGACGTTGCCGCCGAAGCCCTGCCAGCCGAATTCCGGGTGCCGGGCCAGGTACGCCGCGGCGTTCAGCGCGTGTCCGACGAAGTTCTGCGCGTAGTCGCCCGAGATGCCGTCGGGCCGCAGCATGTCGGGGAACGAGTGGAACGCGGCCGCCGCGAAGCCCTCCTCGTCGATGTTGACGAGCGCGCCCATGGCGCCCGCGTAGCCCACGCGCAGCAGGTGAAAGTCGTCGGGCGCCTCACGATACGCGCTCAGCACCGGGATGGCGTTGAGCCCCGATCCGTAGTGATGCAGCTGCCGCTCGATGCGGCGGGTCTTCCCGGCGTAGACGAAGTCCCAGTACCGCCGTGCGCTGCCGTTGTAGCCCCAGTGCGGCACGGTCGGCATGTAGGCGAGGATGGCATCGAGCGTGACCTGCGCCTTTGCCTGGTCGCCGAAGTACTTCGTCCACGCGTACACCTCTTCCTGCCCGGTCGAGTCCCACGGCATCTCGGAGCCGAAGGGGTAGGCGAGCTTCATCCACACCTCGGCGCGGGCCCGCATGCGGGCCTCGAGGTCGGCCGCCTGCGTCGTCCAGCCCTCGCGCTGGAGGTCGCGCAGGATCTCGAGGAACACCGTCCCCTCCATCTGCCCGAACTCCGCGTAGCGCGGCGCGTGCTCGACCATCGCGATCGACGTCCGGTAGGCCCGCTCCAGGTACCAGTCCCACGGGTGGTTGCTGACGAGGCCGGAGTGATGGCGCGCGACCCGGTACATCGTCCAGTGCAGCGCGGCCACGTGCGGATAGTTGTAGGAGCGATCGACGATCTCGGTGTTGGCGCGGCTCCAGCTGGTCCACGACGTCCAGTCGAGGTCCTGCCGGTAGTAGCCCGCGGGCAGCTCGTCGGGCTGATAGTAGAAGAGGCTCTTGCGCACGGCGTGCTTCCGCGGGCCTTCGCTGTACTGCAGCCCGCCCCAGACGACGCGGTCGATGAACTCCTGGTACTTCTCGATCTCGCCCTTGTCGGGACGCCCGAGCTGCTTGACCGCCCCGGCCAGCCACGACGAACCGCCCTCGTCGCCGAGCCCCGCCACCCACACGCGCGAGTCCTGGGTGAGGATGGCGTTCTCCTCGCGGTCGTAGGTCATCACCGACGGGCTGCGCTTGAACGGATCGTCAGGATCGACGAACCACTGCGTCGTGGTGAGGAAGCGCCCGAGGTCGTCGACGGCCTCGGCCTGCGGTTTCATGACGAAGTAGTGGATGGCCTGCTCGAGACCATCGCCGTAGGTCACGACCAGGCGCGCGCGGCCCCACGCGCGTCCGCGCAGCGTGTAGGCGCGCCAGCCCCCGGGCGTGGCCGGCGCTTCGGCGATGTCGAGCGCGCCAGCCGGCTCCACCCGCATCGACGCGACCGGCGACCCATGCCTGAGGAACAACCGCGCCTCCAGGTCGCGCGGCACGATGTAGCCGGGGAGACCGACGGCCACCGGGCGCCCGCGTTCGGCCAGCGTGTCCTCGATGGCGCGGATGGCGGGCGCCAGCACGAAGCGCACCCCGTAGGTCCGCGACTCGCCGGGCGCGAGGGTCGCCGACGTCGGGGGGTTCCACTGCCGCGCGTCCTTCCACTCGCGCTCGGCGAAGGCGCGGCTGTGGACCATCCAGTCGAACGAGCCCTCGAACGTGGTGCCGCGCGGCGTCGGGTCGGTGAAGATGGGGACCTCCGCCGGAGGCGCGTTGCCCGGGCCCCGGCGGGCCGAGAGAATCGGCTTCCACGCTTCGAAGGCGGTGCGGCCGTCGGGCAGCACGAGGAGCACGGGCCCATGGCCGCTCAGGCGCGTCACCTGGACGTAGCCGGCGTCCTGTCCGATGTAAGGGTCGTAGAACACACAGGCCGCGTGCGCCTCCTCGAGCGACCGCCCCGCGAGGATGTTGTTGAACACCATCGCGATGCCGAGCGCGCCGATCTCGACCGGGACCTGGTCGCGATTCCGCAGCTCGAAGCGCAGGACCAGGGCATCGCCGTCGAGGAGCCACGACCGGGTGACGGCCAGGGGCAGCGTGGCCGGGAAGGCGGGAGCGAGGTCGGCCGAGGTCAGCACCGGCGCCGTCGCGGGCCGCGCACGCACCGGCGTGCGCGAGGCCGCCGTGGAGTAGTCGGTCCACTCCGCTTCGCCGGCCTTGCGAACCCGCAGATCGAGATCCCCGAGGTGGTAGTACCCCGGGCCTGAGCGCGCGATCAGGCGATCGCCGGGGGTGAAGTCGAACCCGCGCGCGGCCTTCGGTTCGAGGGCCGCCACCGTCTGCGACGAGGTGACGAGCCTGAGGGCGAAGTGCGGCGTGTCGAGGGTCGTCGTGCCCTGGTCCAGCATGGGCCCGGGAACGGGCGGCGCGGGCGGAGTCCGGGTCTGGGCACCCGCCGCGACGGTCAGCGCCGGGGCGAGCGCGAGGAGCGCGGTGAGCAGAGCCGGGACCGCGGCCAGCGGGAACCCCGTCATCGTCGAAGCGGTGCGTCGTGCCGTCATGGGAAGCTCCTGACGGCTAGCCTACTGCACCCGTCCGAGGGCCCTTCCATGAGTTTTTCCGCTGCGCGCATCAGGTGCGAGGCGCGGCGGGACGCGTTTGCCGGAGGCATCGGGTCCGGCGCGCCGCTCCGCCCCCTTGACACGCGGCGCGGGCGGTGGATACTCAGCGAGGATCGTGCGGCGTCAGCGGGGCGCGAGCCCGCCACGCGGTCGCGATCTGTCCCCCTCAGCTTCATCCCTTCATTCACGTGGAGGTCCGCCCCGGGCCGGTGTGTCCGTCGGCGCGACCGCCCCGGGGATGCCGTTGCGGCCCGGCGACTCGCGCGCACCGACGCCGCGCGGCATCTCGATCGTCGAGGTATTCATGAAGTCACTGTTCAAGCCCATCGTGCTGGCGATGGCGGCGGCCAGCCTGGTCGTCGCGTCGCTGAACGCGCAGGCGCAGACCCTGCCGCCAATCCCGATCACGGCCGACGAGGCCTTCGACGCGGTCACGCAGCAGAAGGACCCGCTGTCGGGTGTCCCGGGCCGCGTGCTCCTCGTCGACGTGCGGACGCACGCCGAGTTCCACTGGGTCGGCGCCGCGGCCATGGTCAAGGCGATCACGCTGAAGAACGGCGGGGTGATCGTGCCCGACTGGGGGAAGGTGAAGATCGAACACGAGGGCAAGTTCCTGGTCTTCCGGGTAGGCGGCAAGAACGAGCGGATCCAGGTGAAGACCGTCGCGAAGCTGGACATGGCAGGCATCGCGAAGAACATCCCGTACCAGACCTGGAACGACGCGACCTTCGGGATGGCACTCAACCCGACGTTCGGTGCCGAGGTCGAGGCGCTGGCCGGCGACGACCGGCCCGTGCTGATCCTCTTCTGCCGGAGCGGCGGCCGGACCGATGCGGGCAACGCCGTGGCAAAGCTCTATCCCGAGAAGTTCTCGGCCATCTACGAGATCGACCAGCCGAACGCCGTGACCAATCACGGCGGCTTCGAGGGCAGCTCCTACAGCGACGTCTTCAACGGCTACCGGGGCTATCCCGAGCGCGAGACCTTGATCCAGTCCTCGCCGTCGGTGTCGTGGAAGGACGCCGGCCTCCCGATCAAGATCGGCCTCAAGCAGTAGCGTTCGTCTCGCACGCGGGCCGGGTGGTGTGCCCACCCGGCCCGGTGCCAGGGCCGGCTCGCGGCACACTCAGCCCGAACCTCTGTCGCCTCCCGCTCGTCTACCCCGTCGAGATTCGAGAGAGGGGGCGGTGTGGCACTGGCGACGGGACGGTTCGGCAAGGTGACGCGGCGCCTGGTGCGTGCGCCGCTCTTCACGGTGATGACGATCCTCACGCTCGGCGTGGGGATTGGAGCCAACACCGCCATCTTCTCGCTGGTCCACGGCGTCCTGCTCACCCCGCTCCCGTACCCCGAACCGGAGCGTCTCGTCGGCGTCTGGCACCGCTCGCCCGTCCTCAACATCGATCCGCTCAACATCAGCCCGTCCACCTACCTCACCTACCGCGAGAGCAGCCGGGTGTTCGAGGACATCGGCATGTGGGACAACGTGCAGGTGTCGGTCACGGGACGCGGCGACCCGGAGCGTCTCGAAGCGCTGCTGGTGAACGACGGGACGCTGCCGCTGCTCGGCGCGCAGCCGCTTGTCGGTCGCCTCTTCACGAGGGAAGACGACGCGGCGGGGGCGCCGCAGCGGGCGGTGCTCACCTACGGGTTCTGGCAGCGGAAGTACGGGGGCTCGCCCGACATCATCGGGCAGGCGATCGTGGTGGACGGGGAGTCCACCGAGGTCGTCGGCGTGTTACCGGCCTCCTTCCGGTTTCTCGCGCGCGACCCGGCGTTGCTCCTCACGTTCAGGATCAACCGCGCCGAGGTGTTCTTCGGCCATTTCAGCTTTCAGGGCATCGCACGGCTCAAGCCCGGCGTGACGCTCGATCAGGCCAACGCCGACGTGGATCGGCTGCTCGAGGTGGCTGCCGACACGTTCCCCATGCCCCCGGGCTTCACGCGCGAGATGCTCGAGAGCACCCGCATCGGCGCCAACGTGCGGCCGCTCGAGGCCGACGTCATCGGCGACGTCGGGCCCGTGCTCTGGATCCTGCTCGGCACCGTCGGCTTCGTGCTCCTCATCGCGTGCGCGAACGTGGCCAACCTGTTCCTGGTGCGCGCCGAAGGGCGCCACCACGAGTTCGCGCTCAGAACGGCGCTTGGCGCAAGCCGCGGCCGGCTGGCGCGCGAACTGCTCGACGAGAGCGTGGTGCTCGGCCTGACGGCGGGCCTGGTCGGCATCGGCCTCGCCGCTCTCGGACTCAGGCTGCTCGTGTGGCTCGCCCCCGCAGGATTGCCGCGCCTCGAGGAAGTCGGCATCGACCTCACCGTGCTCGTCTTCACCCTCGCGCTCTCGATCCTGACCGGCGTCGTCTTCGGACTGCTTCCGCTCGCGAGGCTCGGCCGCGCCACCGCGACGTGGCTCAAGGATGGCGGCCGGTCGAGCAGCGACGGACCCGGCCGCCACCGAGTCCGCAACGTCCTGGTCGTTGCCGAGATCGCGCTCGCGCTCGTGCTCATCGTGGTCTCGGGCCTCATGGTGCGCACCTTCGTGGCCCTGCGCCAGGTCGATCCGGGCTTCCGGGACCCCGAGGCGGTGCAGACCTTCCGCATCTCGGTCCCCGAGGCCCTCGTGGAGGATCCGAAGGCGGCCATGCAGGTGCATCGGCTCGTGGCCGAGAAGCTCGCCGCGGTTCCGGGAGTGCAGCGCGTCGGGCTGTCCTCGTCGGTGACGATGGCAGGGCACCAGTCGAACGACCCGATCTTCGTCGAGGACCGGCCGTCGCCCGAGGGGCAATTGCCGCCCATGCGTCGGTACCGCTGGGTGGGTCCAGGCTACTTCGAGACGATGGGGACCCGTCTGATCGCCGGCCGGCACATGACGTGGAACGACATCGAGCAGATGGCGCCCGTGGTGATCGTCTCCGAGAACCTGGCGCGCGAGTACTTCGGGGAACCGGCGCGCGCCATCGGTCGCCGGCTCCGCCAGACACCGCGCAGCCGGTGGTCGGAGATTGTCGGCGTCGTCGGCGACGAGCGCGACGATGGTCTGAACCAGGCGGCCCCGGCGATCGTGCACTGGCCCATGTTCGAGCAGCGCGCCGAGGACCGCCCCGTTTTCACGTATCGCAACATGGGCTACGTGGTGCGGTCGGCGCGCGCCGGATCCCCGTCCTTCCAGCGCGAGCTGCAGGCGGCCGTGTGGTCGGTGAACCCGGCGCTACCGCTGGCCGGCGTCCGCACGCTCGCCGACGTGCGCGCGGGCTCGATGGCGCAGACCTCCTTTGCGCTCACGATGCTGGCCATCGCGGGCGGGGTGGCGCTGCTGCTCGGTATCGTGGGGCTCTACGGCGTCATCGCCTACGTTGCGTCGCAGCGGACGCGCGAGATCGGCGTTCGCATGGCGCTGGGCGCCGAGGCGCGGCACGTGGTCGGCCTCTTCGTTGGGCACGGGATGCGGCTGGCCGGCGTCGGCCTTGCGCTCGGCCTCGTCGCCGCCTTCTGGCTCACGCGCTACATGGCGGCGCTCGTGTTCGGGGTGAGCACGCTCGATCCGGCGACGTACACGATTGGGGCGCTGGCCCTGGCGCTCACCGCGCTGCTGGCCACGTACCTGCCAGCGCGGCGGGCGGCAGGCGCCGACCCGATGGCCGCGCTGCGGTCGGAGGTGTAGAAAAGAAGGGGCCGCCGGCGCCGCGGTGGCACTGGCGGCCCTGAAGTCAGAGCCGGGCGCAGGAGTGAGCGCTACCGCCGGCGCCGCAGACGCGCGCCCAGCCCCGCGAGCGCGAACCCGAGCAGGGCCAGTGTCGCCGGCTCGGGGACAGCCTCGAGCGACACATCGTCAACGTATCCGCCCAGCGAGTTGCTGATGCCGAGCGCGCTGAAGTCGAGGGTGGCCGTGCCCCCGCCCCACGTGAAGTACCGGATCTCCTCCGACCAGAAGTTCTGCGGCGGGCTGGTCGTGTTGGAAATCGGGGCCAGCAACACGTTGTCGAAGTACGCCGCAATCCCGTTGTCGTTCTGGGTCCCCGTGCGCGGCTGATAGTAGAACGTCAACTTGTACGTGCCAGGGTCGAGCGTCAGCGTCTGCCGCATCGTCGAGTTCGCGTAGCTGTCGAGTTCGACGTAGTTCTGGCCGCCGTGCGGCGTCGTGGTCGTACCAGCCTGGATCTCGATGCTGTGTCCGGCGATCGTGGTCCACCCCGGGATGCTCGCGTAGACCGCCCAGGCGCCCGGCGCCGGGCACGCGGCAGGCGAGCAGTCCTCGAAGCCCCCGTTGACGATGAGCGGAGCGGCCGACGCCGTTCCTGTGAGGCAACAGCCCGCAATGACGGTCGCTGCCACGCGTGTCAGTCGGTTCATGAGCGTTCCCCCCGGATGAAAACTCGCTGAAAGGCGAATTGCAAGTCCGGGACCAGGCCGACAGACCCGCATTTCGAGCCCAATCTCGTCAATGGGAGCCTGCCGGGGACCGTTTCGGGTGTCTAAACTCATCTGTTTGGCAGACAATACGGCGAGGTCTGGACCGACTCCCTGCTCACAACCGCGGCCCCCGCATAACATGGTGCGACGGCCGTCGTTCGAAGGAGGTCACCATGCTCGGCGACGATTTCTACAAGCAACTGCGGGAAAAGGTCGCGGGGTATTCCGGACCCTACGCGGAGTACGTGCTGCTGGCTCCCGATCTCTTCATGCTCCTCGCCAGGTTGATGCTCGACCGCCGGGTCGAGACGCGGCACAAGGCGTTCCTGGGCGCGGCGTTGGCCTACGCGCTCTCGCCGCTCGACCTCCTGTCCGAGAGCCGGCTCGGGGTCGCCGGGTACCTGGACGACGTCGCCGTGGTGGTCGCGGCCCTGCACCACGTGCTCGGCGAGATCGATCCGGCCATTGTCCTCGAGCACTGGTCCGGAAGCGGGGACCTGCTCGCCAAGGTGCGCGAGATCCTCGCGAAGGCGGACGACCTCGTGGGGAAGAGCCGCTTCGACAAGATCATGGACGCCCTCGGCATGCGGCGGCCCCCGGCCGGCGC
>JAHDVQ010000084.1:3235-5665 GCA_023384595.1 Vicinamibacteraceae bacterium | reverse complement strand
ACCCCGGGCTACGAGTCGGATCGCTTCCGCCTCGCCCTCTACGACCGGCAGTCGGGCAGCACGCGCGTGCTCACCGAGGCGTTCGACTACTGGATCGACGACTTCCAGTGGACGCCCGATTCGGCCGCCCTCGTGTTCCTCGCCGAGGTCGAGGGGGTGACGCCGCTCTACCGCCTCGACGTGGCGAGCGGGCGCATCACGAAGGTCCTCGAGCACGCCTGGATCGACCAGTTCGCGCTCGTGGCCGGCGGGCGCGAGGTGGTCTTCTCGAGCCGCGCCGTCGCACGGCCCGTCGAGATCTACCGGGCCGCGCTCGGAGAGGGTGCCACGCCGCGCCAGTTGACGACGCTGAACGATGCGCTGGTCTCCGAGGTGGACATCCGCCCGGCCGAGACGATGTGGGTGACCGCGGCCGACGGCGCGAAGATCCACGTCTTCATCGTGAAGCCTCACGGGTTCGATCCCGCGAAGCGGTACCCGCTCATCCTGAACGTCCACGGCGGACCGCAGCAGATGTGGGGCGACGCGTTCCGCGGCGACTGGCAGGTGTATCCCGGTGCCGGCTACGTCGTGGCGTTCCCCAACCCGCGCGGGTCGGTGGGCTACGGCCAGGCGTTCACGGCCGCCATCTCGGGCGACTACGGCGGCAAGGTGTTCGACGACCTGATGAAGGTGACCGACGCGCTCGAGCAGCTGCCCTATGTCGACAAGGACCGGATGGGGGCGATGGGCTGGTCGTTCGGCGGCTACATGATGAACTGGTTCGCCGGCCACACCCCACGCTTCAAGACGCTCGCGTCGATGATGGGGATGTACGACATCCGGTCGTTCTACGGCGCGACCGAGGAGCTGTGGTTCCCGGAGTGGGACCTGAAGGGCACGCCGTGGACCTCGCCGCTCTACGAGAAGTACTCGCCGTCGAACTACGTCGAGCGCTTCGCCACGCCGATGCTCGTCATCGCGGGCGAGCGCGACTACCGGGTGCCCTACACGCAGAGCCTGCAGCTCTTCACGGCGCTGCAGCGGCGCGGCATTCCGTCCCGCCTCATCGTGTATCCCAACGCCGGCCACTGGCCGAGCTGGTACGAGATGGCGCTCTATTACACCGCGCACCTCGAGTGGTTCCAGAAGTACCTCGGCGGCGGCGCGCCGCCCTGGACGACGGAGCAGTTCCTGCGCAACGCCGTGTTCGACCGCGAGACGGGGAAGCGGCTCGAGGGCGAATCGCAGGCGACGACGGAGTCGGCTAGAAGTCGACCCTGAGCGCGACGCCGGCCATCGTCGTCCACCGCGGGTAGCCGCCGGGGTAAATCGAGCCGATCTCGGTGCGGGGCGCGATGCCGTCATAGGAGCCGCCCGAGACGCCGGTATCGGTGACGCGGAAGGTGGGCAGGAGCGAGGCGCGGCCACGGCCGATGCGGACGTCGCACCCGAACGTGACGCCCACGCCCGTGTCGAGGTCGTGCTCGATCGGCGGGTCGTGGACGACCTGCTGTGGCGGCGTCGTCCAGCTGAGCGTGCGATCGGTTTGCGACGAGGCGTGAGGCCATGTGAACGCGACGCCCACGACGGGCTCGACGCGGACCGCGCCCCACTGCGGCAGGTGGAACCGCGTTGCCACCGTCAGCATCCGGTCGCGGCGCTCCTCGTTGAACGTCATGCCGTAGCGCGACGGCTCGCGCGCGGTCATCGTGCCGGTCGTGGCGAACCCGGCCTCGATGCCCAGGTGCCTGGTGACGAAGACGCCCACCGAGGCGACGCCTCCGAGCGTCGTGCCGCCGGGAGCGGTCTTGTAGGTCTGGTGCGACTCGCCGGTGGCGCCCGCCTGATGCGCGGCGACGAGGCCGCCCACGACGTACATCGACCCGGGCGATTCACCGGCGAAGGCTGTGGCCGCGACGCTGAGCAGGACGCCGGCGGCCAGGGGGCGCGCGGCGATACCCATGAGGTCCCCTCCTGCGGCGGGGGCTAGCGCTGGAGTGCATCGTACAACGGTTGGAGGGGGCGCACCGCACCTGTTTCGTCGGCCACCGTCACCGCCATCACACGGACACGTTCGTCATCGGGTAGCGTCAGCGATGTCGCGCCGCGCGGCAGGTCGATGGCGTGCACGAAGAGGTACGCGTAGTCGTAGGCCGCGTGCTTCCCGTCAGCGCGGTGATGGTGCGACGCGAACCAGCCCACCGGCGCCGGCTTCACGTAGCCCGGCACGAGGCCGGTGTACTCCATGACCGTCTCGGTGCGCCCGCCGTCTCCCGAGGCCACCTCGCGCCGGTTCCACGTGCGGTTGTCCCACTGGCCGATGAACCCGCCCCAGTGCTGCACGGTGACGGTGCTGGACGTCTGACCCGCGCGGAACGTCACGGTGCGATCGCCGTCCGACGAGGCGGCGAGTACGTACGCGCGCGTGAAGGAGCCCGCCGGCAGCGG
>JAHDVQ010000084.1:0-3135 GCA_023384595.1 Vicinamibacteraceae bacterium | reverse complement strand
TGCCGTCGACGAGGCTCGCGGGGCCGACCGGCTCCTCGGCGCCGTTCACTTCTCGCGCGGCGACGACCGGCGCGGCGAAGCGGACGCGGACGTCGCGCTGCGGGCGGCCATCGAGCTCCACCAGGCGCACGATCAGCTCGTCGTCCTGCTCGGCCTGCTTCAGGGCGAGCACGCGCACGCGGTCGCTGCTCACGCGGGCGAGCGAGAACTGCCGGCCGAGCGGCCCGGCGTGACGCGGCACGGCGAAGGCGACGAGCGGCTGGTTCAGGCGCTGTGCGTGCCAGTCGGTGCCGCTGCGCCAGTCGCCCCCGTGTCCCGCGAGCCCGTAGACGAACTCGTGGCGTCCCCAATCCTGTGTCGATTGGTCGGCGTAGTGCCGCCCGTTGCCCTCGCCAATGCCAGGCGTGTAGAGCAGCGTCAGCCTGACGGTATCGTCGGCCGGCTTGTCGGAGCCGATCTTGCTGTCGGTGAGCACGGTGACGCCGAAGGCCCCGCCGGCATCGGTGAGGTCGAGCCACTGGTGCGTGGGCACCTCGAACTGCTTCTCGTGATTGTTTCCACGCTGGATGGTGCCGATGTCCCAGTTGTAGGTCGCGAGCGGGTTCGACGCGGCCAGGGTGAAGGTCGCCTTGAGCGCCGCGGCCGACACCTTCCAGTCGATCCTGTTGGCGATTTCGACCCGGCCTCCGGCATCGCCAGCCGCGAGCCTGATGGTCTGCACGAACCGGGACCCCTCGGCGTCGCGCGCGATCTCGACGGCGACGCGCACCGGCCCCTGTTCGACAACGCGGATGGTGGCGGGCCCCGAGACGAACGCCCGCGGGGGCTGCTGCTGATCGGCCCAGTCCATGTTCCACGCCGGCCAGTCGTGCGGAACGTGGGTCTGGAGCGCGAGACGGATGGGGCCGCGCAGCAACTCGCGACCGACCTGCTTGTCGAACACGCTGGCGATGTCGCCGTGGCCATCGAGGCGCAGCCGGTAGCGGCGGTTCTCGAGCGAGTCGGACGCGACCGACAGGGAGTCTTCTGCGGCGGCCGGGCCTGTCGCGCCCGGCTGCACGTCGTACACCGCGAGCCCCGTTGCCGGAACGCGGGCGAGGAACAGCACCGTCCTCGTCGACGGCTCCGCCCCCGGCGCGGCATCACCGGCCGTCACCACCTGTGCCGCGACCTCCGCACCGTCGGGGCCGACAACGCGCACGGTGTGGGCCGCGCCCTGCGGCCAGGGAAGGCGCGCCTCGACGACGTCCTCTCGCGCGATGCCGAGCGCGTTGTAGACGAGCACCGCGGTGCCCTGCGCCGTCGTGTCGAGCGCGGGCACGAGGCCGGCGATGGCGCTCGTGAGCACGCTCTCGAACTGGTTCAGCGCGAGCAGTTCGTCGTTCCACGAGTACTCGTACGCCTTCGGCAGGCTCGTGCCCGGGAGGATGTCGTGGAACTGGCCGCCCATGACGAGCGTCCACGCGCGGTTCAGCCGATCGAGCGGGTACGGCCGCGCCCCGAGCCACGCCGCTGCCACCGACGCCTTCTCGGCGGCGTCCGCGAGCAGCTCGTTCTGCCGGTTCCATCGCTTCATGTAGGCCTGCGACGTGATGGAGCCCGCAGAGTGCTCGATGAGCAGCAGGTCGCCTTTGTAGCGCGGAAGGCCCGCGGCCTTTTCCGGAGAGATGTCGAGGAACATCCGCTCGGCCGGACCCTGCACGACGCGGACCGGACCGTCGCCGACGCGCACCATGGGTCGCGCCTCCGGCTGCGCCGCCGGCGCGGGCTCACCTCGCGGAGGCTCAGGAGCGGGCAGGCTCGCCATGCCCTTGGTGACGATGGCTTCCATGAAGGCAACCGATGGCTCGCGCGGTGCGCCACCGATGTCGCCAACGCCGTAGTACTGGAAGTCGGCGAAGACGCCGCTCTTCGCGCCGTTCTCCTGGATGCGCCGCGGCCAGTCGGTGAGGCGCCGGCGTGCGCCGGGTGCCGGCGGAGGAGGGCTCTTGCTCAGGTCGTGGCGCACGTCGCCGTTGTAGTCCATGGCGTTGAGCGCCGCGACGACGGTCTGGCCATCGAGCCCTTCCCACAGTCCCACGTTGAAGGGGATGCCCATTGCCGAGTTCCAGCTCAGTTTCTGCGTGGAGAAGCCGCGGATGCCCGTGTGGGCGAGCACGCTCGGCAGCGACGCGGGGAAGCCGAAGCAGTCGGGCAGCATGTACTCCGCGCTGGTCCGGCCGAACTCCGCGCGGAAGAACTGCTTGCCGTAGAGCACCTGCCGGATGAGCGACTCGGCGGACGGCGCGTTCACGTCGTTCTCCTCCATCGAGGAGCCCGACGGAAACCAGCGGCCCGCGGCCACGTACTTCTTCAGCGTGGCGTAGTCCTCCGGGTAGTACTCCTTCATCATGCGGTAGCGGTTGGCCCCGCTGAAGTTGAAGACGTAGTTCGGGTACTTCTCGAAGAGGGCGAAGTTCTCGCGCAGCGTGCTCGGGAGGTACTCGTCGATGGTGGTCGGGTAATCCCAGCGCCACTGGGTGTCGAGGTGCGCGTACGGCACCACGTAGAGTGTCGGCTGGGTCGCGGGATCGTCGGGAGCTGGCGGCGTCGCGGGCGCTGGCGTCTGCGCCAGCGCAAGCGCCGAGCAGGCAGCCGCCACCACGAGACCGAGACCCTACGCCGCCGTCCATCGCTCTGTGCTCTGCCTGCGCATGTCAGCTCTCCCGTCGTTGACGTCAGGTCGTCCCCGCGATGAGAATGCCGCCGCACGCGATCATGGGGATCACGTAGGACACGCCCGCCAACAGGTACGGCTTGTGCTGGGACAGCGCCACAGGCGAGGGATCCTCAGAGCAACCGTGCGCCCTGCTCGGCGAGCAGTGCCTTGAGAATCGAACGGTGACAGCGGTCCTCGTGCTCGCAGTAGCAGCCGACCGAGAAGTCGGTGGTATGCGACAGCGCGGCGAGCAGCGCCAGGTCGTGCTTCGCGTGCGGGCCGGTCATCTCGGCCTTGTACTTCCGCGTGAACGCCTGCCACTCGGCCGGCGTCGCCGCCGCCAGCCCGAGCTTCATGGTCTCGACACTCGGCGCCAGGTTCGGGAACCAGACGTCGTACCAGTCGTCGCTCGAGAACCGGTCTTTGGGCACGCCCCG
>JAHDVQ010000083.1:13430-17327 GCA_023384595.1 Vicinamibacteraceae bacterium | reverse complement strand
GGCGCGACCACCGCCGCCGCGATTACTCCGCCCGTGACCAGGCCGATGGCGAGGAGCGTGAGCGTCAGGCGATCGTGCCGGCGGCGTGCGACGAGGTTCGCGAGGCCTGCCATAGCCAGAACGAGCGCCGGCCAGCCGCTCGCGGCGGTCGAGAGCTGAACGGCACGCGCCGCCCGCTGCAGCCTGGGCACCGTCGTGCGCGTCGGCTCCGCTGGCTCCGGAGTGACGTCCCCGACGGCGGCCTCTCCGGCCTCTCCGGCCCCGCGGGCCGTGTCCGCCTGGGCGCGTACGGCGCGCAGGCTGCGATAGGAGTCGCCGAAGTGTCCGTAATAGGACACGACGGCGATGAGGACGGCCAGCAGCGCGGTCAGCGCGAGGCGCACCGCCACGGGCCGCAGCTCCCGCGTCCCCAGCCACCAGAATGCCACGGCCGTGGTCATCAGCACGCCGAAGGTGACAGGGAATGTCCCGACGTGCGAGAGGAAGGCCAGCGAGCAGAGGGCCAGCAGGGCGGTCCACTGCAGCACGTCGCGCGGCCCGAGCCGCAGCAGCGTGACGGCCGCCGCTACGGCCACGGCCACCGACTGGCTGAAGGCGAACGGCAGATTCGCGTTGCCGGCAGTCAGGTAGGGGAGCGGGACGAGGTGGAACACGATGAGGGCGGCCAGCGCCGCGGTGCGTTCTTCCCAGGCGCGCGCCACCATCGCGAAGACGAGCAGCCCCGCGCCGGCCTCGGCCACGCAGACGAGGCTGCGCAGGAGCATCACGTAATCGTCGGTCAGCCAGGTGAACGGGAGGGCGACCACGTAGAGACCAATCGCGTACGGAAAGCTCACGCCGCTGGGCATCGGCTGGGTGAAGTAGTACCGGCCGGCCAGCACCCACTCGAGCCGGTGCGCGTTGAAGAGCGCGTCGATGACGAGCTTCGAGGGGTGCAGGAGCGCGGCGAGCTTCAGGACGAGGAGCGCCGCCGTGAGGGCGATGGCCTGCTGCGTCGCCCGGGCGGCGCCGAAGCGGCGGGCGGCGGCGAGCGCGGCCAGACCGCCCAGTCCGCACCACATCGCCAGCCAGACGACCCGCAGGAGGTATTCGGGGTGGTAGAGACCGGGGCCGCTGGTGAGGACGGCGGCCAGGCCCGCCGCACCCGCGAGGATGACCGCGACGGCGGTCCAGAGGGGGCCAGAGATCGCAAAAAGTGAAAATACTCCCGACCCCATGGTCGATGCGCCGACACCGAGGGCGGGGGGCGACGCGAGGCCGGCATCGCGGCGGCATTCGACGCGGTCGACCTGCACGCCGAGCTCGCGGGGATCGCCGCCGCCCGGGACGAATGCCGGGCTGGCGGCGACGGACAGGACGAGGCCGGATGCGGCGGGGTTGGGCGGCACGGCGACGGCAACCTCCGCGTACTCGTTGGTGGCCCGACGGCTCTCGGCGACGACCCCGTCCACCGCTACCTGCACCTCGGGCTGCGGGAGCGTGCCGGGACGCGCGCCGCGCAGCACGATCGCGCACTGCCAGGCCTCGCGCCTGTCGAGTCCCGGCAGGCGGATCTCCGCCGTGGTTCTCGTCCACGCATAGGTCTCGGCGTTGTGCCGTTCTACCGGGTAGAAGCCGGTCATGACGGCAAGCAGATCGCGGTCCATCTCGAGGACGAGCGCCTTCCGCATGGACGTCGCGGCCACGAGCACGACGGTCGAGACCGCGGCCGACGCCGCGACGAGCGCCAGCACCGCGACCGTGCGCGTCACGACCGGCGGGCTCCCCGGTAGAACCGCTCGAGCGCGTCGACGTAGACCTCCCTGAACGTGCGGTCGACGGCGGCCGGACGGAACCGTTCGGCAAGGACCGTCTCGGTGGCGGGCCGCGTGCGGCGCGGCGCGTCGAGCGCGCGCACGATAGCCAGCGCCAGCGCTTCGACGTGCTTGCGGGGCACGACCGCGACGTCCTCGCCGAAGAGCGCGTTCAGCTCGACGCCGCCGGGGTTGTCGGAGCTCACGACGGGTGTGCCGGTGGCAAGCGCCTCGAGCGCGACCGTGGGACACGCCTCCAGCATCGACGGCAGCACGAACAGATCGGAGGCCGCGCAGTACCGCGCGACGAGCGCGTTCTCGACGAGGCCGGCAAAGGTGATGTGGCTCGCGACGCCGAAGGCCTCGGCGACGCTCTGCAGCTCGCTCAGGAGCGAGCCGGTGCCGCACACGATCAGGTGTGTGTCGGGATGGGCATCGACCACGAGGCGCATCGCCTCGACGAGGTAGCGCTGGCCGGCCAGCGGATGGAGGCGCTTCACGTTGACGAGCAGGTGCCGGTGCGGGAGCCCGAGTCGCCCGCGCAGCCGGTCGCGCGCCGTCGTGTCGTGGAAGGCGAACTGCTCCGCCACAGGAGGGTACGCCACGCGCAGCCCTGCCCGGTCGAGGCCCTTTTCACGGGCGTAATCGAGCAGCCCCTGGCTGTAGAACGTGATCTCGGTGGCGCCGCGATACAGGCGCGTGAACAGGTCGGGCGCGGGCTTCGGCCGGTAGTGCCAGATCTCGGTGCCGTAGAGCGTCAGCACCGTCGGCTTGCGGGCCGCGCGCGCGACGACGCCGGCCATCTCCGCCAGCAGGCCGTTGCTGTGGATGTGCACGATCTCGGCCTGGCGAATCGCAGGTCCCGCCTCGCGCCAGATGCGCCACGCGGCGCGGAGCGAATCGAGGCGGCGGGCACGAACCGCTTCGCGTCCCGACGTTTCGTTGAGCGCGTGTCTCGAGGGCAGCCACACCACCGGGCCGGGCAGCGATGCCGGCATGCCGGCGCGCGGCGGGTGCGCGACAAACGACACCGCGTCGCCCGCGGCACGGCCCCACTCCCCCAGGTGCCACGGGAGGAGCGCGTTGGCGGCCTGATCCGGGGGCAGGTGCGGGGTGACGTGGCAGATGCGCATGGCGATCAGCCGGCCCCCGCGGTGTAGCGCGCGCAGAACTCCGTGAAGGTCATGGGCTCGGCGCCGAGCTCGCCGACGGCGAACTCGAAGAACCGCTCGAGCCGCTCGCAAAAGGCCTCGAGCTCCGCGGCCGTCGTGTTGTAGGGGCTGCCGCCGACAATGGCCTCGCTCGAGTGAAAGAGCAGGTTCAACAGAGGCCGGCGCTCGCGCGCAAGCCGCGAGGCCAGCTGCTTCATGTCGTCGAGGCTCGAGTAGGACGGCCGCAGCCACAGCGGTCGCACGACGCCGAGCCGCTTCAACCAGCGCCGCGTCTGATAGGGCTTTGGCGCCCGCGCCCACGCCAGCTGCAGCGCGCGCGGCCAGCGCCGGTTGAGCGCGCAGGAAATCGGCACCTCGAGCACGCGGCTCGTGCCCGGCCGCGTGGCGTTGTCGTAGGCCAGATAGTAGGGCTCGAGCGGTGCGTCGGCGAAGTCAGGGCCCTGCTTGTGCGCCTCGTAGAAGAGCGGGGCCACGCTCGAGTCGATGGCGTAGCCGGCGCGTTCGAGCGAGCCCACGTGCGCGGCCGAGAAGCCGAAGCGTCCCGAGCGGTAGGACACGGGCCGCTCGCCAACCGCCTCGTCGATGGCCTCGGTGAGCTCACTCAGCTGTCGATCGAACTGTTCGATTGGCAGCCACATCGCGTAGGGATGGCGCGCGATGTCGTCCGAGGAGCACGGAGGCGTCTCCCACGCGTGGTGGTGAGCGCCGACCTCGCACGTGCCCTCGACGTGCAGCGTGCGCAGCACCTCGGCGGAGCGGCCGTCGCGGGCGACGGGCCACGTGATGAAGTACGTCGGCCTGACGCCGTGCCGGCGGAAGAGCGCGTGGAGCTTCGGCAGCGCGTAGAGGTTCTCGAACGTGGGGTTGGCCCTCGCCTCCGCACTCCACTGGTTGTCGCTCTCCGTATCGATCCCGACGAGCAGGGCGAGCAC
>JAHDVQ010000083.1:7129-13330 GCA_023384595.1 Vicinamibacteraceae bacterium | reverse complement strand
CTTCGGCATCCACTCGAGTGAGTTCCGGGCTCAGCGGTCCTGGTCCGAGTCGCCGAACGTGACGTGCCAGCTGTCGGTCGACTTGTAGAAGTCGGGGCCGACGGGAACGGCGTTGATACGGGCGACGAACTCGACGCTCGACTTCACCTGGAAGTAGCCGGCGGCGCGCAGCGCCTTGCGGAAGAGCGCGTGGGTGGCGAAGGTGCGGATCTTGTCCGAATCGGCCTCGCGCGCCTCCCGATCGACCCACGCGACGAGCGACGACACGGTCTCGTGATCGTCGGGATCGGCGAGGAAGTCGACGAGGAGCGTGACGCGGCCGCGCGGTTCCTGCACGTGCCGGTAGACGACGTATCCGTCGGCCTCGCCGTCGCGGCGCAGCACGGCCACGATGTAGCGGACGTGCGGCGGGGCGATGTACTTCCACTGCAGGTAGGCGGCATCGCGCCGGACGGCGAACTCGAACTTCGGCGCCACGCGCTCCCAGAGCCGATCGAACGAGGCGTCGAAGCGGCGCACGATCTCGGGCGTGCGATCGAGCCGCCGCACGCGCCCCGCCACCTTGACGATGGGGAGGGTCACCGCCGAGACGACGCGGTTGAGCCCTACCGACCACGTGGGCTGCCTGAGAGCGCGACGCGTGAGGGGCTTCACCAGGCAGGGCACCGGGCCCACGTCGGGCCAGCGCAGCTTCTTGAAGAGGCGCGACGAGGCCAGCGAGAGGCCGAGCCCGAGCGAGGCCCCGGTGTGCTGATCCCAGGTGCCGAAGAGCACCTCGCCGAGGCCCTGACGCTGCCGCTCGGGGGCGACCATCACGTCCATGCCCCACGAGGCGTCGATCTCCTCGCCCTTCACGGAGAGCTTCACCGGCATGGTCGCGTACTGGCCGACCACGGCGGGGCCCTCGCGGGCGATCCAGATGGCGGGCCCGGTGGGCGGGTTGTTCGGGTTGCGCGTGTACTGCCAGTCCCAGCGGAGCCGGCTCGCCTCGGCGGCGTCGTTGCCGAACACGCGCCGGTACAGGGCCTCGACGGCGGGACGATCTTCGGGACGGAACGAATCGATCAGGGCCACGACTCTCTCACGCGACGCTGGGGACCTTCACAACATACTCGATGTTACCGATGACGATGTCCTGCGTCAGCCGCGACTCGCGCAGCCAGCGGCTGAGCGGCCCGGGCAGATCGCGGAACGTCCTCGTGACGTGCAGGTGCTCGCGCACGATGGTGAAGCCGGCCTCGGCCATCTGGCCGCGCAGCCGCTCGACGCGCACGAGCTCGAGCAGGTCGTCGTGCTTGCGGACGCCGGCGCGCGCGAGCTTGATGAACGAGTTCTCGTCCGCCGGCTCGCGCAGCGTCCACGGGGCGTGCCGGGCGAGCCAGACGAAGCTGGCAAACGCCGCGCGCCGCCCGACGAGCAGGTGGAGGGGCACGGGCACCTTCAGGCGCGGCAGGTGCGCCCCCGCAAACGACAGGTACGGCGCCGTGGACAGATACATCCACCCGCCCGGCTTGAGCACGCGCCGGCACTCGTGCAGGTAGCGCCGGGCGTCGGCGACGTGCTCGATGACCGCGTGCGAGAGCACCGCGTCGAAGCTCGCCGTCCGGAAGGGGAGCGCAGTACCGTCGGCCTGCAGGAAGTCGAGATTGCCGAGGCTCCGCTCGGCCGCGAGGCGCGTTCCCGCGTCGCGGAACCGATCGACGAGGTCGATGGCCACCACGCGATCGGCCTCCTCGGCAAACGAGAGCGGCATGCCGCCGCCGCCGCAGCCCGCGTCGAGCACGTGTCCCTTCATCTCGACCCCGGCGCCGTCCAGGAACGCCAGGACCTTCGCGCTGCGGTAGTACTCGAACAGCGCGTAATCGTACTCGGAGCGGAATCGTCGGTCGGCGTGCGCCTTGATCGCCGCCTCGTTAATCTCTCGCACGGGTCGTGTCCGGAAGTTCCCCGGGCCGCGCGCCGCGCGGGCCCTTGTCGATGAGTGCCGCAAGGTCGGTGCCGAGGGGAGACTCGGCCACCGGAAACGTCAAGAGTATCCGGTGGCCGGGGTAGGCGTCGAGCACCTCCCGGATGACCGGCCCCTCGTAGCCAATCCACGGCCGCACGTACGTCAGCAGATACCGCGCATCGTCTCGATCGTAGCGGTCGTCGTAGTTGCCGAAGCCCCGGCCCACGAAGATCGGCCGAATCCGGTTCTCCAGGGCCAGCCCGTTGGCGAGCTTGCCGTGCACGAGCGTGCCCGGCGGCAGCACGGTGCCCACAAGGCGCATGGCCTCGACGTTCCTGTAGGTGCGGCGCGCCGCCCACTGGCCGTACTGCACCAGATCGCCCGCCATCACGAGCCCTGCGAGGAGCATGGCCACGCCGCCCGGAATGGCGCGCGCCGAAAGGAGCCGGACGATGCGCGGCCACGTGGCGTAGACGAGCGCGGTGCCCACGATGGCCACGGCGGCGCCGAGGCGGACGCTGGGGCTGATCTCGCGGCCGAAGGCCAGCCGCGCCAGCGCCCCGCCTATGAGATAGCCGGCCGCGAGGACCAGGGGCAGCGCGAGCAGGGCCCGGCGGCGCGGCACGTCGGCGAGGTCGGCCGGCAGCAGCCGCTGCGCCTCGCCGAGCGCCAGCGCGGCCAGTCCGGCGAGCGCGGGGATGAGGTACACGAGATAGCGCTCGTTGCCCACGTCACGGGCGACGAGCTCCAGGGTGCCGAGCGCGAGCCAGGCCGTCAGGAGCCGCGTGGGCGGCGCGGCGTCGCGCCAGCGCGCCAGGACCCCGATGGCGAAGGTCACCGCGACGATCGTCGTGAACCACATCCGCGTGAAGAAGTCGTGGACGATGGGGAACCAGGAGACGCGATCGACGAGCGAGCGGATGTCGTAGGCGGGCTTGCGGGTCACCGACATCTGCCAGTTGTAGAACCAGTAGTCGTCGCGCACGGGCCACAGGACCGCGAGCGCGGCGAGGCCGGTGACCGCCAGACTGGCCAGGATCCATGGTGACCAGGCGGGCAGCACGAGGGAGTCCGGCGTTCGACGCAGCCGCTCGGGCCCTGTCGACCGTGCCGTCGCCGGCGCCACGACGCGATGCCAGACACGCTGGACGAGCGGCCAGGCGGCGACGAGCGCCAGCGCGCCGAGGAAGAACACGGCACTCGCCTTCGTGAAGTACGCGAGCCACGCGGCAAGGGCGGCGGCCACGCCCCAGGCCGGCCGAGTCTGCGCGCGCACGAACGCGTACCAGGCGACGGCCAGCCACGCCACCATCGTGGCCTCCATGAGCGCGGCGCGGGTGTACATCACCCACACGAGGTTCGTGGCGAGCAGGCCCGCGCCCACCAGGCCCGCGGTTCGTCCTCCCACGCGCGCGAGTCCGAGGCCGAGCGCGGCGATGCTCACGAGGCCGGCCACGACCGACACGAGCCGGGCCTGCCACAGGCCGACGCCAAACGCCGCGAACGAGACGTATTCGAGCGCGGTGAAGACGGGCGCGATGAACACAGGGTTCCACGCGTCGGTGCGCCAGGTGCCCCAGAGCGCGAGGTTGCGTGCGTTGTGCGTCCACGCGCCCTCGTCGTGCCAGACGATGCCGACGCTCGCGCCCGGACCCCAGGGCGGATCGGCGGTGAGAAACAGGAGGCGCAGGATCAGGCCCAGGACCAGCACGCCCGCCAGCACCACGCCGAAGCGACGCTCCCACCAGGGCGAAGTGGCCTCGACGCCGGATCCGCGGCCGGGTGCGCCCGGAGCGCGCGGATTCACCGGCGCCTCCACAGGAGGTAGTTCCCCAGTTCGCCCGCCGCCTCGTAGTGTGCCGAGAGCCACGCGGCGAGCGCGGGGTGGTTCAGGAAATAGGTCGCCGAATCGGGGCCGTCGGGATCCCAGTCGCGCCGCTGGAGGACCACGACGCGCGGCGCGTGCCGGTCGAGCTCCTCGAGGAGCCCGGTCGGCCCGTAGCGCGGCGTGCCTTCGAGGAAGTCGACGATGACGGGGCGGCTCCAGTAGAAGCGGGAGGCGCTCGCACGGTCGGCAACCACCAGCGCGTACGGAGAGAAGCCGAAGACGAGCACGCGCTCACCTGGACGCGTCTCGGCGGCCAGCCAGCGGCCCAGTTCCTCGTTGGCGAGGGCCGAATACTTGTCTCCCGACGCCGGGGCCCCGAACCGTTCGAGGTACGTCGTGCGATCGATCTGCCCGGCGAGGTATTGCGTATCCCACCACGCCGAGGCGAATGCCTTGTCGAAGTTCGACACGCGGAGGATGCCGAACGCCACCATCGCCACGAGCAGGATGCGGCCGGCGACGCGGACGCGCTGCCAGCACCAGGCCATGAGCCACCCGGCCGCGAGCGCGAGCGCCGGCGAGGCCTGCACGAAGTACTGCGGGAGGCCGCGTCCGCCGTTCACCGCAATCGACACGCAGGCGGCGACGACCCAGGCCGGCACGATCCAGAGGTGGGGGGCGCGGAGGGCCGCGAGCATGAGGGCGACGGTGCCGAGACCTCCCAACCACCACAGGGAGTCGAGCCACGCGTGCCTGACCGGGAACGTCACCAGGTACCGGACGAAGGCCAGCCCACTGGTGTAGGTCTCGCCCGAGTAGAACATGTTGTAGGTGATCGTGGCGTGGTAGAGGTCGGTGAGCGCGCCGTTCACGAGGAACCAGCCGAGCGTGAGGATGACGACGAGCACGAAGCCGGCGCCCAGGACGAGGAGCCCCCGCCCGGTTGCGGCGAGCGGCTTTCGCGACGAGCCGTGGGCCGCCGCGGCCACGGCGACGGCGGCGGGCAGCAGGTAGGCGCCGGCGTTGTACTTGAAGAGGAAGGCAAGGCCCAGCGTCAGGCCGGCCGCGAACGTCGCGGCCGCCATGGGCGCCGACGTGGCGCGCCGCGCTCGCGCGCTGAGGCCAGGCCACACGAGAAGCAGTGCGCCAGTGACGAGCGCGCCGATGAAGACCTCGGCCTGGGCCCGCGTGCGCACGCCGCCGAGCCGGCCGAGGGCAGGGTTGGACAGGAGGAGAAAGAGGCCGGCGGCCCAGAGCCCGGTGGACGTCGCGGGTGCGAGACGTCGGCCGAGCGCCAGCAGGCCGACAGCGGTGAGGCAGGCGAGCGCGAGGTCGACGGCCGCCACGACCGCGTCGTGCGGCCACACGGCCCACATGGCGGCGTAGGCCAGGTGCAGGCCCGGCGGCTTCTGGTCCCACGCGTCGCGGTAGAGCACCTCGCCGGCGAGCACCCGCGTGCCCGCGTAGGCGTAGAGGCCCTGATCGCCTCCGGGCGGCTGCGCGAGCGACGGGATGCGCAGCAGCACGAGCGCCGCGAAGAGCGCGAGGAGCGCCGCTCGTGTGACGGGATGAGGGCGCCCCCGGGCGCGCTGGAGTTCGGCTGGCATTCTGGGCGAGAATCGTCGCACGCGAATTATCTCGCGTCCTGACGCCCTCCGCGATGTCGCCTGCCGATTCCTCCCCTGCCGCGCCTCCAGACCCGTCCACGCCCGATCTCTCGATTGTCGTCCCGACCTACAACGAGCGCGGCAGGCTCGCCGAACTGGTCGAACAGGCCTTCGTGGTGTTCGAGGGCAGCGGTATCGCGGCGGAGCTCGTCATCGTGGACGACAACTCGCCGGACGGCACCGGCGCCCTCGCCGACGAGCTCGCCGCGCGTCGCCGCGTGCGCGTCGTGCACCGGCCGGGCAAGCTCGGACTCGGCACGGCCGTCATCGACGGGTTTGCCGTGGCCTCGGCGCCGGTGGTGGGCGTGATGGATGCCGACCTCAGTCATCCCCCCGAGATGATTGCGCGCATGCTCGAGGCGATGCGGCGATTCTCGGCCGACTTCGTCATCGGCAGCCGCTACGTGCCCGGCGGCGGCACCAGCCAGTGGGGCCCGGGGCGCGTGCTGATGTCGCGGCTCGCCTGCCTGCTCGCGCGTCCGATCACGCCGGTGCGCGATGCGACCTCCGGGCTCTTCATCGTGAAGCGTTCGGCCACCGAGGGCGTGCGCATCGAGGCCGGCGGCTTCAAGATCTGCCTCGAGCTGCTCGTGCGCGGGCGCGCGGCGTCGGTCGTCGAGGTCCCGTACGTGTTCGTCGGCCGCACGGTCGGCGAGAGCAAGATGAACGCGCGCGAGGCCAGCGGCTACCTCGCGCAGCTCTGGCAGCTGTTCCGGTTCCGGTACTTCGGCGACGGCCGGCCCTTCCGGCAGGTGCAC
>JAHDVQ010000083.1:5563-7029 GCA_023384595.1 Vicinamibacteraceae bacterium | reverse complement strand
CTCCGCGTCGTGCGCATCGGCCGGCCGGCCGTTCGTGAGGAAGCGCGTGACCACCTCCGACACGATGCCGCGCTTGGTGAGCACCATCCGCACCAGATCCTTCGAGTGGCGCGTCAGGTACTTCGGGCGCAGGAAGAACCGACGCCTCGCCCGCGCGATGGCGCGCATCACGCTCCGCTCGTCGAGCCCGTTGCCCTCGAGCACGTAGTAGGAGTACTCGAACTTCGTCCAGTCGTCGGTGGTGAGCAGGCCGTCGCGGCGCGCCTTCTCGTACAGCTCGGTGCCGGGATAGGGCACGGCCGGGTAGAAGTTGGCGAAGTCGGGATCGAGCTCGAGGGCGTAATCGGTGGTCCGCTCCATCGAGGCCGCCGTATCGCCGGGGTAGCCGTAGATGAAGAAGGCGAACGACTTGATGCCGGCCTCGCGCAGGTTCCTGAACGCGGCGCGAATCTTCTGCTCCTCGAGCCGCTTCACCATGCTCTTGCGCGTGTCCTCCGACTCCGACTCGATGCCCATCGAGAGCATCCAGCAGCCCGAGGCCTTCAGCCGCGCGACGTACTCGGGGTTCACGAGGTTGTCGGCGCGCGCGTTGCCGAACCACTTGATACCGAGGTCGCGCGCGATGAGCTCGTCGCAGAACGCGGTGAACGACTTCTGGTTGAGCGTGACCGTGTCGCCCCACAGGTAGAAGTGCTCGACGCCGAGCGTGCGCCTCGCGTGCTCGATTTCGTCGACCAGGCGCGTCGCGTCGCGCTCGCGGAACCTGTGCCCCTGGTAGATGGGGGCGACGCAGAAGTCGCACGTGTACGGACAGCCGCGGCTCGTCTCGACGAGCACGTAGGGCTTGCCCTCGACGGGCAGCGTGTACTTGTCGAGCGGCAGCAGATCCCACGCCGGAAACGGCATGGTGGCGAAGTCGGTGAACCCGCCGCGCGTGGCGGCCGGCACCACCGCTCCGTGTTCGCGGAAGGTGAGGCCGGGCACCGAACGGTAATCGGGGGCGGCCGGGTCGAGGTCGAGCAGCCGCCGCAGTCCGTCCTCCGGTTCGCCGACGAACATCGCGTCGACCTCGGGCGCGCGCGCCATCGATTCGGCCGGAGCCGCCGCCGCGTGGGGGCCGAAGGACACGAGCGTCGCCCCGAAGCGCTGCTTGAGCCGCAGCATCTGCCGCGCGTCGGCCTCGAGCGTCGGCGTCGTGCTCGGGAAGACCACGAGCGTCGGGTGGAAACCGTCGGCTTCGAGCCGGGCGATGACCGCGTCGGTCGGCAGATCCAGCGCCGTCTGGTCGATCAGGCGGAACTCGTGGCCGCGTTCGCGCAGGAGCGCCGCCAGCACGACCAGCGTGTAGGGCGGCTTGGTCGTGCCGAGGACTTCCTCGCGCTCCTGACACCGGCCCTGGCGGGTGAACCTGATCCCCCCCACGGGCGGGGGGTTGACGAGCAGCGTGCGATGGCGGGGCATTCTCA
>JAHDVQ010000083.1:0-5463 GCA_023384595.1 Vicinamibacteraceae bacterium | reverse complement strand
TCTCCCGCCGCGGCCACCGTCTCGGCCTCCTGCGCCGGAACCCTGGCCGAGGGCCGGCGGGCGGCGAGCTCGCGGAGCACCCGCATCTCCGCCGGCGAGAAGAATCGCGCCGCCAGCAGGATGGCCGGGAAGACCGCCACCACCGTCGCACCGCGCACGAACAGGCCAGCGATGGCCGACGTGAAGGGCGGCACGAGAAACGCCGCCGCCGCCCATGCCCCGAGCCCGGCAGCCGCCACGACCCCGAGGCGCCGCCAGTCGTACGTCAGCGGGTAGACGCGCTGGCTGAATGTCATAGAGACGATGGCCAGCACCGCATACGCGAACGTGTTGGCCCACGCCGCGCCCATCACGCCGAAGCGCGGAATCAGCAGCAGGTTCGCCGCGACGCTCGCCGCCGCGGCCACCCCCGTCGCGACCGGGTAGTACTGCGTCTGCTTGGTGATGTTGAGGCCGATCGAGGTCAGCAGGTAGAAGCCCTGCCACACGACGCCGAGCGCAATCCACGGCACCACCGACGCCGCGCCGTAGTAGGCGGGCGTGGTCATGAGGCGCACGAGGTCGGGTGCCACGGCCGCCAGCCCGGCGCAGAGCAGCGCGAGGATGGCGCTGCAGTACAGCGTCACGAGGCCGAACGTCCGCTTCGCGTCCGGCGCCTTCATCGTCGCGAAGTAGAAGGGCGCCCAGGCGGTCTCGAACGCGCTCAGGAACAGCTTCAGCGCGAGGCCGAAGCTCGCGCCCACCGAGTAGAGCCCGATGTCGGCGAGGCCGACGAACCGCGTGAGCCAGTAGCGATCGGCGACGGCGATGATCTGGTGGGCCACGCCGTGCGGGAGCCGCGGCAGGCCGAAGCTCAGGGCCTCGCGAAGCAGCGCGCGCGAGAAGAGCGGGCGGATGAGCGGCGCCACCCACCGGCCGAACACGACGGCCGTTGCCACGCTGACCACGATGTCGGCCAGCACGATCCCGAGCACGCCCTGTCCGGCGCCGATGACGAGCGCGAGCCGCAGGGTGAGCGTCGAGAACGAGCGCGTCACGTTGACCGTGATGAAGCGCCGCGACTGCTCGCGCATGCGCAGGAGGTGAAAGGGCAGGAAGAAGAACCCGATGACGAACGTGTTCACCAGGACGAGACGCAGCAGCCCCGTGCGGCCGGCGTCGCCGAAGAGATGCGCCGCGATCCATGGCGCCGCGGCGAGCGCCACGAGCAACGCCACGCCGTTGGTCGCCAGCAGGAACCAGAAGAGCGTGCTCGTCAGCCGCTGGCGATCCTCGTCGGTCTCGCAGTCGTAGTAGAGCCGCATGAACGAGGCGTCGACGCCCCAGCGGAAGACGATCTTGGCCACCACCTCCACGGTGAGCAGCAGGCTGATGACGCCGTAGTCCTCGGGCGTCAGGTACCGCACGTACAGCGGCAGCAGGAGGAAGCTGATGATCGAGGTCGCCACGTCGCCCACGCCGTAGACGGCGAGGTTGCGTCCGAGCGTGGCGAGGCGCTTACGCACGGCCGGGGGTAGCGGGGCGGCGCAGCACGAAGATGTTCAGGAAGCACCACCCCGGCACGGGCAGCGCCGCCGTGAGCAGGCGGTGCAGCCAGGCCAGCCGCACGGGCCTGCGCCGGATGGCCGCCGTGACGATCGGGATCGTGGGAAAGATGCCGTGGCGCCGTTCGACGACGAGCCTCGCGGCGCGAAAGAGCGCCTGGTACTCGGCGGCCGGCCGGTCGCCGGGGTGCTTCAGTTCACTGGCGGTGCGGATGAGGCGTCCTGTCAGCGCCAGGTGCACGCGCGACTGCAGGTGCGCGAGGTTCGGTACCGAGACGAGAATCGTCCCGCCCGGACGCACGACGCGCGCCAGTTCCGCGATGGCCGGTCCCTGCTCGGCATACTGCAGGTGCTCGAGCACGTCGAGGCAGAGCACCATGTCGAAGTGGCCGTCAGTCCACGGGAGGGCCAGCAGGGAGCCGCGCCGGACCCGCGGGCTCTCGTAGTTGGCGTCGAGCCCTTCGATCGCCAGCCGGCCGGCGTACTGCTCCACGAGCACGCCCTCGCCGCAGCCCGCGTCGAGCACGCGCGAGGCTGGCGCGAGCCGATCGAGATACCCGCGCACGATCTTCAGCTTGGCGAGATACGTGGGCAGGTAGTCCCAGTGGGGATCGAGCGCGACGTGGTAGTCGCCACGGGCGGCGTACTCACCGGTGGGCGCGGCCGTGGGCGAGGTCGGCATCTGGCGCGGGCGGTCCGGCTACTGCCGCGGCGGCTGCGGCGGCCTCGTCGTCGACGAGCCGGGCCGCGCGGCCGGCGGCGGCTGCTGCGAAGCGGGGGGACGCGCGCCGATGTTGTACGGATTCAGATACGGCGTGGCCTGCGTCGGGGGCTGCACGACTTCGCCAGGACGCGACGCGCCGACGGCGCCGCCCGGCACGGCGGCCGCGCCCGCGTCCGGCGCTGCCGGCACGACGCCGCCGGGCGCCGCGGGGCTCCCCGGGAAGAGCGCCGGCGCCTGCTGCAGGTTCGGCGCTTCCACCTGCCCCTCGGTCCCCGTCGGATCAGTTCCAGACGGGTAGGCCGGCGCGACGCCAGGCTGGCCGTAGGGATTCTGCTGGCCGTACGGACTTTGTGGCTGTCCGTACGGGTTGAGCACCGGGGCCTGGGGTACGAGACCCGATGGGTCCGCGTTGGTCTCCTCCGGCGTCATCTCGGTGGGCGTGGCGGAGAAGCCGAGCATGCCGTTCTCGGCGGGCTGCCCGGGCCGGCGGATCGGAGCGGGCGTGGGCGTCGCGGGGCGCGCCGCCACGGCCGCTGCAGTGTTGCTGGTCGGGAGAATGACGATGCGGTCGAAATAGGCCGGGCCGGAGCCGGCCTCGCGCGCGGCCACCATGTAACCCGCGGCGCCGCGCAGGATGATGTCGAGCGCCTTGCGCTCGGGGACGCCCTCGAGGCGAAGCGTGAGCGGGGCGCCGGGTACGCGCTCCCCGTTGACGATGCGCACCTCGCCGACGCGTGCCCACTCGGCGAGAATCTCGCGTGGGGTGGCGTTGTCGGCGACGACGGTGACGAGGCCGTCCTGCACCGTGACGGTAACGGTGCCGGCGTCGGCGAGCACGGGGAACGAGAAGCAGGCCGCGAGGGCCACGATCGCGCGCATCGTGTGGGCCATGGGAAAACTCCAGCCTTCAGTATACGTCCGCTGATTCGGTCAGCGCCGATCCTGTCGTGGCCGTTCCGGCGCATCGTCGAGCTGGCGCGCGAGCACCGCGCGCGCCGCCTCGAGCTGGACAGTCGGTGCCCAGTCGCGGAAGCCCCACCTGAGCAGCGCCGGATCGGCCTGGCGATCGGCGGCCAGGACGCGCATGGCTTCCCCCCGCACGAGCTGATTGTCGCTTTCGAGGGCGGCGTAGAGCGCCTTCTTCGCGGCCGGTGACTGCGGAGTCAGGAGCGCAGCGGCCTGGATCCGGAAGAGCGCGTTCTCGCTCTCGAGCAGGCGGGTCAGCACATGAATCGTGGCGGGATCGTCGCGCGGGAACGCGCGGGCGGCGATGAGCCGGCCGTCCTCGTAGGGCGCCGCCATGGCCTCGGCGAGGAGCTTCTCGCCGGCACGATCGCCGAGCTTCCAGAGGGCGAGGGCTGCCCACAGAGGTGCGCCAAAGCGGCCCTTCTCGACAACCGCGCGCAGGTCCGGCGTGAGCGCCTTACTCGGATACTGAGCGGCAAGCTCCGCGGCGGCTGCCTGCACTGGAGGCTCGGGCGACCTCAGTCCCTGCCGCACGGCCTCGAGGCTGCCTTCGATCCCGACACGCCGAAGCGCGTTGAGCGTGGTCAACTGCATCCCCACGCGCTTGGAGGCCATCCCGTCGGCAATCCTCGCGCGCGCCCGGCGGTCGCCCAGCCGAGCAAGCGCAGCGGTCGCGTTCCAGCTCGCGGCCGACGCCGTCGTGTCTCCGGCGAGCGCCTCGAGCGCCTTTCGGGCTTCGGCATCGCCGTGCCGTGCGAGGACCTCGACCGCGTCCGAACGCAGTTCGCTCGTCGTGGCCTTCTCGGCGAGGCGGCGCAGCACGGCATCGGCCATCGCGGCCTCGATGTCGTGAGCGTCTGCCCCGAGCGGTTTGCGGAACGCCTCGTAGGTGTCGACGGCCTCGGTGCCGCGGCCAAGTCTGAGCAGCGCGATGACGCGCACGGCGACCGCCTCGCGGTCGCGGCCCGCGACCGCGAGCCTCTCATCGGCAGCCGCGAGGGCCTCGGCAAAGCGCCCCTCGGCCACGAGGGTTCGGGCCTGAGCGGCGTCCCAGGGCGCCTGCGCGTCTGCCGGCGCGGCGCCGCCGGGGGCCAGCGCGACAACGAACAGGGCTCCGAGGACCAGAGACGCTCTCCGGCACGAGAGCAGCGCGAGCGAATGGTGGATGAACGTCACGACTTCACTTGAGACGAAAAAGGGCGGCGCGCAGTCGCAGACTGCGGCGCCGCCCACGCGACACGGTCGCGGTTACTGCTCGGTGATCCCGAACGAGGCGCCGCCCGTGCGCCACCAGAAGGTCCCCGGCACGAGCGAGCGGTAGATCGCGTGCTCGACGATGACCGGCGACGGGCTCGACACCGAGACCGAGAAGGACCGGTTGAGGATGGTGGCCTGGTCGACGGCTTCCAGAACGCCGCCGTTCAGGTCGAGCGACACGCGGGTCCGCGGCGGGACGTCGACGTACTTCGAGATACGCCCGCCGTCGCCGTCGAGATAAAGGCGCAGTGTCACCCTGGTGGCGACATCGCCCGGGTTCGAGATGAGCACGTAGGACTCGAATCCCGGCGCCAGGGTGCCCTCGGGCAGGTGCCATTCGGTGGCCGGGGCGTTGACACCGACTACGTTCGACCCCTCGACCCAGTTGACCCAGATGCCGCCCCAATACATCGAGCGCTCGATGATCGTGGGCTGGCTCGACGTGAAGCTGGCCGAGACGTCACCCGCCTCACCCGTGCCGCCGCCCACGTACTGGTCGGTGTCGTAGGGATTCTTGAGCTGAATCGTGTACCGCGAGAGCGGCGGGATGTTGTAGGTCCGCGTAAAGGGAACCGTCCGGCCCTGGATGAAGTAGCGCGCGCTCAGCGTCGTCCACGTCGCGTGCGGATTGAGGACGGTGTAATAGGTCTCGTAGCGGGGGATGGCGAGGCCTTCGGCGAAGTGCCACTCGGTCGCGAGCGACTTGGCGCCGATGGACGCGTGGCCCCCCACCCACGAATCGCGGTTCCAGTACATCGCGCGTTCGGCCACGATCGGCAGCGCGGCGCTCATCGTGTCGAACGTCACGCTGAAGTCGCGTCCGGCCAGGCGCGGATCCTTGGAGGCCTCGATGGTGAGCCGCTGGTTGGCCTTGATCCCATAGGGGATCATGAACGACTCGCCACCCGACAGGAAGTAGGTGGCCATGACGGAGATGTCCACCGAGTTCGGGTTGAAGAGCAGGTAGTAGTT
>JAHDVQ010000082.1:7069-17540 GCA_023384595.1 Vicinamibacteraceae bacterium | reverse complement strand
GAAACTCAGGTCGCGCAGCGAGACGAAGCCCTCGGGAGCTCCGCCAAAGGGATCGAGGCCCATCACGCAGTCCAGCCCGTGGACGCAGCGGGATGCCGGCAGCAACCGGGGGTCACCACTCGTCGAGCGGGACGACCTGGACCGCGGCGTCCGGAACGGCCGCGAGGAACCTGTCGAGGGGCGATCCATGCACGAGCAGCTCCCACCGGCTGCGCGCGGTCTGCCCGAAGATGACGTGCGTGACGCCCTCGCGCTGGGCGAACGCGATCAGGCCGTCCGCAGGGCGCGCCGCTTTCACGCGCACCACCGTGGCTCCGAGCTCCTCGGCGAGGCGGATGTTGGAGCGCAGGGCGTCGGCATCGCGCGCGGGAATCCTGTCGGGACGCTCACTCGGCGTCTCGACGTAGACGGCGTACCACTTCGACCCGAGCCGTCCCGCGATACGCGCGCCCGTCCTGATCACCCGCGGCGCAAGCACGTTCGAGCTCATGCACACCATCACGCGCTCGGGGATGAGCGAAGGCTCGAGCCCCTCTCGCGCGCGGTAGGTGGCCGCCTTCTCGGCGACCTCGTCGGCCACCGCCCGCAACGCCAGTTCTCGGAGCGTGGAGAGATTGCCTTTTCGGAAGAAGTGGGTGAGCGCCTGCTCCACCTTCTCGGGCGTATAGATCTTTCCTTCCCGCAACCGGCTGCGAAGTTCTTCGACCGTCACGTCGATGTTGATGACCTCGTCGGCGCGGTCGAGGAAGGTGTCGGGTACGGTCTCGCGCACCCTGATACCCGTCGCGCGCGCGACCGCGTCGTTGAGCGTCTCGAGGTGCTGGATGTTGACGGCCGTCATCACGTGGATGCCGGCATCGAGCAGATCGAGGACGTCGTCGTGCCGCTTGGCGTGTCCGCTGCCCGGGGCGTTGGTGTGTGCCAGCTCGTCGACGATGCAGACCTGAGGGCGTCGCGCAAGGATCGCGGGGACGTCCATCTCCTCCAGCGACACGCCCCGGTGGATCACGGCGCGACGCGGCACAATTTCGAGATCCCCGACCTGCGCCTCGGTGTCGGCGCGGCCGTAGGTCTCCAGATAGCCCACGACGACGTCGAGCCCCCGGGCGCGCAAGGCGTGGCCCTCGCGAAGCATCTCGTAGGTCTTGCCGACACCGGGCGCCGCGCCGATGTAGATGCGCAGGCGGGCGCGTTGCTGGCCCGTGATGCGCTGGAGCAGCGCGTCGGCGGTGGGCCGGGCGTCGGCGGGTGACATCATGGCGGCCTTCCTCCGACTAGGCGAGTCCCGCCAGCGTGAGCAGCGTGTCGATGGCCTTGATGCCCGCAAAGGGAAGGACGACGCCGCCCAAACCGTAGATGAGCAGATTGCGCCGCAGCAGCGTGGCAGCGCCAAGCGGCCGATACGCCACGCCCCTCAGCGCGAGCGGCACGAGCGCGATGATGATCACCGCGTTGAAGATCACCGAGGCCAGGATGGCCGACTCGGGCGTCGAGAGGCGCATCACGTTGAGCGCGCCGAGCTGAGGGAACGCGAGCACGAACATCGCCGGGATGATCGCGAAGTACTTGGCGACATCGTTCGCGATCGAGAAGGTGGTGAGCGCCCCCCGCGTCATCAGCAACTGCTTGCCGATCTCGACGATCTCAATCAGCTTCGTCGGATTCGAATCGAGGTCCACCATGTTGCCGGCTTCCTTGGCGGCCGACGTGCCGGTGTTCATCGCGACCCCGACATCGGCCTGAGCCAGCGCCGGGGCGTCGTTGGTCCCGTCGCCGGTCATGGCCACGAGCTTCCCCTCGCGCTGTTCACGCCTGATGAGCGCCATCTTGTCCTCCGGCGTGGCTTCGGCGAGGAAGTCGTCGACTCCCGCCTCGCGCGCGATGGCGGCGGCGGTGAGCGGGTTGTCGCCGGTGATCATGATGGTGCGGATACCCATGGCGCGCAGCGCGGCGAAGCGCTGCTCCAGTCCACCCTTCACGACGTCCTTCAGGTGAACGACGCCGAGAGGCCGGCCACACTCGGCCACCACGAGCGGGGTGCCGCCCGAACGCGCAATCCGGTCCACCGTGGCCTCGAGCTGGGGCGGGATCTCTTCCTTCTTCTCTCTGACGTGCGCCATCACGGCATCCGCGGCGCCCTTGCGGATCTGTCGACCATCGAGATCGATGCCCGACATCCGCGTCCGGGCCGTGAACGGTACGAAGGCCGAGGTCCTGTCGCCGACCTCGCAGGCGCGGAGGCCGTACCGGTCCTTCGCGAGCACGACGATGGAGCGGCCCTCGGGTGTCTCGTCGGCGAGCGACGCGAGCTGCGCCGCCTCGGCCAGGTCGGCGGCGCTGATGCCCGGCAGCGGGACGAACGCCGTCGCCTGCCGATTGCCCAGTGTGATGGTGCCCGTCTTGTCGAGCAGCAGCGTGTTGACGTCGCCGGCGGCCTCGACAGCGCGGCCCGACATGGCGAGGACGTTGTGCTGCACGAGCCTGTCCATGCCGGCGATGCCAATCGCGGACACCAGTGCGCCAATCGTGGTGGGAATGAGGCAGACGAGCAGCGCGACCAGGACCGTCACCGGGATCTCCGCGCCCGCATAGCTCGCCAGAGGCCGGATGGTCGCGACGACGAGCAGGAACACGAGCGAGAGCAGGGCCAGCAGGATGTTGAGCGCGATCTCGTTCGGGGTCCGTTGCCGCTCGGCGCCCTCGACGAGCGCAATCATGCGATCCACGAAGGTATGCCCGCGCTCCGCGGTGACCTTCACCCGGATCCAGTCCGAGATCACGCGCGTGCCGCCCGTGACGGCCGACCGATCGCCGCCGGATTCGCGCACGACAGGCGCTGACTCGCCAGTGATGGCCGACTCGTCGACGGTGGCCACGCCTTCGACGATGTCGCCGTCGGTCGGGATCAACTCGCCCGCGCGCACCACCACGATGTCGCCGCACTCCAGGTTGCTGGCCGGCACGGTCGTCACGCGGCCGTCGTGACCGACGCGGTTGGCGACCATATCCGTCCGAGTCCTCCGCAGGGTCTCCGCTTGCGCCTTCCCGCGGCCCTCGGCCATGGCCTCGGCGAAGTTGGCGAAGAGCACGGTGAACCAGAGCCAGCAGGCCACCTGGCCCGTGAAGAGGGGGCGGCCCGTGCCAGCCAGCACTTCCTGCAGGAAGATGAGGGTCGTCAACGCGCTGCCGGCCTCGACGATGAACATCACGGGGTTGTGCAGCTGCTGCCGCGGGTCGAGCTTGCGGACGGCGCCGGCCACGGCGCCGGCCACGATGGCGGGGTCCCAGATCGACAGGGCGCGTGCGCGGGCCGGCATACAGTCACGCTCCAGGCTGGCTGCTCCGCACGCCGGCCCGCAGCCCGAAAGCGGTGTCCTGGCGCGGCGGGCCGAACGCCTGGTCGAGCGCGAGATTCAGCTCGAGGACATTCACGCGGGGCCCGCCGAAGATCCCCAGGAACGGCGGCTCGATGTGCGCCTCGACGAGCCTCCCGACGCGGCTCGGCTCGACGCCCCGCGCCCCGCTCACGCGCGGCACCTGCAGCCGCGCGGCCTCGGGTGAGATGTGCGGGTCGAGGCCGCTCCCACTGGCGGTCACCAGGTCCGACGGCACGGCGCGCCAGCCCGGTCCCTCGCGCGCACGAAGCGCGATCGCGCGTGCTGTCACCTCGGCGCGCAGCTGCGGGTTGGACCAGGCGAGCTGCGATCCTCCGCTCGCCGCGGCGTCGTGACGCACGGCCGATGGCCGCGGATGAAAGTACTCGTCAGCGTGGAAGGGCTGCGCGAGCAGGAGCGATCCGACGAGGGTGCCATCCGGGCGCCTGACCAGGCTGCCCTCGGCCTCGAAGGGGAAGGCCACGGCACCAAGCGCCCAGAACACGGCATGGTAGAGCCCCCCCAGCACCAGCATGGTCGCGGCGGTGAATCGCACGCCGATCAGCAGCTCGTTGCGCACGGGCTCCCTACCCTCCCGCGAGGTGCTCCGCGACGGGACCGAGCACCGCGACGGGCATGAACATGAGGAGGCCGAGGATGACGACCACGGCCCAGAGCGTGACGCCAAAGGTGGCGCTGTCGATCGCGAGGGTCCCGGCGGTTTCCGGGGCGGCCGGCTTCGCGGACAGCGAACCAGCCAACGCCAGGGGGACGATGATGGGCACGTACCGCGAGCCGAGCATCACGAGGGCGGTCGAGATGTTCCAGAACGGGGTGTTGTCGCCGAGGCCTTCGAAGCCTGACCCGTTGTTGGCGGCTGCCGACGTGAACTCGTAGAGCATCTCGGAGAACCCGTGCGGCCCGGGGTTCCTGAGCCACCCGAGGGCGCTGCCGGAACCCGTCGTGGCGCTCCACACGTAGCACGCGGCCGCCGTGCCGACCAGGATCGCCAGCGGGTGCCACAGCAGGGCCAGGCTCGCGAGCTTCATCTCGCGGGCTTCGACCTTTCTGCCCAGGAGCTCCGGCGTGCGCCCGATCATCATGCCCGCCACGAACACGGCCACGACGATGAAGACGAACATGTTGATGAAGCCCACGCCCACACCGCCGAAGATGGTGTTCAGCCACATCCCGGCCATCGCGGCGAGGCCCCCGAGTGGGGTGAGCGAGTCGTGCATGCCGGCGACCGAGCCGTTCGAGGTGGCCGTCGTGCTCACCGACCAGAGCGCCGTGAGCGCGGTGCCGACTCGGACCTCCTTGCCCTCCATCGCCGCGTCGACCGGGCCAACGCTCATGCCGGCAGGCTCGGGACTGCGGCCGGCCTCCGCCGCGAGGCCGAGAGCAAGCAGCGGGACAAACAGCGCGAGCATCACGGCGAACACCATGACGGCGAGGCGCCGCCGCTTCACGAGCACGCCGAAGGTCCACACCATCGCCATGGGGATGGCGAGAATCGCCCAGATTTCGAGCAGCGTGGTGAGCGGCGTCGGGTTCTCGAACGGATGCGTCGAGTTCGCGCCGAAGAACCCCCCGCCATTCGTGCCGAGCTGCTTGATGGCCACCATGGCCGCCACCGGGCCTCGCGCGATGATCTGGGTGTGCCCTTCGAGGGTGACGACCGTCGCCGCACCGTCGAGTGTCGCGGGCGAGCCCTGCCACAGGAGCACCGTGGCCAGCGCGAGTGCCAGCGGCAGCAGGATACGCACGGTGGCTCGCGCGAGGTCCACGTAGAAGTTGCCCACGGCCGATCGCGCGCCGGCGACCGCCCTCATCAGCGCCACGGACGCGGCGATGCCCGTGCCCGCCGTCACGAACTGCAGGAACGTGACGACGAAGATCTGCGAGAAGTACGAGAGCGCCGTCTCACCGGCGTAGTGCTGCAGGTTGGTGTTGGTCGCGAAGCTGCTGATCGTGTTGAACGCCAGCGTCGGCTCCATGTTCCCTATGCCGTCCGGGTTGAGCGGCAGATGGTGCTGCAGCGTCACGATCGCCCACCCGGCCAGCCACATCACGAGGTTCGAGAGGAGGAGCGCGCGCGCGTAGGCCCGCCAGTCGTGCTGCCTGCCTGCGTCAACTCCGGCCAGACGCAGGACCCCTCGTTCCAGTGGAACCAGGACGGGGTCGAGCAGGGTGGACCGGCCCTCGAAGACACGCGCGATGTGGCGTCCGAGCGGGATGCTCGTGCCCACGATCACCGCGATGACGAAAACGAGGACAAGCGAGACGGTCAACATCGTCGGCTCAGAGCTTGTCGGGGCGCAGCATGGCCACGACGAGGTACACGAAAGCCGCCGCGACGAGCAGCAGCGAGAGCAGCATCATCGCTGTGCCTCCCTAGATGCGATCGCACGCGGCGATGAGGCGCTCTATGACAGCGAACACCAGCACCGCGAGCACGAGCAGGCCTGAAGCAGTCAGCACGCGATCCTCCGGGATCAATGCGGGCTGCAGCGGGTTGGCCGCCGCATCACCCAGATTGCAGAGTAGGAGGGACGGGCTGAGAAGTGCCGGAGGAGTTCCTGAGAAGTCCCTGAGAAGGGACCGTCGAGACGCCGTTGGGCGCCCGATCACCCTGGAGGACCGGCGTCGCCGGTCACGAACCGGTAGCCCACCCAGGGCTCACTCAGCAGGTAACGGGGCCGCGCGGGGTCGGGCTCGATCTTGCGTCTGAGCTGGGCCACCAGCGTCCAGAGATGCTCGGTCTGTTCGACGGCGTTGGCTCCCCAGATGGCCTTCAGGATGGTGCGGTGCGTGAGCACGCGGTCGTGGTTGCGGGCGAGCAACGACAACAGCTCGAACTCCTTGGGCGTCAGGCGCACCTCGGCCTCGCCCACCAGCACCCGGCGGCGGTCGTAGTCGATCAGCAGGTCGCCTGCCGTGAAGCGTCCCGTCTCCTGGCCCTCGTCGGTCATCGTCCGCCGCAAGGCCACGCGAATGCGGGCGAGCAACTCGTCGGGGCCGAACGGCTTCGTGACGTAGTCGTCGGCCCCGAGATCCAAAGCGTTCACCTTATCGGCCTCCGCCCCGCGCGCCGAGAGGACCACGATGGGCACGGCGGATCCCTCGCGGAGCCGCCGGCACACTTCGGTGCCCTCGAGGTCGGGCAGGCCGAGGTCGAGCACGACGAGGTGCGGCGGGAACTCGATGGCACGCCTGAGCGCTTCGGCTCCGCTGCCGACAATGTCGACGTCGTAGCCGCGTGATCGCAGCAGCGGTCCAAGCGTCCGCTGGATGGCAACCTCGTCGTCCACGAGCAGGATGCGCGGGCGTACGGTCATGATGAAGAGACGGCCGGCTCCTTCACCGGGGCGGGCACGTCGAGTGTGAACCGGGCGCCGCCCCCGTCCGCGTTCTCGGCCCAGATGCGGCCGTGCTGCACAGCGAGCAGGCCGCGGGCAATCCACAAGCCCATGCCGGTACCCGAGCGTCTCGACCCTGCAGCACCGCCCCGGTAGAACCGCTCGAAGACGTGCGGCAGGTCCGGCGACGAGATGCCCGGTCCGTGATCCCGCACCTGGACGACCAGCCGTCCCTCGCTCGCGTCGGCCTGCACCTCGATGATCGAATCCGGGGGCGAGTAGTGAGCGGCGTTCTCGAGCAGCCTCGCCAGCGCGGTCGCGGTGAGCCGGGGATCCAGGTGGACGGGCAGATCGGGGCCGAGCGTGACGGTGACGGGGTGCCCGCGAAGCGCCTGCTCCACCTGCTCGCGCGCCGCGTCGACAATCTCGGAGGGGTGGGCCCACCGCACCTCGGTCGTCACACCGCCGGCATCGATCCGCGCCATCTCCAGGAGATTCTCGAACAGGCGGGTGAGGTGCTCCAGTTCGGCCAGGATCACATCGCCCTGTTCCTGGCGTTCGTCCGGCGTGAGCGAGACCGCGGTGACATTGGTCGCGGCCAGGCGAATCGCGGTCAGCGGCGTGCGGAGGTCGTGGCCGAGCGAGGCGAGCAGGGCCGTCTTCAGGGCCTCGCTTCGCCGGGTGACTTCAGCCATTTTCCGCTCCTCGAGAAACCTCGCCCGTTCGATCGCCAGGGCCACGAGTCCGGCCAATGTGTCCAGCGTGCCGCGTTCGACGGGGCGGCCGGCGACGGCGAGGAGGCCAATCGGCCGCGTGCCGACACGCAGCGGCACGAGCTGAGCGGGCCGGCCATCGACGTCCATCGTGTCGTGACCCGTGTAGGTGCGCGATTGCGCGTCGAACTCCAGCGTGGACTGCGCAGCGGCGAAGACCTCGGTCAGCCGGCGCGGGTCCAGCGTGCCCGCCGTCCGCCCGCCGTGTGAAACCTGCCATCCGGTGGGGGCGGGCAGGGCGATCGCGACAAGGTCGAAGCCGAACCGTCGTGCGACCGAACGCGCCAGCCCGGAGAGGGCGTCGGGACTGTCGGCCATGACGAGCACGTCGCGTCCAAGGTCGAACAACCGCGCGAGAGCATCGCGCCGCTCCAGCGCCTCTGCGGTGCGAGCCCTGGCCACCGCAGAGAGATGGCTGGCGACGAGACTGACGACGAGCAACGCGACGAGGGCGACCCAGTTGTGTGGGTCGGCGATCGTCCAGGTGCCGACGGGTGGCAGGAAGAAGAAGTTGAAGCAGAGCATCGCCACAACCGAGGTGACGATGGCGACCCACAGGCCAGCATCGGCGGCCGCCAGGAGCACGATCAGGAGGTACGCGATCGAGATGGTCGCGGTCGAGACGTGCAGGACCCTGGCGCAGAAGAGGGTCACCGCGCCGACGGCGGCCAGGGCGAAGGCTAGACGCACGACGTCGCGCCGGACGCGTGCACGCATGGCGGGATTATAGGCTGGGTGGTCCCGCAGCGCGGGAACCACATGCGCGAGCCAGGTGCCCACCGCAGCACGATTGACTTTCTGGCGAACACGCGCCGCGGATCCCGGTGCGCCAGATAGCGGACCTCGTACTCGCCCGGGTCTTTCGGCAGGTTCAGGCGAAGGCAAGCAGCGCGAGGGTGACGAGCGCGAGCCGCGACGCGGCGAGCTTCATGTCGGCCTCTCGCCGGGCACGCGGCCTGCCCGGATGAAGGCGGCCCGGTGGCCGGAGGCGGGGCTCCGCCATCCTCGCGCGGGCAAGCTGGACGATATTCGGCCATTTCTGCCGTTCAGGCAGGGGTTGTCAAGGGGCGGCGAGGCAGCGCCGGATCACTCTTCGGTCTTCCAGTGCGTGCCAGCGGGGGGGATGGGCGCCGCCTGCCGGCCCGTGATGTGCGCGGCGATCTGGCGCGCGTGGAAGCGTCCGTTCTCGATGAACCACCGGCTCGTCCGGTAGCCGCCGCAGACCGTGCCCGCGATGTACATCCCGGGACGCGTCGTCTCGAACGTCCGCTCGTCGAAGATCGGGGTGCAATCGCGATCGCTGGCACAGGCAATCCCGAACCGTTCGAGCAGGCCGAAGTCCGGGTGGTAACCGGTCATGGCCAGGACCCAGTCGTTCGGGATCTCGCCAGCGCCGTCACCCTTCAGCAGCAGCGTCGTGTCGCGGATCTCCTCGACCGACGTGTTGAAGAACGCCCTGATGCTGCCCTCCTTGATGCGGTTCTCGAGGTCGGGCCTGATCCAGTACTTGATGCTGTCCGACAGGGCCGCGCCGCGCACGACGAGCGTGACCTCGGCGCCGTGCCGATGACAGTCGAGCGCCGCCTTCGCCGCGGAGTTCCTGGCGCCAATCACCGCCACCTTCTGGCGCGCGTAGGGAAACGGTTCCTTGTAGTAGTGGGTCACCTTCGGCAGGTCCTCGCCAGGCACGTTCAACCTGTTCGGCTGGTCGAAGAACCCGATTGCGAGCACCACGTGGCGCGTCCGGTGTTCCTGCTTTCCGGTGACGACGGTGAAGCCGCCGCGGGCGCCGAGCACGTCGACGACCGGCTCGTAGAGGCGGACGTCGAGCGCTTCGCGGGCGGCGACCAGGCGGTAGTACTCGAGCGCGTCCTCACGCGTGGGCTTGTAGCGCGGGACCGGAAAGGGATGCCCGCCGATCTCGATGAGCTCCGGGGTCGAGAAGAACTCCATCCGCAACGGGTATCCGAGGATGGAGTTGACGAGCGCGCCCTTTTCGAGCACGCGAACGGTCAGACCCTGCTTCTGGGCTTCGATGGCGCAGGCGAGCCCGACGGGCCCGGCCCCGATTACGACGACGTCGAGCATGGTGAGGTCACGGGACGGCACGGCCATCGTCAGTCACGGATGCCGAGGATCGTGTCCAGCCTGGTCTCGAGCACGTCCTCCATCGTGAAATCGAAGACCTGCAGGTAGTGCTCGGCCGACTCGATGAGCGCCCGCTGCGGCACGAGCCCCACCATCTCCACGCGGCTCACGCCGGCGCCAAAGCGGCGCAGCTCGGTCTTGATGGCCTCCAGGATGCGGTAGAGCGGGGTCGCCTGGAAGTTGCCGACGGTGATGTTCAGCAGGGCCTCGTTGCGCGTGCGGTCGAGCGCCGGATAGAAGTGCACCCCGGTGAAGCCCGTCGCCGGATCCGAGAGCACCTCGGCCACCCGTTCGGCGGCGCGCTCGTTCGGCGTCGTCAGGTAGGCCTTGAAGTTCACGAGGGGAAGGCGCGCGCCGATGATGGTGGCGCCCTTGTCGGGCGGGAAGACGCCGGGACCGAAGTCGGGGGCCCACAGCGGGTCGGTCATCTTCGCGGCAAAGCCCTCGTACTCGCCCTCGCGGATGGACTCGACGTCGCGCCGCAGCTTCGTCCGCGCCGACTCGGCGAAGAGGTACACGGGCACCTGGAAGCGCGCGGCGACCTGCTCGGCGAACTCCACCGACCAGTCGACGGCCGTCCGGAGCGGGGCGTCGCGCAGCGCGACGAAGGGAAAGACGTCGACCGCGCCGATGCGCGGATATTCGCCCTGGTGCTGCCGCATGTCGATACGGCCGAGCGCGCGCTCGTAGAGCGCGAAGCCGCCCTCGAAGATGGCGTGCCTGTCGCCGGTGAACGAGAAGACGGTCCGGTTGCGCACCTGATCCATCGAGACGTCGAGGACGACGAGGCCCGGCACGGCTTCGAGGCGCTCCTGGA
>JAHDVQ010000082.1:0-6969 GCA_023384595.1 Vicinamibacteraceae bacterium | reverse complement strand
TCCATCGAGACGTCGAGGACGACGAGGCCCGGCACGGCTTCGAGGCGCTCCTGGAGCGACTCGACGAACGCGACGTCGCGGCCTTCCGAGACGTTCGGGACGGCGGAGATGATCTGCGGCATCGTAAGAGTCTCCTAGAAGAGCCCGAGGAACACGCCGGCCGCGAGCGCCGACCCGATGACCCCGGCCACGTTGGGTCCCATGGCGTGCTGCAGCAGGTAATTGCCCGAATCCTCGGCCTGGCCCACCATGTGCGCCACGCGGGCCGAGTCGGGGACGGCCGACACGCCGGCCGCGCCGATGAGCGGGTTCACCTTCTCGCGCGCCACGAGGTTCATGAGCTTGGCGAAGAGCACGCCGCCCGCGGTGGCGGCGCCGAAGGCCACGCACCCGAGCACGAAGATGAGCACCGAGTTCTTCGTCAGGAAGACCCCGGCCGACGTCGAGGCGCCCACCGCGACGCCGAGCAGGATCGTGCAGATGTCGAGCAGCGCGCTCGACGCGGTCTTCGAGAGCCGCCCCGTCACGCCCGACTCCTTGAGCAGGTTCCCGAAGAAGAGCATCCCCAGCAGCGGCAGCCCGCCGGGCGCGAGCAGCGTGGTCACGAGCAGCCCCATGATCGGGAAGGCGATCTTCTCGAGCTGCGACACCTTCCGGCCCGGCGCCATCCTGATGAGGCGCTCCTCGCGCGTCGTCAGGAGTTTCATGATGGGCGGCTGGATGATGGGCACCATCGCCATGTAGCTGTAGGCCGAGATCGCGATGGGGCCGATGAGTGCCGGCGCCAGGCGGCTCGCCGTGAAGATGGCGGTCGGGCCGTCGGCGCCGCCGATGATCCCGATCGACGCCGCGCTCTGCGGCGAGAAGCCGAGGAGCAGCGCCCCGATGAACGTCGCGAAGATGCCAATCTGCGCCGCCGCACCGAGCAGCAGGCTCTTCGGGTTCGAGAGGAGCGCCGAGAAATCGGTGAGCGCGCCGATGCCCAGGAAGATGAGCGGGGGGAAGATGCCGGCCCGCACCCCGTAGTAGATGATGCCGAGCACGCTGTTGCCGCCCGTGTTGAACACGTACTCGTGCGACACGGGGTCGATCATGTACAGCGAGACGCTGTTGAAGATCGAGAGCGGCATCGGGATGTTGCCGATGAGGATGCCGAAGCCGATGGGCACGAGCAGCAGCGGCTCGTACTCCTTCACGATGGCGAGGTAGATGAACAGGATGCCGATCGCCACCATCACCAGGTGTCCGAACGTCAGGTTCGCGAAGCCGCTGCCTTGCACGACCTGGTCGAGATACCCCGTGACGTCGCCCGACACGACGTCCTTGGCGAAGAAGCCGCGCTCGAACTGCGTCACGTAACCGAGGCTCTCGCGTTCGCCCACGGTCACGACCGTGTAGATGGCCGCGACGTTCCCCGCCTCGTCGTACAGCCGACCCTTCGCGGCGCGCTTGAGCGTCGCGGGCGGCAGATCGGCCCGGCCCTTGTCGATGCGGAAGTACGTGCTGGCCGGCTCCACCGTGAACGGCAGGAACGTGAGCCCGAGCGAGGGAATGCCGACGTGATCGACATCGGCGAGCGCCTTCAGCTCCTCGAGCCGGTCGATGCGGATGACGGCCTCGAAGTCGTCGGCGTGCACCGTGACGAAGGTGCCGATGTCGCGCTCGAAGGCATCGCGAAGCACGCCGCTCGTGGCTCCCGGACCGAGGTAGTCGTTCTGGAGCCCGTCGGTCGTCCCCTTGTGGATCCGGAGGTAGCTCACCGCCGGCTCGAAGGTCACGCCGAAGCCCGGCCGATCCGCGGCGGCGGGTGCCGCGGCGCCGGCCACCAGCAGCGCGAGAGCGGCGACCACCAGGAGGATGCGCTTCACGTCGTCCTCCTAGAGCGCCGTGAGGCCGGGACGTGCCACGTCGATGAGCAGGTCGCCTTCGGCAATCGAATCGCCCTCGCGCACGTAGATCTTCGAGACGGTGCCCGCGTAGGGCGCGATGAGGGCGTTTTCCATCTTCATCGCCTCCATCACGAGCAGCGTCTGGCCGGCGGCCACCGCGTCGCCTTCGCGCGCCGCGATCGACAGCACCAGGCCGGGCATGGGCGCAACGATGCCGCCTTCCCCGCCGCGGGCCGGCGGCGACGTCCGCGGGGCCGGGGCCGGGACCGACGCGGCCGCGGGCGGGCCCGGCGCGGCCGCCGCACCCGGCCCCCTCGCCCCGCGCGCGCTGTCGAGCGGCGCGCTTCGTCGCCCCAGTTGCACCAGGTCGACCGAGTACTCCGTCCCGTCGACCACCACGGTCGCCCGCTCCGCGGTCAGTTCCCTGACCTCGGCGCGGTACTCGCGACCGCCAATACGAAGCACGTGCTCACTCATGACGAACGTCTCCCGGCACCGTTCACGGAGCGCCCACGTGACGCCGGATCGTCACGCGCGCTCCCGGCCGGTTCATGTACAGCGTCCTCTCCAGCTCCACGACCAGGGCGATGACCGCCAGGACGTCGGCCGGGATCGGTTCTGAGATCGGATGCGGCCCGGACGTCGCCGCGGCGGACTCCGTGGGCGCCTGCGCCGCGCCGTGCCCACCGTGCGCCGCTGACGGGCCGACGCGCTGCGCCAGCCGCCCGATGAGCCTGATGAAGCCGATGCAGGCGACGAGGCCGATGAAGACGACGCTCATGCCGAGCGCCGTGACGATCCAGGCTTCCCACTGCGACATGCAACGACCTCACAGGGGAATGTTGGTGTGGCGCCGCGGCGGGTTGCCGTCGCGCTTGTCGGCGAGCATCTCGAGCGCCCGGATGATCCGGAACCTCGTCGTCGCCGGCTCGATGACGTCGTCGATGTAGCCCCGTCTGGCCGCGACGTACGGCGTCGCGAAGAGGCTGGCGTAACGCTCCTTCAGCTCGGCGGCTTTCGCCGCGACGTCCTCGGCCGCGTCGAGCTCCTTCTTGTAGATGATCTCGACCGCGCCGTCGGGCCCCATCACCGCGATCTCCGCCGTCGGCCACGCGTAGTTCATGTCGCCGCGGAGGTGCTTGGAGCTCATGACGCAGTAGGCGCCGCCGTACGCCTTCCTCAGGATCACGGTGACCTTGGGGACGGTCGCCTCCGCGAACGCGAACAGCAGCTTGGCGCCGTTGCGGATGATGCCGCCGTATTCCTGCGTCGTTCCAGGCATGAAGCCGGGCACGTCTTCGAGCGTCACGAGCGGGATGTTGAAGGCGTCGCAGAAGCGCACGAACCGCGCGCCCTTGATGGACGCGGCGTTGTCGAGCACGCCCGCGAGCACCTTCGGCTGGTTGGCCACGATGCCGACCGGACGGCCGTTGAAGCGCGCGAAGCCGACGACGAGGTTGCCCGCCCACGCCTCGTGCACCTCGAGGAAGTCGCCCGCGTCCACGATGGCGCGGATGACGTCCTTCACGTCGTAGGGCTGGTTCGGATTGTCGGGCAGCACCCCGTTCAACTCCGCCACCGAGCGGTCCAGGGGGTCGTCGCACGCCTCGATGGGCGGCTTCTCCTGGTAGTTCTGCGGGAGGTAGCCGAGCAGACGGCGCACGAGGGCGAGCGCCTCGTCCTCGTGCTCGGCCACGAAGTGCGCCACGCCGCTCTTCCCACCGTGGACGTCGGCGCCGCCGAGCTGCTCTGTGGTCACGCTCTCGCGCGTCACCTGCTTCACGACCTTCGGCCCGGTCAGGAACATGTAGCTCGTCCCGCGGGTCATCGCCACAAAGTCAGTGATCGCCGGACTGTAGACCGCACCGCCGGCGCAGGGCCCGAGGATGAGACTGAGCTGGGGCACGACGCCCGAGGCGAGCACGTTGCGGAGGAAGATGTCGGAGTAGCCCGCGAGCGCGTCCACCCCCTCCTGGATGCGCGCGCCGCCCGAGTCGTTCAGCCCGATGATCGGCGCGCCCACCTTCACCGCGAGATCCATCACCTTGCAGATCTTCTCGGCATAGGCCTTCGAGAGGCTGCCGCCGAAGATCGTGAAGTCCTGGCTGAAGACGAACACGAGACGCCCGTTCACCGTGCCGTGTCCCGTGATGACGCCGTCGGTGAGCGGCTGCTCCTTCGCCATGCCGAAGTCGGTGCAGCGGTGCGTCACGAAGGTGTCGAACTCCTCGAAGCTGCCCTCGTCGAGCAGGATCTCGATCCGCTCGCGCGCGGTGTACTTGCCCTGCTCGTGCTGCTTCGCAATCCGCTTCTCGCCTCCGGCACGATGGGCCGTCTCGCGCAGGTGCGCAAGCTCGAGGATCTTCCGCTCGATGGTCATGGGAAGCGCTCCGGGGGGCCGCGCGGGAGGGCTCAGCCAGTGCGGCTGGGAGCGCGGCCGACAGAACCGACATGGTAGCACCGCGCGTGTCGTGGGGTGAAAGCCCGCTGCCGGGGTATTTCTCTGGGGTCAAATTCGCAGCAAATCTACCTAGTTTGACTTTTGCGAAATTCTATTTTCCTCGATTGTCATGTGTGCGTGCTCGAGAACTGACACGGAACTGCACCTCCGGGCGGCGTTCCTCACGACCTGCCCGGATGACGGGAACTGGAGAAAGAGATGAAGAAGCTCATGAACGTGATTGGCGTGGGCCTCGTGGCCGCCAATGTGACTGCCTGTTCGTCGACCAACTCGCCGGTCGCGCCGTCGCGCGTCGCGACGGCCCAGGCCGGCGACGCCTCGGACAGCGTCTCGACGTCGACCCGGCCCGACTTCGCCACGGGCGCCAAGCCTGGCAACGAGACGATCGTGCAGATCGTACTTCGCGAGGACGGCGAGTTCGACGTGCTGCAGGCCGCCATCATCAGGGCCGGCCTCGTCGACGCGCTGAACGGGCAGCGGCAGCTCACCGTGTTCGCCCCGACCGACCAGGCCTTCGTGACGACCCTGGGCGTCGCCGACGAAGCCGCGGCGATCGCCGCGGTCAACGGCCTCCCGATCCCCGACCTGACCAACATCCTGCTCTATCACGTGATCGAGGGACGGCGGAACAGCCGTTCGGTGCTGGCCGCGCCTCAGTACACGACCCTCGGCGGGGCCACCTTGACGCGGGCCGAACTGGTGGCGGCAGGAATCGCGGCGACCGACATCTCGGCCTCGAACGGCATCGTCCACGTCATCAACCGCGTGCTGCTGCCCGCACGGTAGGCGCAGCACGCACGCCGGGGCGTCCGGAGTCCCCCCGCCGGACGCCCCGGCACGTTGATATACTGCGATCCTTGCGCACTCCCGTCACGTGACCGCCCGGTCTGTGCGGCCTCACGCGCGAGCCCCATCACGTGACCGTCGCCCTGATCCTCTCGCCGTTCGTCATCGCCCCGCTGGCGATCTGGCTGGTCGCCAGGAGGCCCTCGAGCGCCCGGTGGCTGGCGCTCTGGCCGGCGTTCCTGACCGTGGTGTTCGCTCGCGAGCTGGCGGGATTGTCCGGCGCGGCGCCCAGGCTCGTGGAAGCGCCCTGGGCGGCCTCACTGGGCCTCAGGCTCTCGTTCCTCCTCGACGGCCTGGGCCTGCTGTTTGCCCTCCTCATCGTCGGCATCGGCACGCTGGTGGTGTTCTACGCCAGCTCGTACCTGCACGACCACCCGCACGCCGGCCGCTTCCACGGCGCGCTCTTCGCGTTCATGGGTTCGATGGTCGGCGTGGCGCTCGGCGACAACCTGCTGGCGCTGTTCGTCTTCTGGGAGCTCACCGGCTTCACGTCGTTCATCCTGATCGGCTTCGAGCACGAGAAGGCCGACGCGCGCGCGGCGGCGCTCCAGGCGCTGCTCGTGACGGGAGCCGGCGGGCTGGCGCTGCTCGCGGCGGGGCTGCTCATCGGCCAGGCCTCGGGTACGTTCAGCCTCGCGACGCTGCTCGCGGCAGAGACCGACTGGACTTCGCACCCGCACTACGAGGCCATCGCGCTGCTCGTCCTCGTGGCGGCGTTCACGAAGTCGGCGCAGTTCCCGTTCCACTTCTGGCTGCCGAATGCGATGGCCGCACCCACCCCGGTCAGCGCCTACCTGCACTCGGCAACGATGGTCAAGGCCGGCGTGTACCTCGTGGCGCGGATGGCGCCGCTCCTCGGCGGCTCGGCGCTCTGGACCGGAACGGTGGTCGCCGTTGGCGCCGCGACCATGGTGATGGGCGCATGGCGCGCAGCACAGGAAACCGACCTGAAGCGCGTCCTCGCGTACTCCACCGTGAGCGCGCTCGGCGTGATGACGATGCTGCTGGGTCTCGGGACGCGCGCCGCCGCGGTGGCCGCGCTCGTGTACCTGGTCGCGCACGCCTGCTACAAGGGCGGGTTGTTCCTCGTGGCCGGCGCCATCGACCATGAGACGGGCTCTCGCGAGATCACGAATCTCGGCGGACTGGCGCGCGCCATGCCGTTCACGGCGACGGCGTCCCTGCTGGCCGCCGCGTCGATGGCGGGCCTCCCGCTGCTCGTGGGCTTCATCGCCAAGGAGGCGCTCTACGACGCCGTGTTCCAGGGGAGCACGTGGCCGGGGTTCCTGCTCGCGCTCACCGTCGCGGCCAGCGCCCTGCTCGGACTGGTCGCGCTGGTGGCCGGCGTGCTTCCCTTCGTCGGGCGTCCCGGCGCGAACGTGGTGGCGCACGAAGCGCCCGTGGCGCTGTGGCTTCCGCCGCTCGTGCTCGCCGTGGCGGGGACGTTCGCCGGCCTGTTGCCGGCGTGGCTCGACGCGCCGCTCGGCGCCGCCGCGCTCAGCATCCTGCGCGAGCCGGCCGACGTGCACTTCGCCCTCTGGCACGGGGCGACTCCCGTCTTTTTCCTGAGCCTGCTCACGCTCGTCCTCGTCGGTGTGGCCTACGCCGGACGTGCCATGTTCCGCCGGCTGGCCACCGCGCGGGTGCCTGGGCCCGAACGCCTGTATGTCGGCGCCTTCGACGCGCTCGACGCGCTCAGCCGCGCGATCGGACCCTCGCTGCACGCGGCGTCGCTTCGCTCGTACGTGCTGGCGACGGCCGTCACGGCGGCGG
>JAHDVQ010000356.1 GCA_023384595.1 Vicinamibacteraceae bacterium | reverse complement strand
GCCGGAACACACCCGCCGGCAGCCCCGTGACCTCGACGGCGAACTGCACGAGCACCGTGAGCAGGCCCTGCCCCATGTCGGTGTAGCCGTTGTAGAGCGACACCGTGCCGTCGCGCTCGACGACGAGCCGCGCCTTGCCCCACTCCTCGACGCCGTTGCCGATGCCGCTGTTCTTCACGCCGCAGGCGATGCCCACAGCACGCCCGGCGGCCAGCGCCGCCTCGTAGTGCGGCTTCACCGCGAGGAGCGTCTTCCTGATGCCCACCGATTTCTCGAGCACCTGGCCCGTGCAGAACATGTCGCCGACGTCAACGGCGTTCCGCCACCGGATCTCCCAGCGATCGAGGCCGGTGGCCTGCGCCAGCAGGTCCATGCAGCCTTCCATCGCGAAGTGGGCCTGGTTGGCGCCAAAGCCGCGCATGGCGCCGCACGGCGGGTTGTTCGTGTAGACGGCCCGTGCCTCGACATCGACCGCGGGCACGCGGTACGGGCCGCACGCGTGGCCGGCCGCGCGCTCGAGCACCTTGCCGCCCACCGACGCGTACGCGCCGCTGTCGCCGAGCATGCGCGCGCGCACCGCGGTGAGGCGCCCCTCCGCATCGCAGCCGACGGTGTAGTGCATGGTGATCGGGTGGCGCTTCGGATGCAGGCGAATCGACTCGTCTCGCGAGAGCGTGATGCGGACGGGGCGGCCGGTGAGCCGCGCGAGCAGCGCCGTCTGCGCCTGCACCGACATGTCTTCCTTGCCGCCAAAGGCGCCGCCGTTTGGCACCAGCTCGACCTCGACGTCCTCTTCCGGCACGCCGAGGAAGGCGGCCACCTGACGACGGTCGTCGAAGATGCCCTGGCCCTGCGTGTAGAGACGGAGGCGGCCATCATCGAGCGGCTGCGCGAGCGCGCTCTCCGGCTCGAGATAGAGATGCTCGATGCGCTGCGTCTGCCACGTGCCGGCGACGACGTGAGCGCTGGCCGCGAGGGCCTCGTCCACGTCGCCGCGGCGGATGACCGAATGCGAGAGGAGGTTCTCGTGGTGCGGGTTCACGCGCGGCGCACCCGGCGCGAGCGCCGCCCCGGGATCGGTGACGGGCGCGAGCACCTCGTACTCGACCTCGATCATGGCCGCCGCGGCGCGTGCCGTGCGCTCATCGACCGCGGCCACCGCCGCGATCACGTCGCCAACGCACCGCACCTCCTCGCCAACGGCGACGAACCCGGGCCAGTCGTTGTAGAGCAGGCCGTACCAGCGCTCGCCGGGGACGTCGGACGCCGTCGCGACGCGCACGACGCCCGCGAGGGCCTGCGCGCGGCTGGTGTCGATGCGCACGACTCGCGCCCGTGCGTGTGGCGACAGAAGGAGCGCGCCGTGGAGCAGGCCAGGGCGGTCGAGGTCGGCCACGTAGTGATGGGTGCCGAGCGTGTGTGCCTCGCCGCGGTACTTCGCGAGCGACAGGCCCACGCCGCCGTCCTCGCAGAGCGGCGGCAGCGGCTCGCCTTGCCGCGCGCGCGCGAGCAACTCGATGGCCTCGACAATGCGCGTGTAGCCCGTGCATCGGCACAGGTTGCCGTCGATGGCCTTCGCGATGTCGCGCCGGCTCGGACGCGGCTGGCGGTCAAGCAGCCACTTGGCGCGCAGCGCGATGCCGGGGATGCAGAAGCCGCACTGCACGCCCGCCGCGATGGCAAAGGCGCGCGCCGTGAGATCGCGCTCTTCGTCCGACACCCCCTCGAGCGTCAGGATCGTCTTCCCGTGCACCGACGCAGCCGGGACCGCGCACGACGTCTTCGGTGCGCCATCGACGAGCGCCAGGCAGGCGCCGCACTGGCCCTGCGGCGCGCAGCCGTCCTTCACCGACAGGATACCGCATCGGTGGCGCAGCACCTCGAGGAGCGATTCGCCGTCCTCGACGGTCACGCGCCTCGGCTCGCCGTTCAGGGTGAAGACAATCTCGCCCACGGGGCGAGTATACCGGGCCTTGGGCCTTGGGCCTTGGGCCTTGGGCCGCGGGCCTCGGGCCTCGGGCCGTGCGCCTCGGGCCTTGGGCCGCGGGCCTTGGGCTCGGCCGCCGGATGCCGGATGCCGGTTGCCAGGCGGACCGGGCACATCTCCCCCCGGTGCTCAGACACCCCTCGGCGCCCCGTGCACGCTTCGTTGCTC
>JAHDVQ010000355.1 GCA_023384595.1 Vicinamibacteraceae bacterium | reverse complement strand
TCACGGGAACGCTCTCGGGCGGCGGTGCGGACCAGTCGTTCGAGCAGACCGACGAAACGCAGGTGCGCTACACGTACCGCTGACCCCCCGCCACTCCGCGCCAGCCCTGCCGAGCGTCCAGCGCGCCCGCGCCCAACACGACGCGCCCAACGCCCAGCGCCCAGCGCCTGGCCCTGGCGCCTACGGAATCTCCCCGATCACCCGCCGCTTGCCGTAGGAATCGATGTCGAACGCGACGGCGTGCGCCTTGCGTGCGAGCGCGCCGCGCATGGCCGCCAGGCCGGTGTAGTACTGCAGGTAGGGGAACGACGAGATCGTGCCGCCGACGAACTCGTACTGCGCCACGGCCTTCCGCCACGTGTCGAAGGCGTCCGACACGTCCACGTAGATGTACGGCGAGAACCGGGGCGCGTCCTCCCAGTTCTCGGCGAACCAGACGCTGACGCCGCGGTGCGGCGGGTGGGTCGTGACCACGCCCGCGAGCGTGGCGAGCAGCACCGCGTCGGTGACGAGGCGATGGGTCGCGATGTGGTCCTTGTGCAGGCTCTCGCGCCAGTGCGTGAGGACGAGCGTCGGCTTCACCTGCCGGATGACGTCGGCCACGTAGCGGCGCGCCTCGTCGGTGTCCGGAATCTCGCCATCACGATACGGCCCGAAGAGCACCTCGGCGCCGAGCGCCGCGGCCACCGCTTCGGCCTCGCGCCTCTTCTGAGCGCCGTAGTCCGCGGGCGAGAGCCGTGGGTTGCCGCCCTCGCCGAGCGTGAGGTGCAGGAGCACGACGCGCGCGCCCTGGGCCTTCGCCTTGACGAGCACCGCGCCCGTCGTCAACTCCATGTCGCCGGCGTGCGCGCCGATGGCGAGCACGACACGGTCCCGCACGGGGCTTGTCTGCGCAGGCGGCGCGGCGGCGGGGGCGGGCTGAGCGGCAGCGGTTGCGGGCTGGGCGATGGCGACGGCTGGCGCGCAGAGCAACGCCGCGATCGCGAGGACGGGCGCGCCAAGAAGCGCGGCAATCGCGCGGATGGGCGCGCCAAGAAGCGCGCCGATCGCGAGGACGGGCATGTAGCGGCGGGACGGCGTGGCGAACATGCGGACAGGGTAGCACTCGGGCCTTGGGCCTTGAGCCTTGGGCCTTGGGCCTTGGGCGTTGGGCGCTGGGCGTTGGGCGTTGGGCGCTGGGCGCTGGGCGCTGGGCGTTGGGCGTTGGGCGCTGGGGCCGTTCAGTCCGTGCGGTCAGCGCGGCGCCGTCGTGTCGTCGGCGGATGGCGTTGGCGTGATGGCGCTGGCGTGCGCGGCCGGTTTGTCGCGCGTGGGCGCGGCGTTGTAGGCGGCCGATTCGCCCGGCGCAATGCTCAGGTACTTCCAGTCCGCGCCGCGAAACGACTTCGCGAGCAGGACGATCTGGCCCACGTGATACGCCGCGTGCGCGAGCGACCGGTGCAGCGCCTCGTGCACCGACAGCGCCTGTCCGCGAATCGTCACCTGTCGCGCCAGGCAGCCGTCGTCGAGCCCGTCGAGGGCCGCGAACAGCACGCGCCATCCCTCCTGCCACATCGCGAGCAGTTGGTCGCGCGATACCTCGCACGTCGCGAACTCCTCCTCGCGCTGGCGCCAGGGCTTCTCGCCGTCGCTCGTCAGGAAGTCGGTGAAGCGCGAGCGGAAGTTGCCGGCCAGGTGCTGGACGATCACGGCAACCGAGTTGCCGCCCCCCGGCGCCGGCACCACGAGTTCGGCGTCAGTGGTCTGCGCAATGGCGCCCTCGGCCAGCGCCATGTAGCGGACGTATTCGGCGCGGATGGACTCGATCACGGACATTGAGGACTCACGCTGCCGCTCGGCCTTGGACCTTGGGCCTTGGGCCTTGGGCGTTGGGCGCTCGGCGTTGGGCGTTAGGCGTTGGGCGTTGGGCGTTGGGCGCTAGGCGCTCGGCGCTCGGCGCTGGCGCGGCCCCGGGTACCTGGGTACCTGGGCACCCGAGTATCTGCTACCTGCCCCCCCTCCCAATCTTCACGAACTCCAGCCGGTCGCCCACCTTCACGGCGTGGCGCTTGATGAAGCCGGCCTGCACCTCGACGACCGACGAGGCGATCGGACTGCCCGGCGCCGTGTAGCTCGGACACGGGTCGGCCTTGCACGGCGGCACCCAGTCGAGCAGCCCCAC
>JAHDVQ010000354.1 GCA_023384595.1 Vicinamibacteraceae bacterium | reverse complement strand
GCAAAAACTGAAAATACTCCCGACCCCGTGTCGCTATCCCGACATCGCCGCCTTGACTCGGGCCGGCGTCATCGGCAGCTGCCGCACGCGCGCGCCCACCGCATCGAACACGGCATTCGCCACGACCGCGCCCATCGTCACAATCGCCGGCTCTCCGCCTCCCTGCGCCGGGAGATCCGGCGAGTCGAGGAGCACCGTCTCGATCGTCGGCACCCACGAGAAGCGCGGCAGCTGGTACGTGTCGAAGTTCCTGTCGAGGATCTCGCCGTGGCGGAACCGCACCTCCTCGGTGAGCGCGTAGCCGAGCCCCATCGTCACGCAGCCTTCGACCTGTTGCCGCGCCCCGTCCGGGTTGACGACCACGCCCATATCCTGCGCGCAGACGACGCGCACGACCCGCACGCGGCCCGTGGCCTTGTCCACGCGGGCTTCGGCCATCGTCGCCACGTAGGTGCCCGCGTCGGTGCCGCACGCCACGCCCACGCCGCGCCCGCTCGGCGCCGGCTTCGGCGTCCACCCGAATTGCTTCGCCGCGGCGGCCAGCACGCGCGTCATCCGCGCGTCGGCGAGGTTGCGCATCCGGAAGTCGACCGGGTCGATGCCGGCGCGCGCGGCCATCGCATCCATCTGCGATTCGCGCGCGAACGCGTTCGAGTTGGCCGCCGGCGCCCGCCACGGTCCAATCGCGAACGGATGGAACCCGGGCGGGTTGCTGTTCCACTCACCCGCGACGAGCGTGCGGTGGTGAGGGATGTCGTAGAAGTGCGCCGCCCCGCGAGAGCCCGCCCCGACGACGCGGTAGTCCCAGAACACCACGCGCCCGCCGGCGCCAAGTCCTGATCGCACCGTGATGACGGCCGCGGGGCGGAACGTGTCGAAGAAGAACTCGTCGGCGCGGCTCCACACGACACGCACCGGGCGGCGGACCTTCACCGCGAGGCGCGCCGCATCGAGCGCCTGCCGGCTCGCCGACTTGCCCCCGAAGCCGCCGCCCACGTACGGCGTGACGACGCGCACCGCGTCGGGGTCGAGGCCCAGCGCCCGCGCGATCTGGGTCTTCAGCGGGAACGGCGTCTGCGTCGAGGCCCACACGGTCAGCCGGCCGTCATCGAAGGCGGCGACGGCCGAGTGCGTCTCGAGTGGCGCGTGCGCGACGTAGCTGTTCAGATACGTGTGCTCGATCGTCACGGTCGCCTGCTGCTCGCCCTCGGCGAGACGGCCGCCCTCCGCCGCGGTTTCCGCTGCTGGCGCGTTTCGTTCGAGGTGCCCGAAGATCGAGACGTCGTCGAGCGTCGAGGACGATGCGCTGAACCTGGCCTTGACGAGCGCCAGCGCCTGCTCGGCCTCGTCGCGATGCTCGTGCAGGACGGCGACGAGATCGCCGTCGCGGACCACGCGCACGCCCGGCCGCGCCTCGGCCGCCGACGTATCGACCTCGGCGATCGTCGCACCGTGCGCCGGCGGACGCAGCAGGCACGCGTAGAGCGCGCCGGGCGGCACGATGTCGCCCGCGAACTTCGCCCGTCCCGTCACCTTGTCGACGGCGTCGCGGCGCGGAGCGCTCGTCCCCACGACCGTGAACGACGTGACGGGCTCGAGGCCCGGCTTCACGGCGAGCCGCCGCTCGAGCCGCTGTCCGCGGGCCAGATCGCCATACGACACGCGCCTCGTCGCGTCGGCGCGGACGATGACGACGCCCGCGTCGACCCGCAGCGCCGAGGCCGGCACCTGCAGGCGCTCGGCGGCGAGGTCCACGAGCACGGCACGGGCCTCGGCGGCCGCCGCACGCAGTATCGGACCGAACTGCCTGATACTGAGCGACCCGAAGGTGCCCATGTCCCACGGGCAGCGATCGGTATCGCCCATCACGATGTCGACCGAGTCGAGCGGCACGTCCAGCTCCTCGGCGACCAGTTGCGGCAGCGACGTCATGACGCCCTGCCCGAGTTCTACCTTCCCGACGAGGCACGTGACGCGTCCGTCGGCGCCGACGTGAAGGTAGGCGTTCAGGTCCGTCGGGTATCCCTGCCGGCCCGCCGGAAGGCGCACGGGTTCCTGCAGCGCCTCGAGCGGGTCGAGCGCGATCGTCACGAGCACGCCCGTCGCGGTCAGCTTCAGGAACTCCCGGCGGTCGATGGTCGTCGGCAGGCCCGGGGCCGCCGGCA
>JAHDVQ010000081.1 GCA_023384595.1 Vicinamibacteraceae bacterium | reverse complement strand
GCGCGCTCACCGACGAGCACCACGTCGCCGCTCACCCCTCCGACCGTCGGATCGGCAAAGGGTTGTACCAGCGCCCTCAGCGCGTCCGGGCGCAGAAACGTGTTGGCATCGGAGAAGACGACGATGTCGGCATCGACCGCTGTGATGCCGCTGTTGATGGCCCCAATCTTCCCCTGCCGGACGGGGAACGCGAGCAGGCGCACGCCGTCGGGCACGTACCGCTCGACGATAGCGTTGGTGCCGTCGGTCGAGCCGTCCGACGCGACCACGATGTCGAGCCGCTCGCGAGGATAGTCGAGCGCGAGCGCGTTGCGGACCTTCTCGGCGATGACCTCTGCCTCGTTGTGCGCGGTGATGAAGAGGCACACGCGCGGCGTCGCCGCCGCGCGGTCGGGCGGGCGGGCGGCGAGTCGCCGCCAGGCGGCCAGCACGAGCGGATACACGGCGTAGATGTAGACCAGCAGCGTCGCCGCGGCCCAGAAGAGCCAGTGCAGGGCCTGCCTGCCGAACTCGAGTGACACCAAATAGGTGGCATAGAGCACGGCCGACACGCACACCGCGACCACAGAGAATCGTAGCCATGGGCGCGGCGGCCTCGCGACGTCGATGCGCGGCGGAGCCCACGTGCCCGACACTCTGCCGAGCGATCCCTTGACGATGCCGACGAACGACGCCACGTTGATGACGCCGAAGTACGTGGCCAGTTGCAGGAGGCGGCGTCCAGCCGGCAGCACGAGCAGCAGGGAGGCGACGGCCGCCGCACCGAGCGCCGTCCACGTATGCGCGGCGGGATGCGAGGCCAGCCACAGCGCAGCGCTCGAGACCATGACGAGCGCCAGCACGCCACTCAGCCATCGCAGCACCTTGTGGGAGAGCAGCGAGACCGAGAAGAACTCGACACGGAAGGGGTTCAGCACCCCGGGCGCCTGGAACACGGCGCGCCACGAGCGGCTGACGATGCGCACGCGGCGCCGGTATTCGCGCCCCGTTCCGCCGGCCGTCTCCTCCCAGCAGACCGCGTCGGGCTCGTAGACTCCGCGCCAGCCCGCGGCGACGATCTGCAAGGGATTCAGGAAGTCGTTGATCGCGTTCTCGGGCAGGTTCCGCCACAACTCGCGCCGGATGGCGTAGATGGCCCCGTCACCGCCAACGACCGATCCCACGGCCGTCTCGAGCCGCTTGATCTGAATCTCGTAGTTCCAGTAGGTCCGCTCGCCTTCGTCGGCGGCGGTGGCCCCCTCCTTCAGATAGCGCGCCTCACCGGTGACGCACCCCACGTCGGGATCGGCGAAGTTCTGGACAAGAGCACGGACCGCGCCAGGCTCGTACATGGCGTTCGCGTCCGAGAAGACGACCACCTCGCTCGTGAGCCTGGGCACGACCGCGTTCAGGCCTGCCGTCTTGCCGCGTCGCTCCTCCTGCCTGAACAACCGCACCCCGCGGCCCGCGTAGCTCCGCACGATGTCGTCGGTTCCATCGTCGGACGCGTCGGAGACCACGGCAATCGTGAGCTTGCCGAGGGGATAGTCGAGCGCCAGCCCGTTCTCGATCTTCTTTCCGATGACCGCCGCCTCGTTGAACGCGGAGACCACCAGCGTAACCGTGGGCTCGACGGGAGCCTTCCGGACCGGACGGGCCCCCCTGAGGCGGACGATGGCCCTCAGGAGCCACGGGTAGCCCAGGAAGACATAGGCGAGCAGGCCGAGCGAGAGCAGGAAGACCCACGCCATGGCGCTACGGGATGTTCCTCACGATGTGCGGGCCGAGCCAGCGCGTCACCGGGATAGGGAGGCGCTGCCACGCGGCGATGGCCGCCCGGAACTTCGCGTTCTTCGGACTCAGATCCGGCAGCGGCGCGTCGTCGGGCAGCCAGTATTCCCATACCAACGGGTGTGGCGCCGCGCCCCACTGCTTCTTGAAGTGGAACGTGCCCTCGTCCGGCGTCGAACGGCCGAAGTCGAACTCCGTCGCGCCCCCGGCGATCGCGTCACGGATCATCTCCCAGTAGAGGCGCACGTTGGCCGAGAGCGGGTTGTACTCGCGAAGGGCCGACGCCCACGGCACCTCGACGCGGTGACGCCAGCGACAGGTGATCGACGCGGCGACGACGCGATCGTCGTGACGCACGACGTAGACGCGGGTCGAGTCGGGGAAGGTCCGCAGGGCCTCATCGAAGAACCCCTTCGCGTAGACCGGCGTGCCAAGGTCGCGCATGTTGCGCGCGAAGACGTCGTAGAAGCCGGCGACGAGCTCCATGCCGCCCGACGCCGCGACCAGCCCGCTCTTGTCCGCCTTTCGCACCTGGTTCCGCACCTTGCGGTCGAGCGCGGCCCACTGCGCCTCTTCGCTCGAGGCGAGCGGCAGGCGCATCGCGACCTTGTGCGCCTTCGGACGGAGCGCCGGGCAGAGGCGCGCCTCGTGGCGAAGCTCGAGCGACCGGGCGCCAGCGTCCTGCGTACGCGTGACGGCGGCGGCCACCAACGCCTCGCGTGCCGCGACCGAATCGGCGACGACACCGCCGTAGTTCAGGAACGGAAGCGACACCGCGAAGCGCCCGAACAGCCGGCTGCGGAACAGGACCAGCGGCAGCACGCCGACGACGCGATCGTCCCCGAGCGCCGCGAGGTAGCAGGTGTCGTGTCCGAACGCCCTCGAGATGACGTCGCGCCAACCGGCCTGGTGGTAGCCGCTGGCGTGGGGCTGTGTCGCGACGTAGGCGTCCCACGCCGCGGCGTCGACATCGTCTCGAACGACGAGGGGCGGGGAGGGCGCGACGGGGTGAGCCAGGGTGGGGGTCATCGGGGGCCCCCGTGCGGGTCCGGGTCCGGGTCCGGCTGAAGCCGGACCCTACGATCGTCACGACCATCGGAAGACAATTCGCGTGCGAGCAGGTCGGCGACGGGCGCGAAGCGGAACTGCGAGCACAGGGTGCGCAGGCGCGACTCGGTGCGGTGCAGGTTGCGGTAGTGCCGGACGCGGCTCAGCGCGCTCGCCGGCAGGCGCGGCTGATCGGGATCGATCTCCCACGGGTGCAGGTAGAACACCACGGGACGCCCCTCCGCCGCGTTCACGCGCGCAATGCCCCAGCGCGTCCACCAGTAGGGCAGGAGGCGGAAGTAGCCGCCACCCGCGATGGGGAGGTTCTGCCCGAGCACCCGCACGGTCGAGGGCGGCACCTCCGCGAGCCCGCCGGCGTGGTCGTGGCGATAGACGTGGCGCGGGGCATCGGGAATGCCGTAGCGATCGTGATGAATCGGAAAGATGCTGGCGTCGTAGGTGTAGCCCTCCTCAGCGAGCACGTCGATGGCCCACAGCGACCGCTTCGTGATGGAGTAGCTCGGCGCCCGGTACCCCTGAACGCGCACACCCGCCGTGTCCTCGAGGCCGCGCCTCGCGCGCCGCACGTCCTCGCGAAATTCCTCGGGCGTGAGGTCGTACACGAGCTGGTGCCACGTGCCGTGCGAGGCCAGTTCATGGCCGCGCTCGACGATTCGGCGCACCAGTCCCGGATGACGCTCGGCGACCCAGCCGAGCACGAAGAAGGTGGCCTTCACCCCGTGCTCGTCGAAGAGCGCCAGCAGCCGATCGGTATTGGCTTCGACGCGCCGTGGAAAGCTCTCCCAGCGGTCGCGCGGCGCGGCCCCGGCCAGCGCGCTCACCTGGAAGTAGTCTTCGACGTCAACGCTCATCGCGTTCGTGACGGAGCCGGGCGACATGACGTTACGTCCCCCTGCGCAAGACGACGGTCTGGATCGTCTTGAAGATCACGAACAGGTCGAGCGCGAGCGAGAGGTGCTTGATGTAGAAGAGGTCGTACTGCAGCTTCTCGAGCGCGTCCTCGACGCTTGCGCCGTAGGTGTAGCAGACCTGCGCCCACCCGGTGACGCCGGGCTTCACCACGTGGCGCTGGCCGTAGAACGGAATCTGCTCGGAAAGGCTCGAGACGAATTCCGGGCGCTCCGGCCGCGGGCCGACGAAGCTCATGTCGCCGCGCAGCACGTTCCAGAGCTGCGGCAACTCGTCGAGCCTCGTCTTGCGGATGATCCGGCCGACGGGGGTGATCCGGTCGTCGTTCTGCTGCGCCCACACGGCGCCCGTGCCCGCTTCCGCATCGGTCCGCATCGAGCGGAACTTGTGGATGGTGAAGTGACGCCCCTGCAGGCCGACCCGCACCTGGTGGTACAGCGCCGGCCCCGGCGACGTGAGCTTGATGGCGGCTGCGACGAGCAGCATCACCGGTGCGGCGATGACGAGGCCGAGGGCCGCGAACACGGCGTCGCCGGCTCGCTTGGCTGCCATGGTGACGCGCGAGGTCCGGAACCCGCTCGAGAAAATCAGCCAGCTCGGGCGAAGGTTCTCGACGGCAATCTTGCCGGTGTATTCCTCGTAGACCGACGCGAGGTGATCGAAGGTGACGCCCTGCGACAGCTTCATCTCGAGGAGCGTGTCCATGGGCAGGCGGCCGCGCGCATCGGCCAGGCTGACGACCACGCGATCGACCCGCCGATCGCGCACGATCTCCGGGATGTCGGCCACGGTCCCGATCACGCCAGGATTGAGCAGCGATTCCCCGACCTTTGCTTGGTCGGGATCGATGAACCCGACGATGTCGACGCCCAACTCCTCGCGCAGGTCGTGCAGTTCGCGCGCGAGGGCGACCGCCGCGGCGCTCGTACCGACGAGGAGCAGGCGCTCGCGCGGGCCCACGTGGCCCGTCAGCCACTCGAACGCGACACGCCACCCGATGACGAAGGTGACGATGAGTCCGGCGGCGATGAGGAACACGCCGCGCCCGATCACCCAATCGGGCACAAGGTAATACACGAAGCCCAGGATCAGCGAGGCCACGCCAAGGGCCTGGAGCAGCCGGACGAACAGTTCACGCTTGTCGCGCACGACGCGCGTGTCGTACAGCTCGGCGTAGTACAGGCACGTCTGGCAGACGGCGGCGATGATGAGCGCCTTGTACACCCAGGGTTCTGAGTGGTCGAAGAGGTTCTCGGAACCGAGGCGCACCACAACCGCCGCCGCGACGGCCCCCAGGATGAGAGCCGTCTCGAACAGGATCAGGACGAGCGTGCGCCACGTGAGGCGCTTCAGGATGACCGCGGCCACCTAGTATCCGTATCCGTACCCATAGCCGTCGCCGTAGCCGTAGCCGCGGCGTCGATCGTGCTGGCCGACCCTGTTGAGCACCACGCCCAGCACCCGGTCGCGCCCCAGTAGGTTGATGGCCTTCTGCATGTCGGCCGTCGGCGTCCTGCCCGCGTACACCACGAGCACGGCCGCGTCCACCATCGCCGCCAGCAGGTTGGCGTCGGGGAGAAGCCCGACGGGAGGTGTGTCGATGAGCACCCAGTCGAACGACTCGACGGCGTCGTCGATCACCTGCCGCATCCGGGTCGAGCTGAGCGATCCCATTGGGTCGGCGTCGGGCTTGCCGGCCGTGAGGAGCGTCAGCAGCGGCGAGATCTGCGCGAGCGTCATCTTGCGCTCCGTGAGATCGCGCAAGCCGTCGGAGAGCCCGGACGCGTTGGGCACCTGGAAAACGTGGTGCAGCGACGGACGCCGCAGGTCGGCGTCGATGAGGAGCACCCGGCGCATGTACGACTCGCTCAGCGTCAGGGCCAGGTTCGTGGCCGTGAGCGTCTTCCCCTCGCCGGCGAGCGCGCTGGCCACGAGCACCGACTTGATCCCGCGATCGCGCTGGGCGTGATGGAGGGCGGCGGCCAGTTTGCGATACTGCTCCGCGTAGGCCGGCGACACCCGTGAGCCGCCGACGATCTTCTCGGCCTGGACGCCGCTGAAGCGGTCGACAATGCCGGGCATGGCGCCGGTCTGCTCCATCGTGGGGGGCGGAATCAGCGGGCCCGAGACGCGCCTGACGCGCTCCTCGCGTGGTGGCGCGGCCGGCTCGTCGTCGAGTGCCCACGGCGTGTCGACGCCCTCCCCCGCAGGACTCGCCGGGCCCCCTTCACCTGAGGCGTCTGGTGTGCCCGGCGCGGCCCCTCCTCCGCGTTTCAGTGCATCGTCGATTCGGCTCACGGCGTGTGCGTCTCCAGTCGGAATCAGAAGAACGAAAACCGGCGCTTGCGCGTCACGGTGGTGAACATCTCGCGTGCGTGGTCGTCACCGGTACCATCGCCATCCGACGATGTCACCGGAGGCGCGGGCGAGGGCATCGTCGACGGACGATAGACGGCCGGCTCCGACGCACGGTGCGTGGGTGCGCGTGGCGGAAAGACCTCGACGTTGTTACGCGGCACCGCATGGGGCCGCGACGCGGCTTCCACCTGCCACTCCCGGGGGAGTCCGGGATCGGCGTCGGGGACGATGTCGAAATCGCGTCCGACCTCCTCGACGATGTTGGCCTCGATCGGGCGCTGCTGGAGCGCGAAGCCGCTCACGAGGGCGTTGTCGCAGATGACGCTGATCGTGCGCGGAATACCGCTCGACTGCCGGTGAATGGCCCGCACCGCGTCGATCGTGAAGATCGAGCCGGCTTCGCCCCCGGCAATCTTGATGCGCTTGGCGATGTAGGCCGCCGTCTCCTTGATCTCGAGCGGCCGCAGCCGGCAGCGCAGGCCGATGCGCTGTTTCAGTTGCCGCAGCTGAGGCTCGTTCAGCCGGTCGGCCAGTTCTGGCTGCCCGGCGAGCACGACGGGCAGCAACTTCTCGAACGCCGTCTCGAGGTTCGACAGCAGCCGGATTTCCTCGAGCAGCTCCAGCGGCAGGCTCTGCGCCTCGTCGATGACGAGGGCGGCCAGACCGCTGTCGGCCCGCAGGCCGGTGAGGAGCGCCGTCAGCTCGTTCAGCAGGCGCACCTTCGAGGTCGCGGCGTCGGCGCTCAACTGGAATCCGTCGGCGAGGAACTCCAGGAACTCGGCGCGTGTCAGCGTCGGGTTGCTCAAGTACACGATCCGGCGGTTCGGGCCCGCCTGCTGCTCGATGGTGGACCGAATGAGCGTGGTCTTGCCGGTGCCAGCCTCGCCGAGCAGCAGCGTGACCCCCTTGTGGCTGGTGATGCCGTAGTGGAGGTTGCTCAACGCCTCGCGATGGCCAGCCGTTAGGAAAAGGAACCGCGGGTTGGTCGTGAGGTCGAACGGGCGCTCGTTCAGGCCGAAGAAGGCTTCGTACATAACGCGGCGCCTCAGTTGCCAAGAAGGCCGAGCCGCCAGACGGCGGCGGCGGCGCCAATGAGAACCACAAAGCCGGTCGCCAGCGAGAGCGCGACCTTCAGCCGGCGGCGGCGCTGCCGCTCCACCGAGGTCGTGAGCTGGGGGATGGCCGCAAGGACCGGCATGGCGAGCGCGATGAGCACGTCTTCCTCTTCACGGAGGCTCGTATCGCGGTACTCCAGCAGGGCCGTGAGGCCAAGTCCGAAGGCGAGGCCGGCGAGCGCGCCCATCAGGTTGATGCGCTGGCGATCGGGGCTCTGGGGCCGCTCGGGCAGCCGGGCCGCGTCGATGACCTTGAACTGCTCGCCAATCTGCCGCTTCTCGAGGTTGGCGGCAATCTTCGCGTCCTCGCGCTTCGAGAGCAGTGACCGATAGCGTTCCTGCAGGGTGTCGTAGTCGCGCGAGAGGGCGACGAGCTCGGCTTCACGTCCAGGAGCCGCCTCGACACGCGCCTGGTAGGCGGCGATCATTCCCTGCAGGCGCTGCGCCTCGCGCTCGCGCGACGCAATCTGGGTGTCGAGCGCGGCAATCTGCCCGCGAAGGTCGTCGATTCTCCGCCTGCGCGCGGCCTCCTCGGGCGTGACCGGTCCGCTCGAGGGCGGTCTGGTCGAGGGCCCCAGCGGTTGCTGGGCCGCCTCGGCCTCGGCCTTCTGCTCCAGTTCCTTCACGATACGCTCGGCGCGAACCATGTCGGGGTGATCGGGCTTGAAGCGCAGGGCCATCTGCTGGAGCGTGCGGCGGGCGGCCTCGAGCTGCACTGCGGCCGGAGAGGCCTCGGTGACCGGCTCGCCGGGCATACTGGCGGCGGTGACGCCCGCCGACAGCGCATCGGCGAGCATCCGGTCGAGGAGGCTCCGCTGGTCGCGGTCGCGCAGCATCGACTCGGACACGGTCTGAAGCTGCTGCTGAGAGTTTTGCAGCACCTGAAGGTTGGTCTGCAGCTGCGTCGGGAGCTGGCCGGCGTAGCGCCGCTTGTACTCTTCGAGCTTGCGCTCGTTCTCGAGGAGTTGACGGCGCGCCTCCTCGAGCTGCGACTCCAGGAACTGGTCGGTACCCTCGGCGAGGATCTCGCGGTCGCGGATGTTCTCCTCGATGAAGAGCGAGGCGAGCCGCTCGGTAACCTGCATCGCGATCCGCGGGTTCGTGTATGTGAAGCCCACCCGGAAGGAGCTCGTGTCTTCGTTGCGTCGCCGAGGTCGATCGATATTGATGCTGATGTCCTCACGGCGCATCTTCTCGACGACATCCTCCATGATCCCGCTTCTCCGCTCCTCGGGATACAGGTTCAGGTCGAGGATGATTCGCTCCAGACGCGTGCGGCTCATGATCTGCTGGCTGATTGTCTGCAGCCGCTGGCCCACGTCCGTGGTCACCGTGGAACGAACGAAGTCCTCGGGAACGCGCTGTGGCACGACCAGGATGAGACTCTCCGAACGATACCGGTTCGGCATGAAGTACGAATACGCCGCTGTCGCCAGGCCGATGACGATGAAAGGCACCAGAATCAGCCAACGTCGCCGCCACGCGATCTTGACGAAGTCTTCAGGCTTGTATTTCTTGCCAGGAACCACGGGAACCTCGTTATCGAAGGAGCGGAAGCCAGAACGAAACGCCGCCACGCACACCCATGCGGTCGAAGACCGACGGATAACCCGGGGCTGGCTGTTCGTCGAAATCGTAACGGTAGTACACCGCCTGCGCGGTCAAGTTGGTAAAGCGGTTGAGGGCGAAGCCGACGCCGGTCCCCAGGCTCGCAGTCGTGTATCGGTTGCGGTCCGACGTCAGGCCCACGCGACCGTTCGACCACGTGGCCGAGGCCGACAGGGTCGTGCGTGGCCCCCAGTAGCCGCCGATTGACGCCGTGACGTTGTCTGAGAAGTACATTTCGTCGAAGCCATCGGCGAAGCCGAACCCGCGATGGTAGGCGAGCGTGGCCGTCCAGGATCGTCCAATCTGATGATTGAGGGCCACGTCCCCGAGCAATCGGACGCGCGTCCTCGACTCGCCATCGCGATCCAGGCCCCGTACCACCCCCGAACCTGTCGAGAACGAGAGCGTGGTCTTCCTCGAGAACGAGAGGCTCTTGCTGTAGTCCACCCCGGCGTCGATGTTGTGTGTCTCGCGAATCCGGTCGTCCTCGCCTGTCATCCCGAAAACGCCGCGTCGATAGCCATATCCAAGCCGCAGTGAGACGCCCTGACCAAGCCGAAAGGAGTAGCCGCCGGCTGCCGAATGGGTCGACCAGGCCCCGAACCCTTCGTCACTGTAGTCGCGCGTCGAGTAGCCGTACTGGAAACCGAGCGTGCCCCGGCGGGAAAGCCGATGCGACAGGTTCACGCTCGACGCATAGCCCAGTGCCTCCCGCTCGTCCACCACGAGATCGGGATTGGGCGCGATCACATCGCCAGGGCCCGGGGCGAACACCGGCGGAAGGAACCCGAACTGGTAGTACGGCGAGTAGGCGACCGACTGGCTGAGCGAGAGATTCGTCCGCGGTCCCAGGTTCACGGCCAGGCCGATGCCGCCCCCATAGCTGGTCGACGTTTCGAGCTCGGGAATGTCCTGGTAGTACCGCGTAGACGCCGACGCGCTCGCGCTGAGCGTCGCCCGATCCCAGCGCCGCCCGTAACTGAGCCCGGCACTGCCGCCAAGAAACGTGCTCGCCTGTTGGAACCGCGGGTCCGAGGTCCCTCCACCCTCGCCGGCCGTGGCGTTGTCGTCGTAGCCCCCGTTCACCGAGAAGGTGAAGTTGAGCGACTGCCGGCTGTCGGGGTCGGCCTCGTTCCCACCAAAGAGACCCCGGTACCCTCGCGGTTGGCGCTGCGCCTGCGCCACCGCCGGCGCCGCACACACGAGCACCATCAGGGCCGCGATCCCACGGCCCAGCGCCCGGTGCCAAGTGCCCATTGCCGGTTGGTTCATCGTCAGTCCCGCGTCGCGCAGCCTAGTATCCAGTTCCCAGTGCCGTCAGCCCAAGCCCATTTCCCAAGGCCCAAGGTCCAAGGCCCAACGTCCAAGGCCCCTATGGAACAACAATCGTGTCTCCTGGCCAGATCTCGATGTTCTGCTTCAGGTTCTTGCCCTGGATCACGTCCTTGTAATTGAACTTGTACGTCCTCTGCTGCCCCTTCTCGGTGCGCATGACGACGATGTCCTTCTCCTTGGCGAACTCCTGGAGCCCCCCGGCCATGGCGATGGCCTGGAGCACGGTCGTCGACGACGTCAGCGGATACGGCCCCGGCTTGTTCACCATGCCCGTGATGTAGAAGCGCCGGCTGTTGATCTGCCGCACGACGACCGTGGCGTTCGGATCGGTGACGTACTTGGCCGCGGCCGCCTGCACGGCGTCGCGCAACTGGTCGGGCGTGAGCCCGGCCGCCTTCACGTCGTTGAGGAGCGGGAGCGTGATCATGCCGTCGGGACGCACCACGGTGTTCTCGACCGACAGGTCCTTCTCGCGCCAGAACAACACGCCCACCACATCGTCGGGTCCGATGACGTAGTCAGGCGGCGGCGTCACGGCCGGCCCCGTGGCCTGGGCCTGCTGCTGCCTCGACGGCTTGGCGCCCGGCTTCTGCGCGGCCGGCTTAGTGGCGGGGGGCTTCTGCGCGGCCGGCTGTCCCGCCGCCGGCTGCCCCGCCGGCGCCTGCACCGGCTTCTGCGCGGGTTTCTCTCCGGCCTGCGTCGCCGGGGGCGCCGCGGGCTTCTGCTGCGCCGGTTGCGACGCGGTCTGCGCCGTCGGGTTCGGCTTGGCCGGAGGCGCCGCTGACTGCGCCTGCGCGCACCCTGCCACCATCGCCACCACCAGCACGATCGTCGTTGCCCGTCCCATCATTGCGGTTCGCCTCTCCACTATTGCCACGCCTATTGCGGCACGCCGGCCGCACCCGCCACCGGTCGGTCCAGACCCACACTGTCGAGCCCGAGGAACCTCGCCAGCACGCCGGCCACGCGCAGGCCCGCGTGCCCGTCCCACAACTCAGGCACCCGCCCGTGCTTGCCTCCGCCGTTCATGACAGCCGCAAAGGCGGCGCCGAGCCCCCTGGCATCGGCGCCGACCAGCGTGTTGGTGCCCTGTTCGATGGTCACGGGGCGCTCCGTGTTGTCGCGGAGCGTGAAACACGGGACCCCGAGCACCGTGGTTTCTTCCTGAATACCCCCCGAGTCGGTGAGCACGCACCCGGCGTGATCGACCAGCGCCAGGAACTCCAGGTAGCCCAGCGGCTCCACCATCCGCAGATACCGCGCCCTGTCGATCAGGCCATGCTCCAGCAAACGCTTTGCCGTTCGGGGGTGCGCCGGGAAGATCACGGGCATTTCGCGCCCGATCGCCGACAACCGGTCCAGGATCGTCGCAAAGCGGTCCGGGTCGTCGACGTTGGCGGGCCGGTGCAGCGTCAGCACCGCGTACTTGCGCGCCGCCACGTCGTATCGTGATGCGACATCCGACCAGGGGGCGTGCGTGCGGTGGGCGAGCAGCGTGTCGATCATCACGTTGCCGACGAAATGAATCCGCTCAGGCGCGACGCCCTCGTCGAGGAGGTTCCGGTCGCCGTCACGAGACGGGGTCAGCAGGACCTCCGACAGGCGGTCGGTCACCAGCCGGTTGATCTCCTCGGGCATCGTCAGGTCGCGCGACCGGAGCCCGGCCTCGACGTGCGCCACCGGCACGCCCGCCTTGGCCGAGACGATGGCCGCGGCCAGCGTGGAATTCACGTCGCCGACAACCACGACCAGGTCGGGTTCGACCTCGGCCAGCACGCGCTCGAGGCCGACCATGACGGCGCCGGTCTGCTCGGCGTGCGTTCCCGAGCCCACGCCGAGGTCGAAATCGGGGCGGGGCAGGCCCAGCTCCTCGAAGAAGACGTGCGCCATCTTTTCGTCGTAGTGCTGGCCAGTGTGCACGAGGGTCTGCCCGAGCGCCGGCACGGCGCGCAGCGCGGCCATGACGGGCGCAATCTTCATGAAGTTGGGCCGGGCCCCGACCACGTGCAGCACGCGCTTGCTCATCTCACCTCGAAAAGGGGCGAATCCCCATTCTGACAAATCGACCGGGCCTTGTGGCGTCGTGAATCCCCAGCTGCCGTGCGGCCCGGTCGGACATCCGGCCTCCGGCTACCGGCGGCGTCTGGCACCCGCCCAGTGCCGAGTGCCGAGTGCCCAGTGCCAACGCCTCCGGTCCGGCTGAAGCCGGACCCTACTGTCTGAACTCCTTGAACGGCAACTGGCAGTCGTGCTTGCGCAGGAAGTTCAGGAAGCGCTTGTAGTCGCGCTCGTCCATGTTGAACAGCTTGCACACGATCTTGTAGTTGCCGCGCGCTTCCTCGAGCCCGCGCCGGACGAGGTCGCGCACGTTCTGCTTCGTAATCTCCCGGGCCATGTAAAGCGGGTAGACCGTGGTCCAGAACGACTCCCGGTCGTCCACCAGCCGCTTCCAGAGGTCGTCGGCGACCGTGCGGCGCCGCTCGCGCTTGGGCCGCAACGAGACGCCACGCTGGGCGCGGACCTCGGGCGGCAGGTCGTCCACGCGGACCATCTCGTGGCGCCCGGTCACGACGAGGCGCTCGATGACGTTCTCGAGCTCGCGGACGTTGCCGGGCCACGGGTAGTCGGTGAGCGCCGCAAAGGCGTCGGGCTCGATGCCGCGGACCAGATAGCCGTTTCCCCGCGTGAACCGCCCCAGGAAGAACTCGATGAGCAGCGGAATATCTTCCTTCCGGTCGCGGAGCGGCGGCACCCAGAAGTGAATGACGTTGAGGCGGTAGAAGAGGTCTTCACGAAACTGGCCCTGCTGGATCATGTCCTGCAGGTTGCGGTTGGTGGCGGCAACGACACGGACGTTGACGATGCGCCCGGTGCGATCGGCGCCGACCTTCTGGAGCTCGCCAGTCTCGAGGAAGCGGAGGAGAAGCCCCTGCATGCGGAGGGTCATCTCGCCGACCTCGTCGAGAAAGACCGTGCCCTCGTCGGCCATCTCGAGCTTGCCCTGCTTGTCGCGGTAGGCACCGGTGAAGGAGCCCTTGACGTGGCCGAAGAGCTCGGACTCGAGGAGGGTCTCGGGGAGGCCGGCGCAGTTGACGGCCACGAACGCGCGCTCGGTACGCGGACTCCCGTCGTGGATGGCGCGAGCGACCAGTTCCTTGCCGACGCCGCTCTCGCCGGTGATGAGGACCTTGGCATCGGACCTGGCGATGCGGGTGATCTCCTGCTTCAGCTCCACCATCTGGTGGGAGGTGCCGATGAGTTCTGCCGCTTCGGTGTGCCTCATTTCGTCCCTGTGTGAGGAGAGTTATCTCCTCGGCCTCCTTGAAAGAAAATGCCCGCCTTGTGAACTTTAGAACCAACCGCTGGCGACTAAAGTCCACCCTCTGTATCGGTCGAGCCGGTGCGCATCATGCGCCCCTTCCCGACAGATTGACAGGGGAATCAGACCGCGCCGAGAAACCGCGTAATCCGGGCGCGCTGCTCGTCGTCGAGTTCGACGAACCGCGCCCCGTACCGACGAGGTCCCCCGGGTTGATGACCGGCCAGGCGCGTGACTTCCACCACGGCGCTCACCGGGTCGGTACCCAGACGCGTCCGCAGGCGCGCCCGCTGTCCGACGGCCAGCCTCGCCGTGGACGAGAGGAGCACGCCAGACTCGCTGATGTCCAGCAACTGCACCGTGGCCGTCGAGGGCAGCTGCAACCGCAGGTCCCGCGCCCCCACCGGCACGCGGAGATACCGGCGGCGTTCGGTGCGAGGCTCAGTCACGAATCGACGACTCCGAACTCTCGGGGGCCGAAGGGGCCTCAGACGGCGTCACCACGGGAGCCGCGACGGCGGCCTCGAGCCACGCGGCGGCGCCTTCGGGCACGGTCAGAAACTCGACGCCGCTCCGGTGGACCCCGGCTCCCTGCGCCGTCTCGGCGGCGCTGGCATGCGCTACGCGAACCTGAACATCCACCGTCTCGGTGCCGGTCTCGACCCTCAACCGATGCACGGACTCGACTGGCAGCTCAGCAGCGCCCTCGACCAAGGCGCCGCCACGACTCAGATCGATGACCGCCAGCGGCTCGACCAACTCGAGCGACCCCCACAACTGACCGACGATCTCGAAACGCGGCCGTTGACGCCGATCGCCGAGGCGACGTTGCTGCGGAGACGGAGGTTGACGGGGCATCGGGGGGTTGAGCTCTGGAAGCCTTCCCTCTGCAAACCGACAGCCACTCATCGTCAAAAAACGTCAGCTGAGGTAAGTGCTTGGTTAATATAGGTTTAGGGCGGTTGACGCCGCCGCGTGAGCCTCATAGGTCCAGATTTTAGTCCGCCTCTTAGGCGACTTTTGTCTGCCCGGCGAAGCGCCCTACGCCTTCACCACTCGCAGCGGCCCCTCAGGAGAGGGTTTGACGATGTTTCTGGAGTCGATGACCAACCCGACGCCCTTGTAGAGGGCCGGCTCCTTGAACTGCGAGTGGGCCGTGGACACCAGCAGCGCGTCGAACCCCTGGAACGCTTCGGCCGTGCACGGCACGGACTTCAGCCGCACGTCGTGATGCCGCCCGGGCCGGGCCTCGGGGAAGTAGGGGTCACAGTAGTCCACGTGCGCGCCGGCTTCCTCCAGCATCTCGATCAGCTCGTAGCTCGGCGACTCGCGGTCGTCGTCGATGTTCTCCTTGTATGAGAGACCCAGCACGAGCACCCTGGCTCCCTTCAGGCTCTTGCCTTGCTCGTTCAAGGCCGACATCACCTTGCCGACGACGTAGCGCGGCATCGAGGTGTTGACCTCGCCGGCGAGCTCGATGAAGCGGGTCCACATGCCGTATTCCGACGCCTTCCACGAGAGGTAGAAGGGATCGAGCGGGATGCAGTGTCCCCCCAGGCCGGGACCGGGATAGAACGGCGTGAAGCCGAACGGCTTGGTCTTGGCCGCCTCGATGACCTCCCACACGTCGATGCCCATGCGGTCGAAGGTCACCTTCAGCTCGTTGACGAGGGCGATGTTCACCGAGCGGTAGACGTTCTCGAGCAGCTTGCACGACTCGGCCACGCGAGCCGACGACACGGCCACGACCTTGTCGACGGCCGCGCCGTAGAGGGCGACGGCGGCCTCGGTGGACTCGGGCGTGACACCGCCGACGACCTTGGGAATGGTGCGCGTGTTGAACCGCTCGTTCCCGGGGTCTTCGCGTTCGGGCGAGAAGGCGAGCAGGAAGTCGGCCGGGCAGGTGAGTCCCGTCTCCTCGAGAATCGGCCGCACTTCCTCATCGGTCGTCCCCGGATAGGTCGTCGACTCGAGGACGATGAGCTGTCCGGGACGGAGGCGCTTCGCGATCTCGCGCGCGGTGTTGTGGATGTAGCTCAGATCCGGCTCGCGGTGACGGCCGAGCGGCGTCGGCACGCAGATCAGGATGGCGTCGCAGTCGCTGAGGCCGTCGAAGTCGGTGGTGGCGGTGAAGCGTCCGCGATCGACGGCGGCCTTCACCCGCGCCGAGCCGATGTGCTTGATGTAGGACTCGCCCCGCTCGAGCGCGGCGATCTTCTTCGGGTCGAGGTCGAAGCCTCGAACGGGGAATCCGGCCTCCTCGAAGACCAGCGCCAGGGGCAGGCCAACGTACCCCTGGCCGATGATGCCGACGGTGACGGACCGGTTGTGGATCCGGTCGATGAAGGCGCGCGTATCCATGCGGGGATCACTCCGTGAGAAGAATCGGAACAGGGTAGCACAGGCGTGAACGGCGCCGGGTTTCCTGTGCGCCGTTCACGCGGCGGTAGGCGGTAGGCGGTAGGCGGTGCGCGCTAGCTTGCCGTCGGAGTGTGCGCGGCGCGGCGGGCCGTCGCGATGAGCGCGGTGGCCGTGTCGCCATCGGTGGGGTAGGCGGCCAGACCGAGCTGGCTGTGCGGGGCACCGTGGTGGGCCTCGAGCCGGGCCAGGGCCCGCTCGATGCGATCGACGGCGGCCGTGGCCCCGCGGCGGTCGGTGTGGACGAGGAGCGCGGCGAGATCGCCGTTCTCGAGGCGGCCGAGCAGGTCCGACGAGCGGAGTTGCGCGCGGACGGCGTCGACGAGGGCGGGAAGGTCCGACGCGCTCTCCGCCGCCGTCGCTCCGGCGTCAGGGGTGCCGATGACGACCAGCGCGGCCTCGAGCCCGAAGCGGCTGGCGCGGGCAAGTTCTTCCCTGATACGCGCTTCGAACCTCGGCGGCGAGGCGGGAGCGCTGCCGCTCGCGTGCGCGATGCCGCGCAGCGCTCCGGCAAGCCAGACCTCGAGCACCACGCCGCCGGCCTCGGCCAGCCGTGCGCGGGCCGTGTCGAAGGGTGCGCCAGGCGCCGCCGTCAGGTCCAGGTATCCGGGAGCCTCTCCGCCAACCGCGAGCGGCAACACGAGGCGCCCGGGCGAGAGCAGGGCGGCATCGTGCGGCAGATCGGGAAGAGGCTCGGGCGCCGCCGGCGATCCGATCGAGGCGAGCAGGCGCGCCGAGCCCGCGACCTCCTGCAGCCACAAGGCCGCGGAACTGGCGTCGGCGACCGAGGCGACGTCGCCGATGAGCGCGGTGGCCAGCGCGGGAAACCGCAGGGTGTCGTTGGCCATGCGCCGCACGAGCCGCTCGTGCAACTGGCGCGCCGAGGCCGCGGCGAGATGCTCGAGGCAGCTGCCGAGCGTCTCGGCGATGACGCCGAAGACCTGCTCGAACCGTGGATCGACGTGCCCGGCAATCGCCAGCAGGTGCTGGGGCGGATCGAGCGGCGGCACGGGCACGAGCAGGAGTTCCGCCGCCGGCTGCCAGCCCAGCACCTCGAGTTCCGCGATCGACGTGACGCGGGTGGTGCCCGCGTGGCCATCCACGAGCGAGGCCGGGACGCATTCCGGTCCCGGGTGCTCGGGAGACGGGAGGCTTGCAGCCACCCGGAACTGGCCGTCGAGCTGTCGCCGGTACAGGCGCGTGTCGAAGTCGCCCCAGATGGCCGCGGCATGCACGACGGCCTCGAAGAGCGTCTCCGGCGTCACGCACTCGTGCATGTGCGAGAAGAAGCGGAGGAGCGATCCGAGCCAGAGCGCCAGCCGCTGTTCGTTGCCGAGCTGTTCGCGAGTCGTGATGTCGCCTTCGACGGCCGCCCGCAGCGACCAGCCGACCCGCTCGACGTGACGGTCGATGGCGTCCGGCGTGTGCGTACCGGCCGACGCGACGGCCTCCGCCAGACGCCGCGACCCGCTGTCGACCGCGGCCACGAGCAGCCCCACGACGGCACGGTCGTGGCGCAGCGGAAATACTCCAAGGCGCAACACGTCGTGCGAGAGGAGCTGATGATGGCCGCTCTGGATCGCCGCGAGCAGCCGCTCCCGCGCGTCGTCGCTGCCCGTCGTCCCGGTCCCTGACGCCACCGCCCGCACCACGCGCGCGAGCGGCTCGTCATGCGGCGGCAGCAGGGGCAGGAGCTCCGCGTCGAAGATGTCGATGGTGACGTCGAGATGGGGCCGGAGGCGTTCGAGCAGGTCCCAGAGTCCCGGTGACACCAGCATCGACAGCTTCGGCACGCGGCAGAGTGTAACAGGAA
>JAHDVQ010000080.1:12578-17745 GCA_023384595.1 Vicinamibacteraceae bacterium | reverse complement strand
TCACGCATCCGCTCGATGATGCGGCGCTTGCGCACGTCGCGCGGCGGCTTCTTGTAGACCGCCTTCGGATCGCGATGGTCGCCGCCTGGCCGCCAGTCGCGCGCGCGCCGTTCCGGGGGACTGGCGCCGGCGGCTTGCGCCTCCTCTGGCGAGTCCCACAGCTTGCCCGCCTCGAACCACTTCAGTGCCGCCTCTGGGTGCGTGCGCCGCAGCTGCGTGAGCGTCGGGGTGAGCGTCTCGGGATCGCGCGATCGAAACGTCGTCGGCCCCTCGGCGAGCAGGATGATCCAGTAGCGGAAGCGCGACATGACGGGGCCTTTCACGAGGCGAAGTCCGAAGCCGCGTCGAGCGGCCCGAGACGTTTGATCTTCTCGACCAGAGTGGTGCGCTTGATGCCGAGCATGTCCGCGGCGCGCCGGCGGTTGCCGCCGGTCTGCGCGAGCGCCTGCTCGATGAGCGATCGCTCGGTCCGGGCGAGGAAGGCGTCGAGGTCGAAACCTGCGGCCGGCAAGGCCACGTCGGGAGAGGGCGTGTCGGCGCCGGGCCCGTCGCGGACGTCTGGCGGGAGCGCCGCGACGTCGACGGCGGTCCCCGGTGGCGTCAGCGCGAGCGCACGCTCCATCGCGTTCTCGAGCTGCCGGACGTTGCCCGGCCATCCGTACGCCATCAGCAGACGCATGGCTTCCTGCGAGATGGCCACGCCCGTGCGCGCGGGCTCGTACTCGCGACCGAAGCGATCGAGGAACGAGGCGGCGAGCAGGGGAATGTCCTCGCGCCGCTCGCGCAGGGGCGGCAGACGGATCTCGATCACGTTGAGGCGGTAGTACAGGTCCTCGCGAAAACTGCCCGTCTCGACGAGCTTGCGGAGATCGGCGTTGGTCGCGGCGAGCACGCGCACGTCCACCTTGGTGGCCTGCCTGTCGCCGACGCGCTCGACCTCGCGTTCCTGCAGCACGCGCAGCAGCTTCATCTGCAGCGCGGGGCTCATCGTCCCCACCTCGTCGAGCAGCAGCGTGCCGCGATGGGCCACCTCGAAGCGGCCCGGCCGCGACGCGACGGCCCCCGTGAAGGCGCCGCGCACGTGCCCGAACAGCTCCGCCTCGGCCAGCGACTCGGGCACCGCGCTCACGTTGAAGGCGACGAAGCGCTGATGCGCGCGCGTGCTGTTCTGGTGAATCGCCCGCGCGACCAGTTCCTTGCCGGTGCCGGTCTCGCCCGTGATGAGGATGGTGCTCTGCGTCGGGGCGACGGTCTCGAGCAGCTGCGCCAGCGCGCGCATGGGCCGGCTGTGGCCCACGAGTCCGCTCAGCGCATAGCGCGCCTCGATCTGCGAGCGCAGGAGGGCGTTCTCGGCCCGCAGGCGCCGGCGCTCGAGCCCCGATCGCAGCACGTGGAGCAGTTCGTCGAGCTGGAACGGCTTGGTGATGAAGTCCGCGGCGCCGCGCCGGATGGCCTGCACGGCGTCCTTCACCGTCCCGAACCCTGTGACCACGATGACGATCAGATCCGGATACCGGTCGAGCGCGGCTTCCATCAGGGCGGCGCCGTCGAGGCCCGGCAGTCGCAGGTCGGTAATCACCGCGTCGAAGGCGAACTCCTGAAGACGGGTCAGGGCCTGCTCGCCCGTGCCGCACTCGACAATCTCGAAGCCCTCGTCGCGCAGCCGGGCGGCGACGGCTTCGCGCAGGAGAGCCTCGTCCTCGACGAACAGTACATGTGGCCGGTAGTCAGTCATTTGCACGCGCGCCAATACTTTGACACCCGTGGGGGCGCACGTCAAACTTCCAGGCCGGGCGAAATCGTGCGGGCCTCATCTATAGCCGCCGCCGCGTCGGTCCGATACTGCCCACGAGCGCAAGTGAGCGCCTGCCACCCCATGTCCGCATCTCGACAGACAGTCACCATCGCCCAGGCGTGCGCCGAGGTCGGCGTGAGCCGGCGCACCATCTACAACTGGATGGCATCCGGGAAAGTGCAGTACGTCCGCACGGCGGGCGGATCCGTCCGCATCTTCTCGGATACGCTCTGGCGTCGTCCCGATCCCGTCGTGGAGACCGCGGGAACGGGGCCCGGCGCCCCGTCGACATCGCTGTGAGGGCGCCGACGGTGTCGCTCCCGGCCGATCCCGGCGTCCAAGGAGCCCCGGTGCGTGTGTCTCGCGACCTGAGTGGCCTCTTCCACCGGCTGAACAACCAGCTCGGGATCATCCTCGCCAACGCCGAGCTGCTCGAGGCGAGGGCGCCCGACGATCAGTCGCGCGCGCGCGCCGCGCAGGTCGTCGCCAGCGCGATAGAGGCCATGGCCTCGGCCAGGGAGCTGCGCTCGCGATTGGAGCAGGACGAGGCCTGAGCAGGACTCCCGTCCGCTCCGCGGCGACCGTACCGCTCTCGCCGCGCCGCCCTTGGCGTGGCCGCCTGGCCGATCCCCCTGTCAATTGACCGACGACATGTCCCCAGAATCGTCAATTCTTTGACGATTCTGCATTGTGCCCGGTGTGGCACGCCGCTGCACACGGTTGCACACGCTCTTCCCCTAAACCGCAGACTAATAACGGCTTGCCTGTTTCTGGGCATCGAGCCCGCGACTCAGGCCGCATGCTGCTGGCGGGGTGTGCCGGGCTGGCACCGCCGTTGCCATACATCGCCCGTGTTCCGGTCCGGCACACGCCCCTGCGAGGGCGCACGCCGGGCACCCAGCCCCAGAGGGCGTGACCCTCGACGTTTCGACGGAGCGAACGATGCAGCGGCAGCCGGTCACCGACGCAGAGCGAAATCGCATCCTTGGCAGCCTCACGTTTGTCGAGTCGCTGGCACGCCGCGTGGCCTCCTCGATGCCCCACTCGATCGATCTGGGCGATCTCGTCCAGGACGGGATGCTGGGTCTCATCGACGCGGCGCACCGCTTCGACGAGAGCCGCGGCATCAAGTTCGAGACCTTCGCCGAGCGCCGCGTCCGCGGGGCGATGATCGACGCGCTCAGGAAGGACGCCTGGCCGCGCGGGGTGCGCCGCATGCGCCGCGAGCTCGAAGCGGCGCGCGAGGAGCTTCGCCGCGAGACGGGATGCGAGCCGTCGCTGGCCGACCTGGCGGCGCGCGTCGGGGCCGACGAGGCCCGCCTCGGGCGCACGATCGTGCGCATCAACACGATCGAGTCGACCTCGCCGTTGCTCGCCGGCGAGCACATCGAGGAGGGACAGCTGCCGCCCGTGCTGCAGCCGGCCGAAACGCCGCTGCCCGACCAGCTCTACGCGCATCAGGAAGTCCGCGAGCGCGTGCGGGCCGCCATCAGGACGCTTCCGCCCCGCGAGCAGCGGGTCATCGGGATGTACTACTTCGGCGAGGTCACCATGAAGGAGATCGGCGCCGAGATCGGGGTCAACGAGTCGCGCGTCTCGCAGCTGCACGCCCGCGCGGTGCAACGGCTGCGGAAGGTGCTCGCGGCGAGCGACGGCGGACCCGACCAGACGGCCGAGATTCTCCCGTTCCCGGCGCTCCCCGCGCGCAAGACGATGGCGCACGCGACGCTGCACGCGGCCGACCACGCGCATGCGCGCGACGCCTCGGCCACGCCCGGCGTCGTCGTCGACTACGCGAGCACCTCGCGCACGGTGCGGAGGAGCTCCGAGAGCCGGAAGGGCTTGGCGAGCCAGCGGCAGCCGCTTTCCTCGAGGAACCGCTCGGCGTCGGTGCCCGCGACGTCCCCGGTGACGAAGATGACCCGCCGCGCGAGCGCGGGCGTCGCCGCCGCCATGGCGCGGTAGAACGCCGGACCGTCCATTCGCGGCATCCGCAGATCGCAGACCACCAGATCGAAGGCTCGCTCGCGCAGCCGGGCGAGCCCTTCCTCGCCGTCGCTCGCCTCGATCACGAAGAACCCCGCGTCGCGCAACCCCTCGGACACCGCCCCGGCCAGCGCCGCCTCGTCTTCCACCAGCAGGACCTGCGCGCCCGCGCCCGCCCCTGGCGACAGATCGGGGGGCGGGCCCGGTGCGGCCACGCTCGTGCCACCCGTCGGAAGCTCCAGGAAGAACGACGCGCCATTGCCGGGAGACGACTCGACGCGCAGGCTCCCGCCGTGTTCCTCGGCGATGGCGTAGGCCACGGTGAGTCCCAGGCCCGTCCCCTGGCCCGCCGACTTCGTCGTGAAGAACGGGTCGAAGATTCGGGGCAGCACCGTCGCCGGCACGCCCGGGCCATCGTCGTTCACCTCGAGGACCACGGCGTCGCGGTCGGTGTGCTGCCAGCTTCGCACCATGAGCGCGCCCCGTCCGTGAGCCGAGATCATGGCCTGTTCCGCGTTGATGACGAGGTTGAGCACGATCTGCTGGAGCTGGAACGGGTCGGCGAACAGCGGCGGCAACCCCGAGGCGAGCGCGTCGATGACCTCGATGTTGGTCGCGCGGAGGCCGAACTGGCGGAGCGCGAGCGTCTCGCGCACCACCTGGTTCAGATCGACCATCGCGCGCGTCGTGTGCCGCTTGCGCGCGAAGGTCAGGAGGTTGCGTACGATCTTCGCGGCGCGTTCCGCCTCGCCGAGAATGGTGTCGAGGCCGCGCCTGATGCCCGGATCGACCGGCTTGCGCGCGAGCTGCTCGGCCGACGCCAGGATCGTGGCGAGCGGGTTGTTCAGTTCGTGCGCCACGCCCGAGATGGTCTGTCCGAGGGCGGCCATCTTCTCGGCCTGGAGCAACTGCTGATACAGCTCGCGGGCCTGGTCGTCGAGCCGCTTGCGCTCGCTGACGTCGCGCACGATGGCCTCGACATCGAGCCGCCCGTCACCGGCCGTCTCGGCCACGGCCGACCACTCCACCCAGAGCGGCTCGGCATTGCGACGCAGCAGGCGGACGGGGAAGTCGGTGACGCTGCCGTTGCGCGCGAGTGCGTCGAGGAGGGCCTGACGCGCCGACGGATCGGCGAAGGCCTCGGGCGCCAGCGGCCGCACCTCGGCGTCGGGCGACTCCGGGGGCCAGCCGAGCATGAGCTTCAGGTGACTGTTGACGGCCCGGGTGACGCAATCCTCCGGCGTGACGGTGCCGACGAACAGTCCCTGCCGGACCGTGTCGAACAGGCGCACCACCGCGGCCCGGTCGTGGCGATGGCCGTCGGGGGGGCGCCGCGTCACGTTCACGCTTCGGAATCTACCATTGAAACGAGGGCCGTGACGCGTG
>JAHDVQ010000080.1:10414-12478 GCA_023384595.1 Vicinamibacteraceae bacterium | reverse complement strand
GGAGCGGTCTAATGCAGCTTCAACTTCGAGCCGAAACGGCCGATTGATCGTCGACTCGACCCCGGTTCGGCCGCTCCCGGCCCGCACCTCGGTTGGACAGGAGGACAGTGAACATGTGTAAGGCATTTCGGGCGATGCGGGTGGCTGGGCTCTCGCTCGCGGCCCTGGCCCTGACATCGAGCGTGACGTTTGCCCAGTCGTCACGTCCGACCGTCACGGTCTTCGACCTCGACTTCGGGTCCGTTCAGCAGTGGTGGAGCGGAAACTGGGACATCGGCAAGGGCATCGCCGACCTCATCGTCGACGAGCTGGTGAACGACGGAAGCTACCGCATCATCGAGCGCAAGGCGCTCGACAAGATCCTCGCCGAGCAGAACTTCTCCAACAGCGAACGCGCCGATCCCAGCGCCGCGACCGTCGCGCAGATCGGCAAGGCGCTCGGCGTGAAGTACATGATCGTCGGCTCCATCACCAAGTTCGGCACCGAGGACAAGAAGGTCGGCGTCGGCGGCGGCGGCTGGGGCCGCGGCGGCTTTGGCCTCGGCAAGGTCGGCACGAGCAAGGGGAAGGCCACGGTGGCCATCACCGTGCGGATGGTCGACACGACCACCGGCGAGATCATGGCCTCGGCAAAGGGCGAGGGCACCTCGAAGCGCACCGGTCTGCTGCTGGGCGGCGGCGGTGGCGGCTGGGGCGGCGGCGGCGGCGGCAGCGTCGAGATGGGGTCGTCGGACTTCCGCGAGACGATTCTCGGCGAGGCCACCGAGGCGGCCGTGAAGGACGTCGCCACCAAGCTCGTCAACGCGAAGAGCCGGTTGGGATCGTAGGCGACGCGCAGCCCACATGGCCTACATGGCCTACATAGCCTACATAGCCTACGAAGCCTACATAGGCTACATAGGCTACTAAGGCTACTAAGGCGACATAGGCTACTAAGGCTACTAAGGCTACGAAGGCCACGAAGGCTACGGGAGCTACGGGAGCTACGGGCGCCAGGCCCCGAGCTCCAGGCTACGAGCTCTAGGCTACGAGCTCCAGGCTACGAGCTCCAGGCTACGGGTTGGGGAGGGCTGGTGCGACCGGCTCCTCCCCTGTACCCTATAGCCTTTGACCAGGCCCGTAGCCCGTAGCCCGTAGCCTGTAGCCCTCCTTCGTGCCTTCGTCCTCTCCGCCCCGCCTCGCGTATCTCGCGTGGGCGATTGTCTGCGTCGCCTGGGGCACGACGTACCTCGCCATCAAGATTGCGCTCGAGACGTTCCCGCCGATGCTGCTCGGCGGGCTGCGCTATGCGTTCGCCGGCGCGCTGTTCGGCCTCGTGCTGGCCGCCTCGGGGCGTCGTCTGCGGCCCGGCCGCGAGTGGCGCGAGCTCCTCGTCCTCGGCTTCCTGATGCTCGGCCTCGGCAACGGCGGCGTGGTCGTCGCCGAGCTGTGGGTGCCGAGCGGCATGACGGCCGTCATCGTGGCCACCGCCCCCTTCTGGATGGTCGCCGTCGAACGCCTCTTCCCCGGGGGCGAGCGCCTGCGCACGCAGCACTGGATCGGCCTCGCCCTCGGCTTTGCCGGCATCGTCGTGCTCGTGTGGCGCGATCTGCAGCAGGGAGGCGCTGCCGGCCGGAACTTCGCGCTGGGCGTCGTCGCGTTGCAGGTGGCGTGCGCGGGATGGGCGGTGGGGTCGTCGTACTCGAAGCGCCACACGAAGGGGCTCGACCCTTTGTCGGCCGCGGCGTGGCAGATGTTCTTCGGCGGCGCCTGGATGCTCCTGGCCGGCACCGTGACGGGCGAGTGGGCCGGCTTCGCGCCGTCGACGCGGTCCTCGCTCGCGGTGCTCTACCTGTCGCTTGTCGGATCGATTGCCGGCTACGGCGCGTATCTCTACGCGCTGCGCTACCTCCGCGTGTCGTTCGTCGCGCTCTACGCCTACGTCAACCCCGTGATTGCCACGCTGCTCGGTGTCTGGCTGCTGGCCGAGCCCTTCACGGTGCAGACCGCGCTTGGCGCGGCGATCATCCTGGGAGGCATGGCGATCGTGACGACGGCCAGGCAGCGGCCCGGCCCGCAAACGGG
>JAHDVQ010000080.1:6766-10314 GCA_023384595.1 Vicinamibacteraceae bacterium | reverse complement strand
TGATGTCCCGCCTGCCGCGCATCCGCGAACTTGCGCCGAACCTCACCGGGGTCGGCTACTACCTGTGCGCCTCGAAGGAAGCGCGCACCGCGCAGGGAGGCGGGCAGTTCATGCAGCTCCTCCTGCAGGATCGGTCGGGCCAGGTGCTGGGCAAGCTCTTCGCCCAGGAGGCGGAGCGCTTCGGCAACGAGTTCGAGCAGGGCGAGTTCGTCGCGGTCGACGCGCGGACCAACATCTATCGCGGACGCATCGAGCTCGTCGTGAACCGCATCAGGCGCGTCAATCCCGATCAGGATCGCCTCCACGGGTTTCGCGAAGAAGACTGCATCCCCACCTCGCCGCGATCGGTCGACGAGATGTGGACCGAACTCTCGGCGCTCATCGACGCCGTGGCCGACGAGGGCCTCCGGGTGCTCCTGCGGCGCATCGTCGCCGACAACGAGGCGCGGCTGCGGATCTGGCCGGCCGCGCAGACCATTCACCACGCGTATCGCTCAGGCCTCCTCGAGCACATCCTGCAGATTGCCCGCGTGGTCGACACGCTCGCCGGCATCTACGAGGCCGACCGCGACCTGCTCAGGGCCGGCGCGATTCTCCACGACATCGGAAAACTGCAGGAGCTCGATTACGACCTCGTCACGGGCTATTCCCGCGAGGGAAACCTCGTGGGCCACATCGCGCTCGGATTGATGATGGTGCGCGAGGCCGCGCAGGGCATCGCCTCGCTGAGCGAGGCGCGGCGTACCGAGGTGGAGCACCTCATCGCCTCACACCACGGATCGCTCGAGTTCGGATCGCCGGTCGAGCCGAAGACCATCGAGGCCTTCGTCCTCGCCATGGCCGACGACCTCGACGCGAAGCTGCACCAGGTCCGCCGTCACATTGCCGAGGACGAGACCTCGAGCGAATTCACGTCGTATCACCCGCGCCTGAAGCGGGTGCTGCTCAAGCCTCCGCCGGAGTAGCCGGCTCCTGCCTGGGGCCGAGGGCGAAGGTCATGATGCCGTCGATGAGGACCTCGCCGTCGACGCGCGCGATGCCACGCAGCATGCCCATGCGGCTGCGGAGCCGCAGCACCAACGCCTCGATCTCCACCATCTCGCCGACGCGGGCCGCGCGCCTGAAGCGTGCCTTGTCGATGCTCATGAAGTAGATCAGCCGCTGCTCGTTCTCCGGCTTCGACAGGATGAGGATGGCGCCGACCTGCGCCATGGCCTCGGTGAGCACCGTCTGCGGCAGCACCGCGCCCACCCCGGGATCCTCGACGAGATACCTGTCGTTACGCGTCACCGTCTTGATCCCGACGATGCGCTTGTCGGCCTCGAGTTCGACGATGCGGTCGACGAAGAGAAACGGGTAGCGGTGCGGCAGGATGCGCTGAATGGCCGCGTTGTCAAGAGGGGTCGGGAGTATTTTCACTTTCTGCAACCTGTCACCTTGAGAGGCCAGCCCCGCACGTCAGTAGCCGAGCGTCCGGCCGTCCATGCGGGGATCCGATGCCCCGTAACGCACGCCCGTCTTCGGGTCGATGACGATCGCGTGCACGTCGCCCATGTCGGGCAGCACCCGCACCTTGTGCCCCATGGCCTCGAGCGCCGAGACGACGTCGCGCGGGAACCCCTGCCGCTCGATGCGAATCTCGTCGGGCAGCCACTGGTGATGGAACCGGGGCGCGTCCACGGCCTCCTGCACGTCCATCCCGTGATCGATGACGTTCATCACGACCTGCAGCACCGTCGTGATGATGCGTGAGCCGCCCGGCGACCCCACGACGAGGACCGTCTTCCCGTCGCGCGCCACGATGGTCGGCGTCATCGACGACAGCATCCGTTTGCGCGGCTCGACCTGGTTGGCGACGCCTCCCACGAGCCCGAACATGTTCGGGCTGCCCGGCTTCGCGCTGAAGTCGTCCATCTCGTTGTTCAGCAGGAATCCCGCGCCGGGCACGACCTGCCCATTCCCGTATCCCCCGTTGATCGTCGTCGTCGTCGAGACGGCCGTGCCCTCGGCATCGACCACCGAGTAGTGCGTGGTGTCGTCCGACTCGAAGTCGCGCGGACTGCCCGGCTTCACCGCCGACGATGGCGTGGCGCGCGCCGGGTCGAACGACGACCGGAGCGCGCCGGCGTAGCGCTTCGAGAGCAGGCCCGTCACGGGCACCTCGAAGAAGGCCGGGTCGCCGAGCCACTCCGAGCGGTCGGCGTAGACGCGTCGCGTCGCCTCGACCACGTGGTGGATGGTCTTCGAGGAGTTGTGGCCGAACTCGGCAAGCGGGAAGGCCTCGAGGATGTTGAGCGCCTGGATGAGGGCGATGCCGCCGGAGCTCACCGGAGGCATCGCGATGAGGTCGTAGCCGCGGTACGTGCCGCTCAGCGGCTTGCGCTCGATCGCCTTGTAGGCGGCGAGATCGTCGCGCGTGATGAGGCCGCCGGTGCGCGTCATCTCGTCGGCGATGAGGTCGGCGACGGGGCCGCGATAGAAGCCCTCGGGTCCCCGCTCGGCCACCAGGCGCAGCGTCTTCCCGAGATCCGCCTGCACCAGCGTCTCGCCCGCCTCGTAGAATCGCCCGTCCCGCAGGAAGATCCGCGACGACTCGGGGAAGCGCCCGAGCTGCTTCTGCGCGCCGCGCAGCGATCGCGCGAGCGCGTGGCTCACCACGAAGCCGCGCTCGGCCAGCTCCACCGCGGGCATGACGACATCGCGCCACGGAAGCCGGCCGTACTTGCCGTGCGCGTGGGCGAGGCCGGCCACGGAGCCCGGCACGCCGGCCGCAAGCGCGCCGACCAGGCTGCGCTCGGCGACGGGCTTGCCGTCGGCCCCGAGGAACATGTCGCGCGTCGCGCCGGCGGGCGCCATCTCCCGGTAATCGATGGCCGTCGTGCGGCCGTCCGCGAAGCGGATGACCATGAGGCCGCCGCCGCCGATGTTCCCGGCGGCCGGGTGCGTCACCGCGAGGGCGAAGCCCACGGCGACGGCCGCGTCGATGGCGTTCCCGCCCTGCTGGAGGATGCGTACGCCAATCTGCGAGGCGTGCTCCTCGGTGGAGCCCACCATGCCGTGGCGGGCTTCGACGGGCGCACGCGAGGCTGCGTGAACCGGCGGTGCCGGCGCGCCGGCCTCCTGCCACACGAGCGGCGCCACGCCCAGCGCGGCGGCCGCGGCCGCCACACGAAGCCACCCCGGGCGGCGCAGCCCGACCGCGGTCGCCGTCGCGGCCCGCGACCCAGCCGAGGGCGCGTTTCCGCGCCATAACCCACGAAACGACGACGACTTGGCAGGCATGAACGGCTCCTGGGCCGGGTGGCCGGAACGGAACAGCAAGTATAATCCGTCGGTTCAGTGATAGAGTCCGTGACCCTCCCGAAGCCATCCGAGCGCGACAAGCTCCTCACCCTGTTCGAACTGGGACGCGAGGTGACCTCCGTCCTCGAACTCGACGAGCTGCTGCCGCGCATTCCCGAACTCATCGCGCGCATCATCGCCTTCGACGCCTTCGCCGTCTTCCTCCAGGAGCGCCGCAGCGGCAAGCTGCGGATTGCCTATGCCAC
>JAHDVQ010000080.1:5314-6666 GCA_023384595.1 Vicinamibacteraceae bacterium | reverse complement strand
CGCGAGCGCCGCGACGTCGAGCTGTTCGAGACGCTCGCCGAGATCGGCCGCGAGTTCTCGTCGATCCTGGAGCTCGACCAGCTGCTCGTCCGCGTGGCGCAGCTCACGCGCCGCGTGGTCGATTACCGCACCTTCGGCATCTGGCTCCTCGACCCCGTGACGAACGTGCTCGAGTCGAAGGTGGCCGTGAAGTTCGGCGATCATCACGGCATCGCGCGCGTGCTGCTCGGCGAGGGCATCGTGGGCCATGCGGCGCTCTACAAGGAAGTGGTCAACGTCCCCGACGTCTCGCGCGACCCGCGCTACATCAACGCGGTGGCCGACGTGAAGTCCGAGCTCGCGATTCCGATGCTCGTGAAGGATCGCTGCATCGGCGTCGTCGATCTCGAGAGCCCCGAGCTGGCCGCCTTCACCAAGGGGGACGAGGAGCTGCTCACGCTGCTCGCGAGCCAGGCCGCCGTGGCCGTCGAGAACGCGCGGCTCTACGAGGCCGTGCGCGCCAACGAGGAGCGGCTCGAGCGCGAGGTGCGCTTCGCGCAGCGGGTGCAGATGGCGTTCCTGCCGCCGGCGCTGCCCAAGCGCACGAAGGGCCTCGACGTGGCCGCCGCCTTCGAGCCGGCGCGCGAGCTGGGCGGCGATTTCTACGACTACCTGACCCCCGTCGCCAACACCTTCGTGGTCGCGCTCGGCGACGTCTCCGGGAAGGGCGTGCCCGCGGCCCTCTACAGCGCGTTTGCCGGCGAGCTGATGCGGTCGCGCACGTTCCGCCGCCGCTACACGCCCGACCGCACCAGTCCCGCCGAGGTGCTGGAGTCGATGAACACCATCCTCCACCAGCGCCAGCTCGAGGAGTTCTACTGCACGCTCTGCTATGCGAGCTTCGACCTCAAGGCGCGCACGGTGACCTTCGCCAACTCGGGACTGCCCTACCCGCTCCACTACACCGGCAACTCGTGCTCGCGCGTCGCGTTGCCGGGCGTCCCCCTCGGCGCCTTCGCGGGCTCGGTCTACGACGAGATCACGCGGCCGCTCGCGAAGGGCGACGTCTTCGTGTTCTGCTCGGACGGGGTCTGGGAGGCCATGAACCCCGCGGGGGAGGAGCTCGGCGACGAGCGCGTGCAGCAGGTCGTCTGCGGCATGGCGGGCGAGCCGGCCGCGGCGATCGTCCGCGCGATCTTCGACGTGGTGGCCGAGCACCGCGCTCACGCCGCGCCGAGCGACGACATGACGGCGGTCGTCGTCAAGGTGACGTCGTGATGAGATCGAGCGTCCTGACCAGGGGAGCCTTCATGCGCCTGTCGATTCCGTTCGCCCTGCTCCTGAGTGCGCTGCTCGGCACGAACCCCGCGCGG
>JAHDVQ010000080.1:0-5214 GCA_023384595.1 Vicinamibacteraceae bacterium | reverse complement strand
GATTGTCGATCTCGAATCGGGCGAGCGCTTCGAGCGCTTTGCCGACCGGCTGTTCCCGACGGCCTCCACCATCAAGATCGCCATCCTCTACGAGTTGTTCCGGCAGGCCGAGGCCGGACGCATCGCGCTCGACCAGCCGCATGCCATGCCCGCGGCGGCGCGGGTGGCGGGCTCCGGCATCCTGCAGTTCCTGACCGACCCCCGGCTCACGCTCCGCGATCACGCCGCGCTGATGATCATGCTGAGCGACAACACGGCGACCAACGTGCTCATCGACGCGCTCGGCATGGATCGCATCAACCAGACGGTGGCAGCGCTCCCCGGCGTCGGCGAGGACGCCATCCGGCTGCAGCGGCGCATGATGGATGCCGAGGCCGCCGCGCGCGGCCACGAGAACCTCGCCACCCCGCGCGGCCTTGCGGCGTTGCTGCAGGCGGTCGTGGCCGGCACGGGGATTGGGCCCGGGAGCCGCACGCAGATGCTCGAGATCCTGCGCCTTCCGAAGTCCACCGCGCTGACGCGTGGCCTGCCCGCCGGCGTGCGCGCCGCGAGCAAGCCGGGCGGTCTCGACGGCGTGGCCGTCGATGCGGGATACGTGGAGGTCGCCGGGCGCGGCTACATCCTCGTGGCGATGACCTCGTGGCTCAAGGCCGGGCGCGACGGCGATGCCGCCATCGAGTCGCTTTCGCGGGCGACTTACGAGTACGTCCGGCGCGTGGCCCAGGGCGGTCCCTACGGCCGCATCCTCGAACGCTGAGGTCAGCGCGTGCTCGCCCGCACCGTCGCCGGCTCACGGAGGGCCGCGGCGATCTGGCGTCTGTCCGCGTCGCTGAAGTGCAGGCGGCCGGTCGCGAGCGCGCGCCACTCGGTCACGCCGACGGTGCACCTCATCACACCGTTGGTGCCGTGGTGCAGCCCAAGGATGTGGCCGACCTCGTGGGCGAGGAGCGCTCCCATCAACCGCGGCGCCTCCACCACCAGGCGATCGCTCCGGTTGCGCAGCGACATGGCGAACTCGCTGACGCAGCCCATGTCGAGCGTCACCACGCCCAGCCCGATGCTGCCGGGCCGCCTGACCGCCCACCCGCACCCCTCGCGCTGCCACGAGGCGCCGGTGGTGAACCGCACCACCGCGGCGCGCCCGGCGCTTCCGTCGCGCGGGCCGCACGCCGACGGCTCGGCGAGGCAGTCGGTCCACGCGATGCGGACGCCGGTCCGCGCGAGCATCTCGGACCCGACCGTCATCATCTGCCGCGTGGTGGAGGCGCCGACGCCCGTCGGGTAGACGAGCAGGTCGAGATCGACGCGTTCGACGAGCGCGGTGGCAGGCGCCGCAGGCGACGGCGGCGGTGCGACGGCGGCCCCATTGGCCGCCGGCGCCATGCCCAGGAGCCACCCGATAGACAAGAGGCTCAGACCGGTCAGCATCGCACACCCCCCGAGGCTGGCGCGTCGTCGGCCGCCATCAGCAAGGGACGTGCGATGTGAGGTGAAGGATGCGTGCGCGATCGAAGTTGCTGTGACGCATCGGGGACGCTTCGTCCCCGACGCGTCACAGCGTCGTCACCGCGGTGCCGCGTGGACCCGCGCGGCGCTCAGCGCCGTCGTCCGCGCACCGGCCGCAGCGTCTTCCTGTAGACCCAGTCCGCCACGCGCGAGCCCTGACGACGGGCCGCGTCGTCGGCGAAGCGGAAGTGGAAGCCGAGGAGCATGCGGGCGTCGACGACCTCCGCGGCGGCGTCCGAGATGCGCGCGTAGGTGCGGGTCTTCTGCACCGCGAGCGGCGCGTTGCTCGTCACGACCAGCGGGAGCGCGTCGGTGCCGAAGTAGCGCTGCAGCACGGTGGTGACCGCGCCCGTCACGTTGTTCGCGCCCGACGGGTACTCGGCGTAGTTCGGCGTGTTGGCGAGCGGCTCCCACGCGGGATCGCCCTCGGTGCGGTCGTTGCCGTCGGCGTCGCCCTCCTGGATGGCCGTCACCGGCCGCCAGAAGCTGTAGTGGTACTTGCTGTCCCAGCATGTGATGAGCGCGTCGGCCATCGCGAGGTTGGCGAGGGCGAAGAGCCGCGCGCTGTCGCCCAGGCTCGTGAGCCTGGCCTCGGCCACGCCGCGCAGCGCGCGGTTCCACTGCGCGATGTACTCGTCGGTCCAGAAGTAGGCCATGTCGGTTTGCGCCGGCGTGCGCACGCTGCTGTTACGCGCGCCGTAGGCCTTCACCTCGTCGTAGTCGCGGAGGTACTGCCCGCTCCGGATGGGCGGAGGCGGTTCGGGCCTGAACTGCGACGTGCGATTCAGCGTGAAGGGCGTCGTGTAGGCCACATAGAGCACGGCCATTGGCGAGTACGGCGGCGGAAGGGGCGGGTTGCCGAGATAGGAGGGCGTCGGACGCCACTCCCCGATGCCGTTGCTGCCGTAGTAGGCCGGCATCGCCATCGCCGGGCGATGGAGCGCCACCATCGCGGCCGCGGCTTCCTGGCCCACCGCGAGGCCGGGATCGCCGACGAGCCCGTGCGCCTGGAGGTAGGCGTCGAGGTCGGCGTCGAGCGACGCCTGCTGCGCGGGGTACAGCGTGACGAGCACGCCGTGCGCCGCCGCCGCCACCGCCGCCTCGGGCCGGCCCTCGGCCTCGTCGATGCGCACGCGGTAGGGTTCGAACCGGCCCTCGTAGGCCTGGACGGCGTCGTGCACCGCCGCCTGCACGAGGGCGGCGTCGAAGACGCCCACCGTGCCGGGGCGCCCCGCTCCGATGGCGCGCATGGCGATGTCGTTCCACGTGGTGACGGCGTCGGCGCGCGCGGGCGCGGCCGCGCCGAGCCACACGCACATCGCGAGCGATCCCACTCGAATCGAGACCTCTGACAGTCGTCGCATGATCGTCTCCTTGTCGCGCTCGTGTCGATCTGTTCGCGCGTCTACTTCGTGATGACCACTTCCAAGTACTCGGCGGGCACGGCCAGCGCGCCGCCGGGGTGCACGTTGCGGCTGTCGAGCAGCGCGACGAGCGCCTGGTGGAACTCGGACCGGCGCGGCTCGTCCACCGCGGCCAGCGCCTTGTGCATGGGGCCGTAGTAAGTGCGGAAGAACTCCACCCAGTGAGCGGCGGACGTGAAGTTGAACGTGTAGAACTTCCGCGCGACCGTGACGTCGGAGGCCGCCGGACCGAACAGCTGGACGAGCCGCGGCTCGGTGCCCCACGCCATCGGCGACTGAAGACCGGGCGGCGGCGGAACGAACAGGGCCATCAGCTGGAAGAGCGCGCCGAGGAACCCTTCGGGCGTCCACACGGCCAGACCAATCCGTCCGCCCGGCCGCACGACGCGAACCAGCTCGGAGGCGGCGCGCTCCTGGTCCGGCGAGAACATCACGCCGAAGGTGGAGAGCACCACGTCGAAGGCCCCGTCGGGAAACGGAAGGTCCTCCAGGTCCGCCGTCTGGAAGGCGATCGGCAGCCGGTCGGCGTCCGCGCGCCGTCGCGCCTGCTCGAGGAGCGCCGCCACGTAGTCGGTTGACGTCACCTCGGCAAAGCGCCGTGCAGCCGCGAGCGACGCGTTGCCGTTGCCCGCCGCGACGTCGAGCACCCGCTCGCCGGCCGACACCGCGGCCGCCTCGCAGAGCGACTCGCCGACAATCTGCAGGCGGACGCCGATGTGGCCGTAGTCGCCCGAGGCCCAGGTGGCCTGCTGCCGGCTCTTGATGGCCTGGTAGTCGGGGGTCGCGGTGGCGCCGATGCCGGTGGCACCCGTGCGCCGGTCCTTCTCCGCGGTGAACGTCTTCGCTGTTTCGTGCATGGCTCTTCCTCTCGGATTCGTGTGAAGCGCCAGGCCCGGGACCGTCAGCGGGAGCGCGACTCTCGGGAGCTCCCCGATCCCGGCGTCGCGGGGTCGCCGTCCGGCGATGCCCGAACCTGGCGTGGAGGAGCAGGATGCCTGGCGGCGGCCTCCCGCGAGTTGCCCGTCCGTCTCCACGTCTTGCCCGGGCGTCCGGAAGTCACCGGGGGCCTTGCGCGGCGTCCGTTGCGTGATGCAGACCGTCCGCCACGACCGTGTCGTTCCGGCCCTGCGCTTTGCGATCACTCCCTTGAAGCCGGTCACGCGGGGGCGCGGGCCGGAGTCGTGCGCGCCTGCGACGGAGCCTCCGCCGCGCGCGCCTCTCGAGTGAAGGAGCCGGAATGAGCGGGGACACGCTGTCGGACGTGTTGCGGACGGTGCGCCTGAGGGGCGCGGTCTTCTATTACGTGGAGGGCTCGTCACCCTGGGTGGCCGAGGCCCCACCGGCCCGGCAGCTGATTCCGGCGATCATGCCGGGCGTCGATCACCTGATCGAGTTCCACGCGCTGGCGGCCGGACACTGCTGGGCCGCGCTCGCCGGCGAGCCGCCGATTCGCATGAAGGCCGGCGACGTCATCCTGTTTCCGCAGGGCGACGGCCATGTCATGTCGAGCATGCCGGGCCTGCGCTCGCCGGGGGTCGACACCGACGTGTTCTTCGCGCCGCGGCCTCCGCAACTGCCCTACGCGCTCGACGTCCACGCGCGCGACGTGACGACCGCGCGCCTCGAGGGCGGCGGCGCGGATCGGGCGACGCTCGTCTGCGGCTTTCTCGGTCTCGACACGCGTCCGTTCAACCCCCTGGTGGCCTCGCTGCCGCGCGTGCTGCACCTGCCGGGGCACGTCTTCGGGCCGAACGCCTGGGTGACGAGCTTCCTGCGCATCGCGGTGGCCGAGTCGAACGTCAAGCGCCCGGGCGGTGAAGCCGTGCTCGAGCGCATGAGCGAGATGCTGTTCGTGGAGGTGCTGCGCCGCTACGTCGACACGCTCCCCGACGGGCAGACCGGCTGGCTCGCCGGCATGCGCGACCCCATCGTCGGGCGCGCGCTGTCGCTGATGCACGAGCGGCCGGCCGAGGCGTGGACGCTGGAGCAGCTGGGCGCCGAGGCGGGGCTCTCGCGCTCGTCGCTGCACGAGCGCTTCGTGCACTTCATCGGGCAGCCGCCGATGCAGTACCTGACGGCGTGGAGGATGCAGCTTGCCGCCGCGCGCCTGCGTGACGGCGACGCGAAGATTCTCGACGTCGCGCTCGACGTCGGCTACGAGAGCGAGGCGGCGTTCTCGCGGGCGTTCAAGCGTCAGGTCGGCCTGGCGCCCGGCGCGTGGCGGCGGGCCAGGCGGGCGCAGCCGCGTCCCGAGCCGCCGCGCCTCGAGCGCGGGGCGGCGTGA
>JAHDVQ010000079.1:16403-17795 GCA_023384595.1 Vicinamibacteraceae bacterium | reverse complement strand
TCGACCGCCGCATCGGCAGCGACGTCACTCATCCCGTGGCCGTCGTCGCGCGCGCGCCACCGCGCGTCGCGGCTGACGCCGCTCGCGCCCAGCTCACCGAACAGCCGCAGGTGCTCCGCCAGTTGTGCCCGCTTCTCGTCCACGCGTATCCGTTCGTTCAGGAGGCGGCCGCCGGCAGGGGACGCGAGGCCATGAGGCGCTCGACGCGGTCCCACAACGACGCGGCCACGGAGGTCTTCGCCGCGAGCGGCAGCGGTTCGTCGCCCTCGGCCGTCACGAAGGTCACCTCGTTCGCATCGGCCTCGAACCCGATGTCGCGGCGCGCGACGTCGTTGGCCACGATGAGATCGACGCGCTTGGCGGCGAGCTTCTCGCGGGCCCGCGCCACGACGTCGCTCGTCTCGGCGGCAAACCCGACGAGCACGGGCCAGGCCGCCTCGCCGCGACGCGCGCCGAGCTCGCGCAGGATGTCGGGCGTTCGCACCAGACGCAGGGACAGGTCGGCGTCCCCCTTCTTGATCTTCTCGCCCTCGACGCTGGCCGGCGTGTAGTCGGCGACGGCCGCGGCCATCACCACGACGTCTGCGGTCTCCGAGGCGCCGAGCACCGCCGCGTGCATGTCGGCCGCCGACCGCACACGCACGATGTCGAGCTCCGCGGGCGGCTCGGTGGATGTCGGCCCGAGCACCAGGGTCACGACCGCGCCCCGCCGCGCCGCCTCGGCCGCGATGGCGATGCCCATCTTCCCGCTCGAGCGGTTGCCGATGTAGCGCACGGGGTCGAGATCCTCGTAGGTGGGCCCCGCCGAGACCACGACGCGGCGTCCGGCCAGGCTCCGTGGCGGCGTGAGCAGCCGATGGGCCGCCTCGACGATGTCGTCGGGCTCGGCGAGCCGCCCCTTCCCCACCCAGCCGCATGCCAGATAGCCGGCGCCGGGCTCGACGATGTGCGCCCCGCGCGCCGCGAGAATCTGAAGGTTCTGCTGCACCGCGGGGTGCTCGAGCATGTGCGTGTTCATCGCCGGCGCCACCATGAGCGGCGCCGTCGTCGCCAGCGCGAGCGAGCTGAGGAAGTCGTCGGCCAGGCCGAGCGCGAGCTTGGCGATGGTGTGCGCCGTGGCCGGCACGACGAGCAGCAGGCCGATGGAGCCGGCCAGCGCGACGTGCTCGACCGACGAGTTCATCCCCGCCGCCCACTGGTCGGTGATGACCGGGCGCCGGGTGATGGCCTCGAAGGTGACGGGACCGACGAAGTTCTGGGCCCCGCGTGTCATGATGGCGACCACCTCGTGGCCGCGCTGCTGCAGGCCGCGCGCGACCTCGACGGCCTTGTAGGCGCCAATTCCACCGGTAACGCCGAGGGCGATCAGGGACATCACAGGCTCCAGGCTCC
>JAHDVQ010000079.1:8359-16303 GCA_023384595.1 Vicinamibacteraceae bacterium | reverse complement strand
GGCAGAGACTATTGGCTTCCCGGAACTGCCGGTGTGCCGTCGTCACCCGCCTCGCCGGCGGGGGGCTCGACCTTCTGCACGTGGCCCTCGGAGACCTCGCGGGCCGCGGTGCGCGCGGCCTTGCCGCTGGCCTCGACGCGCGGCACCGCACCTCTCAGCAGCTGACGGGCGCGAGCGCCCGCGATGTTGACGAATTCGAAGGGGTTCTCAGGCATCTCAAGAGGCTACAGGCTACAGGCTACAGGCTACAGGCCAAGGTCCAAGGCCCAAGGCCCAAGGCCCAAGGTCTATTCCCTGAACGTGGCGACGATGCGCTCGGCCATCTCCGACATGTTGGTGCGGCGCGCGCGTTCGGCGTGGACAATGCCCTCCAGGGAGCGCACCGTTTCCTCGAGGTCGTCGTTGACCACGACGTAATCGTACTCCCGAAAGTGCGACACCTCCTCGCGGGCCGTCTGGAGCCGGCGCCGGATGGCCGCGTCGTCGTCCTTGCTGCGGCCGCGCAGGCGGCGCTCGAGCGTGGCGAAGTCGGGCGGCAGGATGAAGACCGACACAAGGGCCAGCCCTCGCCGGCGCACCTGCGCGGCGCCCTGCACGTCGATGACGAGCACGATGTCGTCGCCGGCCGCGAGCACGCGCTCGGTGTCGGGCGCCGCCGTGCCGTACAGGTTGCCGAAGACGTCCGCCCACTCCAGGAACTCGTTGTCGGCCACCATGGCCTCGAAGGCCTCACGCGACACGAAGTGATAGTCGACCCCGTCACGCTCGCCCGCCCGCGCGGGCCGCGACGTGTAGGAGTGCGACATTTGCAGGCGCGGCACGCGTTCGACGAGACGCTCGACGAGCGTGGTCTTGCCGGCCCCGGAGGGCGCCGACACGACGAAGAGCAGCCCGCGGCGCGTCTCATTCGACATTCTGCACCTGCTCGCGCATCTTCTCGAGCTCGGCTTTCACCTGCACGATGCGCTCGGCCAGTCCCTGCGCCTCGGATTTCGAGCCGATGGTGTTGATCTCTCGGTTGATCTCCTGCAGCAGGAAGTCGAACTTCCGCCCGCACGGTTCGTCGGCGTTCGCCAGCGCGTGCCAATGCTCGAGGTGCGCGCGGAAGCGCGTGAGCTCCTCGCTGATGTCCACGCGCGCGGCCATCTTCACGATCTCCTGGGCGATCAACGCGGGGTCCACGCTCGCCTCGACCTGCAGTTCCTGGACGCGGCGCGCGAGCCGCGCCTCGATGGCGCCGCGCCCCTCGGCCGCCAGCCGCTCGACCTCGTCGATGAGCGGGACGAGGCCGCGCCGGCGCTCCTCGAGATCGGCGGCGAGGAATCCGCCCTCGTGAGCCCGCATGGCGTCGAGACTTTCGATGGCGGCCTCGACCGCCTCGCGCACGAGCGTCCGCACCTCTTCGGGGACCTCGTTGTCGGCATCGCCGAGCCGCTCGCGGATGGTCACGGCCTGCGGCACGCGCATCAGGTCGCCGGGCGTGAGCGTGCCGGAGACCAGGCCCTTCTCGCGTGCGCTGTCGAAGGCCGCCGCGAGCGCCGCGACGACGCGCTCGTGAATCTCCACGTCGACGACAGGCTCGCGCCGCTGCTGCAGCGTGACGTTGACCTCGAGCCGGCCGCGGGCAATGCGGCGCTGGACGGCCGCGCGCACGTCGGGCTCGAGCGAGGCGACGGCCTGCGGCAGCCGCACCTGCGCGTCGAGGAAGCGGTGGTTCACGGCGCGCACCGACACCGACACGGTGGCCTGCGGGTGCTCACGGGTGGCCGAGGCGAACCCGGTCATCGACTTGATCATGTCCTCGCGTCCCTTTCGACGGCCAGCCCCTCGCCCTCGCCGACCGCGTCCCCGTTGGCCGGCGGCGCCTCGAACATCTGCAGCGCGTAGAGGCGTGCGTAGGCGCCATCGGGGCGCGCGAGCAGCTCGTCGTGCCGTCCCACCTCGCACACCTTCCCCTGATCGAGCACGACGATGGCGTCGGCCCGGCGCACGGTCGACAGCCGGTGCGCGATGACGAATGACGTACGGTTGGCCATGAGCGCCTGCAGCGCCTCTTGCACGAGCCGTTCCGACTCGGCGTCGAGCGACGAGGTCGCCTCGTCCAGCACGAGAATCGGGGCGTTCTTCAGAATCGCCCGCGCGATCGCGATCCGCTGGCGCTGCCCGCCCGAGAGCCGCTGGCCGCGCTCCCCGATGAACGTGTCGTAGCCGTCGGGAAGCGCCGCGATGAACTCGTGCGCGTGCGCAGCGCGCGCCGCCCGCTCGATCTCCTCGGGCGTCGCGTCGCGGTTGCCGTAGGCGATGTTGGCCGCAATCGTATCGTCGAAGAGGATGGTCTCCTGCGTCACGATGCCGATGGCGCCGCGCAGCGACGCGAGCGTGACGTCACGGATGTCGACGCCGTCGATGAGAATGGCGCCGCCGGTGACGTCGTAGAAGCGCGGGATGAGGTTGACGAGCGTCGTCTTCCCCGCGCCGCTCAGCCCCACGAGCGCGACCATCTGTCCCACGCCGACGCTGAAGGACACCTCGTCGATGATGCGGCGTCCGTCGCCGTCGGCGTAGTTGAAGGTGACGTTGCGGAACTCGATGCGTTCGCGGAGCGCCGGCAGCGGTCCGGCGCCGGGACGCTCGCGCACCTCGGTGTGCGTGTCGAGCATCTCGAAGATGCGCTCGCCCGCCGCGATCGCCTGCTGCAGGTTGGCGTTGACGCGACTGAGCTTCTTGGCGGGCTGGTACATCAGGAACATCGCCGCGATGAACGAGGTGAACTCGCCCGTCGTGAGCCGTCCCTCGGCGATCTGGCGGCTGCCATACCACAGCGCCGCCGCGATGCCGAGACCGCCCAGCAATTCCATGAGCGGAGGCAGCGCCTCGAGCGCGCGCGTCACGCGCATGTTGGTCCGATAGAGCCGGTCCGACGCCGCGTCGAACCGCGCCGCTTCGAGCGCCTCGGTGCCGAAGGCCTTCACGATGCGGTGGCCGGCGAAGGCCTCGTTGGCGATGTGCGAGATGACTTCCTTCTGCTCCTGGCTGCGCCGCGTCGTGCGGCGCACGCGCTGCCCGAGACGCACCAGCGGGTACACCACGACCGGCGCGCCCGTCAGCACCACCAGCGCCAGCCGCGCGTCGTAGTAGAAGAGCAGCCCCGCGTAGCCGACGAGCGCGAGGCTCTCGCGCAGCAGGTCGCCGATGGTGTCCGACACGGCGGTCTGGATCTGCTGCACGTCGTTGGTGATGCGCGAGTTGAGCTGGCCCGTGCTGCGCCGCGCGAAGAAGCCGGCCGACTGCCCGAGGATGTGCCGGAAGAGCGCGTTGCGGACATCGCGCACCACCCGCTGTCCGACGTCGGTCATCAGGTACGACGACCAGAACGACCCCAGGCCCTTCGCGAGGTAGAACACGATGATGGCGAGGGCGATGAGCCCGATACCCTCGCCGGTGCGGAGCACGCCGTCGAAGATGGGCTTGATCAGGTACGCGATGGCTGCCGACGCCGCGCCGTAGACGACCATCGCCGCGAGCGCCCACGCAATCCGCCCCCGATAGTGCCGGGTGAAGCGAAGGAGGCGGAGGAAAACGTGCACGGAGCCTTCGGGTCAGCGGCCGACGGCCTGGCGGTAGCCGTGCGGGTGGCTCCGGTGCCAGTGCCAGGCGGTCGTGATGATCGTCTCGAGGTCGGCAAACCGCGGCGTCCAGCCGAGCGAGGCCCTGATGCGCGCGTTCGACGCGTAGAGCGCCGCCGGATCGCCGGGGCGCCGCGGCGCGGTCGTGTGCGGCACGGGCCGGCCGGCCACCTTGCCCACGATTTCGATGACCTGCCGCACCGAGTGCGGCGTCCCGTTGCCGAGATTGAAGGCCGCCGACGCTCCGCCCTGCTCGAGCCACGCGAGGGCGCGGACGTGCGCGTCGGCGAGGTCGGCGACGTGGATGTAGTCGCGCAGACAGGTGCCGTCCGGCGTCGGGTAGTCGGTGCCGAACACCTGGAGCGGCTCGCCGCCGGCCGCCGCCGCGATCGCGCGCGGGATCAGGTGGATCTCCGGATCGTGATCTTCGCCCAGCAGACCGTCCGGGTCGGCACCGGCCGCGTTGAAGTAACGAAGTGCCACGAACCGGATGCCGTGCGCGCGTTCCACGTGCGGCAGCGCGCGTTCCACGGCCAGCTTGGCCTCGCCGTACGCGTTGATCGGATGCTGCGGATCGTCCTCGGCCATCGGCAGCCGCGCCGGTATGCCGAAGGTGGCGCACGTCGACGAAAAAACGAGGCGGGACACGCCCGCATGCGCCATCGCCTCGAGCACCGAGAGCGCGCCCGTGACGTTGACGCTGTAGTACGCCAGCGGGTGCGAGACCGAGTCGGCGACGTTGAGCAGCGCCGCGAAGTGAAGGACGGCCTGCGCCCCGTGGGCCCGGATGGCCGTTTCCACCCGTCTGGTGTCGCGAACATCACCCTCGACGAGCGCCACGCGGCGTCCGTTGGCCGCGCTCACCAGACGACCCACCACTTCCGGGTGGCCAGCGCTGAGGTCGTCGTACAGCACGACGTCGTAGCCGGCCGCGAGCAGGGCCCGGGCGGTGTGGCTGCCGATGTAGCCGGCCCCGCCGGTCACGAGGACGGTAGACAGAGAGACCTCCCGCCATGGACGGGCTCCGGGTGGCAGGACGGAGACCCTGCCGCCGCACCCCGGGCACGCCGCGAAACGGCACACAGTACCATCCTGTCAGAAGAAGTGTCAATCGACTGACAGGCAAGGACTTGCGCCCCTACGGCGCCTCCATGCTACGCTTCGGGCGACGTGCGAATAGTCGTCGACTACCGCCCCGCCATGCGGCAGCGCTCGGGTGTCGGTGAGTACATCCATCGTCTTGTCACCGCGCTGGCGGTCGGGCCGGGCCGCGGCGACGAAATCGTGCTGTTCACGAGCTCGCTCCGGCACCACCTCCGCCCGGATGCCGTCGAGGGTCTCCAGATGGCCAGCCGGCGGGTGCCGGTGCGCGTCCTGAACCGTCTGTGGCACCGGCTCGGGTGGCCCCCGGTCGAGGCCCTGGTCAAGGGACCGTTCGACATCGCGCACTCGCCGCATCCGCTGATGCTGCCCACCCGCACGGCCGCCCGGGTGGTGACCATCCACGATCTCGATTTCCTGACCTACCCCGAGCGCACCGAGGCCGAGGTGCGGCGCGACTACCCGCGCCTCGTGCGGCAGCACGCCCACCTTGCCGACCACATCGTCGTCAACTCGGCCCACACGGCGGGTGAGGTGCACGATCGGCTCGACGTCCCGCGCACCAACATCACGGTGTGCCGGGGCGGCGCGCCCGACTGGCCGGCACGCCAGTCGCTCCCCGAGACGGGGCCGATCCTGTTTGTCGGCACGCTCGAGCCCCGCAAGAACGTCGCCGGACTGCTCGACGGCTACGAGCGGCTGCTCGCGGCGCACCCGGAGGCTCCGGAGCTGCTGCTGGCCGGCCGCGCCACGCCGCACGCCTCGCCCTGGCTGGCGCGTCTCTCGACGCCTCCGCTGGCGGGGCGCGTCAGGCACCTCGGGTATGTCGATGATGCCGAACGCCGGCGGCTGTACGAGCGGGCGCGGCTGCTGGTGCTCCCCTCGTTCAACGAGGGCTTCGGGCTTCCCATTCTCGAGGCCATGACGATGGGTGTGCCGGTCGTGGCGTCCGGCCGCGGCGCGATTCCGGAAGTGCTGGGCGATGCGGGCCTCATGGTCGATCCCGAGGATGCGGATGCGCTTGCCGAAGCGATGGCGAGAATGCTCTACGACACCATGCTGGCACGGCGATCGGCCGCGCGCGGCATCCGCCGCGCGCTGACGTTCAAGTGGGAGCAGTCGGCCGAGGCGCTCCGCGTCGCGTACGATCGGGCCGTGGCGTTCAGACGCGGGCGCACCGCGGCGCTCGCCCGCCTCCGGTAGGCCGATGCGGCTGGCCATCGACGCGCGCGAGCTGGGCGGCCGCCCGACGGGAGTCGGGCGCTACCTGCGTGCGCTGCTCGACGAGTGGACCGCGGCCTCGTATGCGGCCGGCCTCCGCGTCACTCTCGTGGCGCCGGTCGATCTCTCCGATGTCGCGGCGGAGCTCGCCCAACGCGGGCTCGCGGTCGATGCGCTGGTGGTGCCCGGACGCGGCGGCACGCGCTGGGAACAGGTCTCGCTCGCGCGGGCCGTGTCGGCGCTCGCCGCCGACATGCTCTTCGCGCCGGCCTACACCGCCCCCCTGGCGACGCGGGTGCCGTACGTCGTGACCGTACACGACGTGTCGTTCGCGGCCCATCCGGAGTGGTTCTCGTGGCGCGAGGGGCGCCGGCGGCGCTGGCTCACGACGCTCGCCGCGCGCCGCGCACGCCGCGTCCTGACCGTGAGCCGGTTCTCGCGGGACGAGATCGTGCGCTTCTGCGGTGTACCGGGTGACCGCATCGTGGTCGTGCCCTCGGGGATCGATCGCCGGGCCGCGGCCGGCGGCGAGAGCGATGCCGCGAGCGGTGGCGCGGCCGGCGCCGCGCTCACCGGGGCCCTGCCGTCGACTCCCGCCGGCGACAGACCGCCCCGCGTGCTCTATGTCGGGTCGATCTTCAACCGGCGCCACGTGCCCGCCTTGATCCGGGCTTTCGCCGAGGTGGTGCGCGCGCTCCCCGGCGCGCATCTCGACATCGTGGGCGAGAACCGGACGCACCCGTACGAGGATCTCGCCCGCCTCGTTGCTTCGCTCGATCTCGGCCAGGCCGTCACGCTGCACGACTACGTCTCCGACGACGTGCTGCGTTCGTTGTACGCGCGGGCCCGCGTCTTCGCGTTTCTCTCCGAGTACGAGGGGTTCGGCCTGCCGCCGCTCGAGGCCATGGCGAGCGGCGCCGTGCCGGTGGTGCTCGACACGCCGGTGGCGCGCGAGGTGCTCGGGGACGCCGCGCATTATGTGGCGCTCGGCGATCAGGCCGGACTCGTGGGCGCGCTGCGGGCGCTGGTGGGCGAGGCGGGAGCGGCGGCCTCGCTGGCCGCGCGTGCCGCGGCCGTGCTCGACCGGTACTCGTGGGAGCGGGCCGCGCGCGAGACGTACGCCGTGCTGGCCGCGGGGGCCGCCGGGAAGGAGGCGGCCGATTGACGACGCCCCATCTCGACATCGTCATCGTCTCGTTCAACACGCGCGACCTGCTCGACGAGTGCCTGCGGAGCGTGTTCGCGGGCGGCGCGGAGGGATCGTTCACGGTCGTCGTGGTCGACAACGCGTCGAGCGACGGGTCGGTGGAGATGGTCCGCTCGCGGTGGCCGGCGGTGCGGCTGCTGGCCCAGGCCGGGAACGCCGGGTTCGCGCGCGCCAACAACATCGGGATCCGCGCCACGTCGGGTGATGCCGTGGTGCTGCTCAACAGCGACACCCGCGTGCCGGCGGGGGCGCTCGGCCGGCTCCGTCGTGCGCTCGAGGACGACCCGGCGGCCGCCGTCGCCGGTCCGCGGCTGGTGGACGAGACCGGGCGCGTCGAGATCTCGGACGGGCCGATGATGTCGCCCTGGGGCGAACTGCGGCAGAAGACGCGGGGCCGTCTCTACGCGCGGAACGTCAGCCCGGTCGTGCGCGCCGTGGAGCGGGCGGCGGCGACACGGCGCCATGTGGACTGGGTCAGCGGGGCCTGCCTGCTCGTGTGGCGGCGCGATGCCGAGGCCGTCGGCCTGCTCGACGAGCGCTATTTCATGTACGCCGAGGACGTGGACTTCTGCGCCGCGATTCGCGCGCGCGGACGGCGCGTGCTCTTCGCTCCGGATGCCGAGGTGGTGCACCGGCGAGGGGCGTCGCGGCAGACGGCGCCCGACGCCACCGCCCGTGCCTACCGCCGCAGCCAGCTCGCCTTCTACGACAAGCACCACCCGCGATGGGCCCCCTGGCTGCGCGCCTATCTGCGGCTGCGCGGGATCGAGCTGGGGTCAGGTCTGCGAT
>JAHDVQ010000079.1:3437-8259 GCA_023384595.1 Vicinamibacteraceae bacterium | reverse complement strand
ACCCCCCTATAATTGCTCGTGCGCATTGCCATCGACGCCAGGAAGCTCCACGACTACGGCATCGGCACGTACGTCAGGAACCTGCTGCGCGGGCTCGCGCGCCTCGACACCACTTCCGAGTACGTCGTGCTCGCCCGGCCCGAGGACGTCGAGACGATGGGGCGCCTCGGCCCGAACTTCCGCGGGGTACCGGTGGGCGCCGCCCCTTACTCGGTGTCCGAGCAGTTCGCGCTCCCCCTCGCGCTGCTGCGCGAGAAGCCCGACGTCTTCCACACGCCGCACTACGTGCTGCCGCCGCTCGCCACCTGCCCGTCGGTCGTGACCATTCACGACTGCATCCACCTCAGGTTCCCGCAGTACCTGCCGAACCGGTTCGCGTATGCCTACGCCCGCACCTTCATGTGGTCGGCGGCCCACCGGTCGGCCAGGGTGCTCACGGTCTCGGAGGCCTCGAAGCGCGACATCCTGAAGTTCTTCGACATCCCACCCGAGAAGGTGGCGGTCATCCACAACGCCATCGACGAGCGCTTCGGCGTCCCGCCGCCCGAGGACGAGGTCATGCGCGTGCGCGAGCGCTTCCAGCTCGATTACGACTTCCTGCTCTATGCGGGCAACATCAAGCCGCACAAGAATCTCGAGCGCCTGATCGAAGCGTTCCACCAGCTCCGGCACGAGGGGTTCGACCACCTGCGTCTCCTGATCATCGGCGACGAGATCACGAAGTTCGCCGCGCTGCGCCGCGCCGTGCACCGCTACAAGCTGCACAAGCACGTGCGGTTCCTGGGCTTCGTGCCCGACCGGACGCTGGCCGTGCTGTATCGCCTGGCGTCGGTCTTCGTCTTCCCGTCGCTCTACGAGGGCTTCGGCCTGCCGCCGCTCGAGGCGATGGCGAGCGGCACGCCGGTGGTCACCTCGAACGTGTCCTCGCTGCCCGAAGTGGTGGGCGATGCGGCGGTGCTCATCGACCCCTACGACCCTGCCGCCATCGCGAGCGGCATCCGGCAGGCCCTCACCAACCCGTCGCTGCGCGCCGAACTCGTCGCCCGCGGACTCGCCCGCTCCCGCGCCTTCTCATGGACCGCCGCCGTCCAGGCCGTGCACGACGTCTACCAGCAGGCGGCGCGCCGCACATGACGCCCGCTGCCGCGAGCCAGGCGCCGCCCCTGTCGCCATCCGAGGCGGTCGCACGGCCGGACCGCGATGGTGCCGGAGCCTCCGCCGCCGGCCCCCGCGTCGCGCTCGCGCACGACTGGCTGACGGGCATGCGGGGCGGCGAGAAGGTGCTCGACGCCATCGCCGCGATGGTGCCCGGGGCGCCCATCCACACCCTCATCCACGTGCCGGGCAGCGTGTCGCCGGCGATCGAAGCGCACCCGATCGTCCCGGCGTTCACGAGCCGGCTGCCGCTCGCGCGGCGCCTGTACCGGCACTTTCTGCCGCTGTTCCCGACGGCCGTCGAGTTGTTCGACTTCGACGGCTACGACCTCGTGATCTCGACGAGTCACTGCGCGGTCAAGTCCGTGATCCGCCCCGGCCGGGCCCGGCACCTCTGCTATTGCCACTCCCCGATGCGCTATGCCTGGGACCAGTTCCCCTGGTACTTCGGGCGCGAGCGCCTGGGCGCGCTCTCCGACGTCATGCGCCCCGTGATGCGGCACCTGGCTCGCTGGGACACGGCCACGAGCGGGCGCGTGGACCGCTACGTGGCCAATTCCCAATACGTTGCCGCCCGGATCCGCCGATACTATAATCGTGAGTCGGCCGTGGTGTATCCTCCGGTGGACACCGAGTTCTTCCAGCCCACCGGCGAGCCCCCTGGCGAGTTCTGCCTCGTGGTCTCGGCTCTGGTCCCGTACAAGCGCCTGGATCTCGCCATCGCCGCCTGCCGCCTGGCAGGCCGGCCGCTGCGGATCGTGGGCACCGGACCCGAGCAGGTCCGGCTGCAGCGGGAGGCCGGGCCGGAGGTCGAGTTCCTCGGGTCCCGGACCGACGCGGAGTTGAGGGCGCTCTATTCGATGGCCTACGCGGTGATCCTGCCCGGCGTCGAGGACTTTGGCATCGTGCCGGTCGAGGCGCAGGCCTGCGGACGGCCCGTCGTCGCCTTGAACCGTGGCGGCGCCGCCGAGACGGTCATCGACGGCGTGACCGGCCGGCTCGTCGACGAGGACACGCCCGAGGCCTTTGCCGACGCCCTGGCGAGCCTCGCCGGCCTCGGGCTCGACCCCGCGGCCGCGCGCGCCCAGGCCCTGCGCTTCTCGCCATCGGTCTTTCGCGACGCCTTCGCGCGCGAGGTCGACCGCCTGCTGGCCGAGCCCCCGGTCGCCCCGGTGTCCCGATGGTGAAGCGCTACAACCGGCTGCTCGTCGCCTTCTACGTCGTGAGCGACGCCCTGCTCGCGATGGCGGCCTTCGCCCTGGCCTACGCCGTGCGCTTCGAGTCGGGCCTGCTGGCCGTCACGAAGGGGCAGCCGCCGTTTGCGCAGTACCTGAACGTGCTGCCGTTCATCGGCCTGCTCGTGCCCCTCGCCTTCCACCTGCAGGGCAGCTACCGGCTGCGGCGCGGCCGGTCGAGGGTCGACGACTTCTTCGCGGTTCTCGTCGGCACGACGCTCGCGGTCGTGATGGGCATCGCGGGCACGCTGTACTTCCAGACCTACTACGTGCCGGACGCTCTCAAGGACCTCGGCGCGTACGAGGTGTCACAGCTGGTCTGGGCCATCTTCCTGACGTTGAACGTCGCGCTCACCCTCGGCTCGCGTCTGACGGTGCGGCATGTGCTCGAGCGGCGCTGGCGGAAGGGCATCGGGCTGAAGCGCGTGCTCATCGCGGGGGCAGGCGACCTCGGACGCGCGGTGGCCGACAAGATCCTGGAGCACCGCGACCTCGGCTACCGCATCGAAGGCTTCGTCGACGACCGCGCCGGCGGCGACCACATCGGCTATCGCGGGCTGCCGCTGCTCGGCACGCTCGCCGAGACGAGCGAGATCATCCAGCAGGAGCACATCGACCAGCTCTACGTGGCCCTGCCCCTCGACGAGCACGTGAAGATGCTCGCGCTCGTCGAGAACGCGAACCGGGAGGTCGTCGATATCAAGGTGGTGCCGGATTTGCTGCAGGTCATCGCCCTCAGGGCTCGGCTCGAGGACCTCGACGGCATCCCGATCATCGACCTGCACGACGTGCCGCTGCGCGGGTTCAACGCGGTGCTCAAGCGCGGCATGGACATCGGGCTGTCGGGCCTGGCGCTCCTCGCGCTGTCGGTGCCGATGGCCGTCATCGCGCTCATCATCCGCGTGACCTCGCCCGGCAGGGCGCTCTACCGCCAGGAACGCATGGGCCTCGACGGGAAGTCGTTCCACGTCTTCAAGTTCCGCTCGATGTACATCGATGCCGAACGCGAGACGGGCCCCATCTGGGCGCAGGAGAACGACCCGCGGGTCACGCCCATCGGCCGCTGGCTGCGGCGCCTCTCGCTCGACGAGCTGCCCCAGTTCTGGAACGTCTTCGTCGGCGACATGTCGCTCGTGGGGCCGCGGCCGGAGCGCCCGTTCTTCGTCGAGCAGTTCAAGCACCGGATCCCGCAGTACATGCTGCGCCACAAGGTGAAGGCCGGCCTCACCGGCTGGGCACAGGTCAACGGCTGGCGCGGCAACACCTCGATTGAGAAGCGCATCGAGTACGACCTCTACTACATCGAGAACTGGTCGGTGGCCCTCGACATGAAGATCATCTGGCTCACCGTTCTGAAGGGTTTCTTCCACAAGCACGCGTATTGACCGGCCCGGGCGGACCGTCCGCCGCGCGATCGCCGCCCCACTCCTCATGTCCAACCACCGCCCCCGCGTCGTCATCACCGGTGCCGCCGGCTTCATCGGATCCCACCTCGCCGAGACGCTCCTCGATCGAGGCTTCGCGGTGGTGGGCATCGACAACCTCTCGACCGGCGACGTCGCCAACATCGCGCACCTCGTCAACCGCGACTTCACGTTCATCAAGCACGACGTCACGAACTACATCTACATCGACGGTCCGGTCGACTACGTGCTGCACTGGGCGAGCCCGGCGAGCCCCATCGACTACCTGGAGCTCCCCATCCAGACGCTCAAGGTGGGCGCGCTCGGCACGCACAAGGCCCTCGGCCTCGCCAAGGAGAAGAAGGCGCGCTTTGTCATCGCGTCGACCTCGGAGGTCTACGGCGATCCGCTCGAGCACCCGCAGCGGGAGAGCTACTGGGGCAACGTCAATCCGGTGGGGCCGCGCGGCGTCTACGACGAGGCCAAGCGCTTTGCCGAGGCCATGACGATGGCGTATCACCGCTACCACGGGGTCGACACGAAGATCGTGCGGATCTTCAACACCTATGGCCCGCGGATGCGCGTCAACGACGGGCGGGCCGTGCCGGCCTTCATCGGCCAGGCCCTCCGCAACGAGGACGTCACGGTCTTCGGCTCGGGCCAGCAGACCCGCAGCTTCTGCTACATCTCCGATCTCGTGGACGGCATCGTGCGCCTGATGGAGGCGCCGACCAACGATCCGGTGAACCTCGGCAACCCGCACGAGATGAGCATCGAGGCCATCGCCACGACCATCATCCGGATGACCGGCTCCTCGTCACGCCTGGTGTACAAGCCGCTTCCGACCGACGACCCGAAGGTCCGACAGCCCGACATCACCCGCGCGCAGACGCTGCTCGGCTGGGAGCCGCGCGTCCCGCTCGAAGAGGGCCTGACGTCGACGATCGCGTACTTCCGGACGAAGCTCGGGATCGGCCGCTCAGAGCTTCCGCGCGACCTGTGACTCAGAGCTTCCGCGCGACCTGTGAC
>JAHDVQ010000079.1:0-3337 GCA_023384595.1 Vicinamibacteraceae bacterium | reverse complement strand
CTCAGAGCTTCCGCGCGACCTGTGACTCAGAGCTTCCGCGCGACCTGTGACAGGTAGTGGAATCCCGACGCCAGCGTGAGCGCCAGCGACGTCCAGATGCCGGCCGTCACGACGGGTGACGCCTGGCCCCGGTAGTTGAAGAAGAGCACCACGACGCCGGTGACGATGTAGGCGGCCGTCGTGACCTTGCCGAGGAACGACGGCTTGAAGGTGCGCCGGCCAACGGCGAGATTCACGATGGCGACCGTCGCGACAATCCCCACGTCGCGGCTGATGATGAGCACCGTGAGCCACAAGGGCAGCCGATTCGCGTAGTGCGGCATCGGCAGCGTCAACACCACGAACATCGTCGTGATGAGCAGTTTGTCGGCCATCGGGTCGAGCCAGGCGCCGAGGGTGGATTGCTGACCCGTCCGCCGGGCGATTACGCCGTCGAAGAGGTCGGTGAGGCCCGCGGTCACGAAGACGAGGAGCGCCGCGCCCGGATACTCGTAGATGACGAGAATCGCGAACACCGGAATGAGCAGCATCCGCAGCAGCGTCAGCTGATTCGCGGCGTTCAGGCGGGCGAGCACGGTCACCGCCGGCGCCCTCGCTCGAGCACGGGACGCGCGAGGGCCTCGAGCGCCTCGACCGCGGCCATCCCCTCGGCCCCGGTGACGGGCCTCGACGGCCGGAACGCTCCCTCGTCGGTCGACATGACGCCGGCCGCCACGGCTGCCGCCGCGGCCGGGTAGGCGAGATGTCCCGGTCCGATGTCGCTGAACGCCGGCCGGGCACCCTGCCAGCGGCTGGCGAGGCTGGGATCGCGGCTGGCGATGACGGCGAGCATGCGGCTGGCGACCTGGGCGAGATCGCTCCGGCGCACGGTGGCGTTCGGCTGGAACGTGTGGTTCGCGTAGGTCTCCATGACGCCGGCGCGCGCGACCTCGGTCACCCAGCGCTGGGCCCAGTGCCGCCGCGCGTCGGTGACGAGCGGCACCTGGCGGCGCCGCGAGAACCGCAGCAGTTCGTCGAGGCGCACCCCCACGAGCGCGGCGAGCTCGCCCCGGGTCAGCCGCTCCGAGTCGGGGATGGCCCGGTACGCCGCGGGCAGGGCGGCCACCGCGATCCGCTCGGTGAGCGCCTCGATGCGCGCGTCGAGGTCGGGGTCCGGTTCGAGGCTGCGCGCGCGCTCGAATGCGGCCACGGCGCCGTCGAGGTCGCCCTGGCCCTCGAGAATCTCGCCGAGCAGGCGGTGCGCGGCCGCGTCGGCGCCGTCGAGTTCGAGGGCGCGCCGGACGTGACCGGCGGCCGCGGCCAGATCACCCTGCCGGCGTTCCACCTCGGCGAGATCGCGATGCAGGAAGGCCGATTGCGGCGACGCCGCGAGCGCGCGGCCGTAGGCCTCCCGCGCCTCGTCGAGCCGGCCGGCCACGGCGGCGCGACGCGCCGCGTCGATCGTCCCCTGCAGGCCGCGGAAACGCAGCACCTCCACGCGTTGCCGCACCGCCTCGAGCGACGGGTCGGCCTCGAGCGCCGCCTCGAAGGAGGTGAGCGCCAGGTCGTCGGCCTGCAACCCGAGATAGGCCTCGCCGCGTCCGAGCAGCGCCGGGACGTAGGCGCCGTTGCGCGCCAGGGCGCGATCGAACTGCGCGACCGCGTCCTTGTATTGCTGCTGCGCGAGGTCGACGTAGCCGAGGCCGGCCGCCGCCGGATAGAAGCCCTGCGTGCGCTTCAACGCGTCGGCGAAGCTCCGTTCGGCATTCCGCAGGTTGCCCGACTGCAGCCACCGCCAGGCTGTCTGGTGCGCGGTCAGCGTGCGCGAGGCGACCCGCGCCAGATCGGGTGGCACCTCGGGAAACACGAACGACGGATAGCGATCGGGACCGACCGGCGCCGGCGGGGCCTTCGGCGCGCACGCCGAGGCCAGCGCGAGCAGCACGAAGGCCGCCGCGAGCCCGCCCGCGCGGCCACTCGGGCGCACGGGCCACCAACGACTGTCGAACACGGTTCCCCCCACTACTCTCAGTGCGACGACTGGCGAAGCCGATCGGCGTAGCGCCGCGGGACGCGCACCTCGATTTGTCCGCGACCGTCCTCGGTTTCGTGCCGCACGACGCGACCCACGCGGTAGGCGCGGGCCACACGGGCGCGGTCGCGCTCGTCCGCCTCGTTGAAGTCGAACTGCACGTGATGCACGTCGAGTCCGAGCCGGAGCGCCATCGCCTCGAGCAGCGCGTCGAGTCCTTCGCCGGTGCGGGCCGAGACCTGCCACGCCCCGGGAAACCGGGCCTCGAGGCCGCGCCGCCCGCCGGCGTCGAGCCCGTCCACCTTGTTGAGCACGAGCAGGCGCGGCACCTCGGCGGCGCCGACCTCGGCGAGCACCCGCTCGACGGCCTCGACCTGCCTGTCGCGCTCGTCGCTGGTCGCGTCGACCACGTGCAGCAGGAGGTCGGCTTCGACCACCTCTTCGAGCGTCGCGCGGAAGGCCGCGACGAGGGTGTGCGGCAGCCGGTCGATGAACCCGACGGTGTCCGACAGCAGCAGCACCGGGCCGTCGGGCAGCCGCACCTGGCGCACCAGCGGGTCGAGCGTCACAAACAGCGCGTCCGACACCACGGCTCCTGCATCCGTCAGCCGGTTGAAGAGCGTGGTCTTGCCCGCGTTGGTGTAGCCGACGAGCGCCACGCCGGGGGCGGTCGTTTCGCGCCGACGGTCGCGCAGGCGGGCACGCCGATCGCGCACGCCGGCCAGGTCGCGCGTGAGCCGGTCGATGCGTTCGCGGATCCGGCGCCGATCGGTCTCGAGCTTCGTCTCGCCGGGACCGCGTGTCCCGATACCGCCGCCGAGACGCGAGAGCTCGACGCCCCGACCGGCGAGCCGCGGCAGCAGGTACTTGAGCTGGGCGAGCTCGACCTGCAGTTTGCCTTCGCGTGTGCGGGCGCGGCGCGCAAAGATGTCGAGGATGAGCTGCGTGCGGTCGATGACGCGCCGCTCGAGTACCCGCTCGAGATTGCGCAGCTGCGCCGGCGAGAGCTCGTTGTCGAAGACGACGAGGCCGACGTCCAGGGTATCGGCGGCGGCCTTGAGCGTTTCGACCTTGCCGGTTCCCATATAGGTCGCGGGGTCGGGCCGGTCGCGCTCCTGGAGCAGTCGTAACACGACCTCGGCGCCGGCCGCGTCCGCCAGGCCGGCCAGCTCGTCGAGCGAGCGTTCGGCCGAAGCCCGATGAGCCCCGCCCGAGGTGAGTCCCACGAGGGCGGCCCGCTCGGCCCGGCCCGCTGCGGGTAGCGATCCGGTCTGTGCAGGCATCCAGTCGATTCTAGCATTCGGGGGATCGGCGGATCAGCGGATC
>JAHDVQ010000353.1 GCA_023384595.1 Vicinamibacteraceae bacterium | reverse complement strand
TTCTACATCCTGCAGCTCGCGCTCGAGGAGGGGCTCGGCCTCGACGTCGGCGCAGAGATGCAGCGGCGCATCTTCGATCGCTTCGGCATGCCCGACACCAGCATGATGTGGCGCCCTGACTTCGCCGGGAACCTCGCGGACGGCTACGGGCTCGACGGCGCGATGGAGCCGCACGACCAGCGTTCGCGCGTGAGCGCCGCCGGCTCCATGGACACCACCATCGCCGACCAGGCGCGGATGTGGGCGGGCATCGTGCGCGGCGACGGCCTGAGCGCCGCGTCGCGCGCGGAACTGGTGCGGCCGCAGGTCCCCATCACGTCACGCCACCAGTTTCCGACACTGCGGACCTGGACCGATGCGCGCAACGCAGACATCGGCCTCGCCGCGGGGCTCGGTCTCGTGACGTTCCAGGACGCGAGCGGCCCGGCCTGGTTCAAGGGCGGCCACAACGACTGGACCGGCAACATGGTGGTGTGCCTCGAGTCGGGGAAGCGCTGTGTCGTGCTGATGGCCAACGATGTGCGCGCGGAGCGCCTCTTCCCGGAGATCGCGCGGCTGGTGCTGGGCGAGACGCGCATGCCGTGGCGCTGGGAATACAGTTGGGCGGACAGGAACTGAAGCAGGCGCCAGGCGCCAGGCGCTGGGCGTCAGGCGTTGGGCGTTAGGCTCCGGGCTCCAGGCTCCAGTCTGTGGAGGCATCATGAGCACGGTTCGCATCCTGATTCGTCTGGGGCTCGTCATCGCGGGTCTGGTGGTCGTCGCGCCGCTCGCGTCCGCCCAGCCCACGCTGAAGGGCCGCGCCGTGTGGGCCCACCCGCGGGATGCCGGCACGACCGACGCCTCGGTCAAGGCCTTCGTCGAGCAGCTCGCCGCCGCCCACGTCAACACCGTCGTCATGGAGGTGAAGACCGCGGCGGGCATCTTCTGGCCGAGCGAGCGCTTCGCGGCGGCCGTCGTGCCCGAGTACCGCGACTTCGACTTCCCGGCGGCGCTCGTTCGTGAAGCGCACGCCCGCGGCATCGAGGTGCACGCGTGGTTCTTCGATTTTGCCGAGGGCCGCGACGCGCACGTCGTCGGCGAGCACCCCGAGTGGCTCGCGCGCAACCCGAAGGGCGACCCGACCACCTCGGAGATCCTGCGCGGGCGCCCGTATCGCCTCGCCTGGATGTGCCCCGCGCAGCGCCCCGGCTACACCGACCAGTGGCTCATCCCGCTCATTGTCGAGTTCGCGGCGCGCTACGACGTGGACGCCATCCATCACGACTACGTGCGCTATCCCGGCGACCTCGCGCCCGATACGTACTGCTTCTGCGATTTCTGCCTGAAGGCGCTGCCGAAGTACGCGTCGTATGCCAGCGAGGCGCGGCCGGACGATCCGCTGCTCGGGCCCATGGACCGCCCGCACCTCGAGGCGCACTGGGAGCGGAGCCCGAAGGTGCTGCCGCCGGCGTGGGACAGCTACAGCCGCGAGATGAAGAGCCGCCTGCTCTTCGAGGGCAGCTTCTTCCCCGGTGGCCATCGCGACCTCGATTACTTCTTCTACGAGTACCGGGCGCACCACATCGCCGAGTTCACGCGCGAGGTCGCCGAGGCGGTGCGCAAGGTACGGCCGCGGACGATGTTCTCGGCGGCGGTCTTCAAGAACCCGGTGCACAGCGGACGGTTCATCGGGCAGGACTGGCGGCGGTTCTCGCCGTGGGTGCAGTACCTGATGCCGATGGACTACCGCTCGCACTTTGGCGGCGACGACGTCGAGGCGCACCTCGTGCTGCTCGCCGAGAGCATCCAGCAGCAGAAGCAGTGGGCGCGCGACTTCCCGCACCTGTGGATTGGCATCGCGGCGTATCAGCTCTACGACGAGGAGCGGACACCGCTCGTGGCGATGCGGACGCTGCTGGAGGGAGGGGGCGGGAGGCCGGAGGTGCGCGCGGCGTTCGAAAAGGTGTCGGATCGGCTGCGCACGTTCGCGCCAGAGCTGCACGCCTCGATCGCCGCGTGGCTGGAGCGGGAGGCGGCCGCGCCCGGGGCGGGCCCAGCGGCGGGCGCGAACGAGGCGGGTTCAGCGGCGGGCGCGCCCGGGGCAGGCTCAGTGGCGGGCGCGAACGAGGCGCTCGTGGCGGCCATCGACGCGTTCCTCCGCACGCCGCCGCCCGGATACTACCCGCCGGAGAAGCTGCTGAAGACGCTCGAG
>JAHDVQ010000078.1:16639-18582 GCA_023384595.1 Vicinamibacteraceae bacterium | reverse complement strand
TCGAGAGGCTGGTAGCGGGGCATGGGAATAGGCTATAGGCTACGGGCTACGGGCTCCGGGCTCCGACGCCATAGGCTACCCGAACCTTTGTACCCTTTGTAGCCTTTGCAGCCTCCGTAGGCTATGTAGGCTATGTAGGCTATGTAGGCTATGTAGCCTATGTAGGCTATGTAGCCTATGTAGGCTATGTAGGCTATGTAGGCTATGTAGCCTATGTGGCCTCTGTAGCCCGCTCTTATGGCAACTCCCAGAGACATCCCCTCGGTTGAACAACTCCGGCAGCGCGGCGAGAGCGCCGTCCTCGAGCGGCAGTACGGGCGCGAGGCCCTGACCGGGGCGCTTCGCGCGGCCGCCGACCAACTCCGGTCCCGGCTCGACGTCCCCCGGAACGCGGGGGAGCCCGAACCGGCGGAGCTGCCTGCCGACCGCGAGGACGCTGGCGCCTGGATCATTCAGCGCGCGGCGTCCTCACTGGCCTCGCTCACCGCCTCGCTCCGCCCCGTCATCAACGCCACGGGCGTGATCGTGCACACGAACCTGGGGCGCGCGCCGCTCGCCCGGGCCGCCCTCGACGCCATCGCACGGGTGGGCGGCGGCTACTCGAACCTCGAGTACGACCTCGAGCGCGGCGAGCGCGGCCGGCGCGACGTGCACGCCGAGCGCCTCCTGTGCCGCCTCACCGGCGCCGAAGCGGCCGTCGTGGTCAACAACAATGCCGCCGCCACCATGCTGCTGCTGGCGGCCCTCGCGCGCGGCCGCGAGGTCATCGTCTCGCGCGGCGAACTGGTGGAAATTGGCGGAGGCTTCCGCGTGCCCGACGTGATGGCGCAGTCGGGCGCCAATCTCCGTGAAGTCGGGACGACCAACCGGACGCGCGTCTCCGACTACGCGGCGGCCGTCGGCCCGAGGACCGCGCTCATCCTCCGCGTGCACCCCTCCAACTTTCGGATCGAAGGCTTCACCGAACGCCCGGCGCTCGAGGCCCTGGTGGCGCTCGGCCGCGAGCTGGGCGTCCCGGTCGCCGAAGACCAGGGGAGCGGCAACCTGCTCGCCCTCGGCGGTCTCGTCGACGCGGCCGGCGACCACCCGTTCGCACCGCCGCGAGTCGACGAGCCGACCGTCACCGCAAGCCTGGCCGCCGGCGCGGACCTCGTGTGCGCGTCGGGCGACAAGCTGCTCGGCGGCCCCCAGGCGGGCCTCGTGCTCGGACGACGCGAGGCGGTGGACCTGCTCAGGCGACATCCCCTCATGCGGGCCTGCCGCGTGGACAAGCTCACCTACAGCGCGCTCGAAGCCACGCTGCTCGAATACGCGGCCGGCCGCGCGACGAGCACGGTGCCGGTGGCCGCGATGGCGGCCATGCCCGCCGCCGCGATTCGCGGACGGGCCGAGGCCCTCTGCGAGCGCGTGGCACGGGGCGGAATCGGCACGACACGCGACACGACGCGCGACACCGCAGCCGGTGCGGACGCCGTGGACGCCGGGCAGACACCGCTGGCGTTGACGCTCTCGATTGAACCGGGAGTGTCGACCATTGGCGGGGGCAGCGCGCCGGGCTCGTCGCTCCCTACCTGGCTCGTCGCGATCAGGAGCGACGACGCGGGCGCCGACACGATCGAGGCGGCGCTCAGGGCGTCGGATCCGCCCGTCGTCGCCCGCATCGCCGACCGACGTGTGCTGCTGGACCTCCGCACGGTGCTGCCGGAACAGGACGCGATCCTCGCCCGGACAATCGCGGACCTCGCACGGCGAGGACACGGCGCCTGACCGCAGCGGCGCAGACCGGACGCCGGATGCCGGATGCCAGACCGGACGCCGGATGCCGGACGCCGGATGCCGGTAGCCGGAGGCCTAGAAGATCGCCCCGGCCCCGAGCGTCGCGAGCTCCAGGACGCCGGTTGGCAGGATTCCGAGCAGCAGCACCCCCGCGGTGGCAAGACTCA
>JAHDVQ010000078.1:4686-16539 GCA_023384595.1 Vicinamibacteraceae bacterium | reverse complement strand
AGGACGCCGGTTGGCAGGATTCCGAGCAGCAGCACCCCCGCGGTGGCAAGACTCACCGCCACCAGATCGAAGGCCCCCATGCTCGGCGGCTCGAAATCGGCGTGCGCCTGCGACATGTACATCGACACCACGATGCGCAGGTAGTAGAAGACCGACACCACACTCGTGAGGACGCCGACGATCGCGAGTCCCCAGTACTCGCTCTGGACCGCGGCCGTGAAGATGTACCACTTCCCGATGAAGCCCGCCGCCGGCGGGAAGCCGCCCAGCGACATCAGGAAGACGGTCATCGCCGCCGCCAGGCCGGGCCTCGAGTACCAGAGCCCCGCGAAGTCGCGCAGGTCGCCGTTCGGCCGCTCGGGCGTCGCGAGCAGCGCCACCACGCCGAAGGCGCCGACGTTGGTGATGGCGTAGGCCAGCAGGTAGAAGAGAATCGCGGCCGATCCCAGCTCGTTGGCCACGATGACGCCCACCAGCAGGTAGCCGGCGTGCGCGATGCTCGAATAGGCGAGCATGCGTTTCACGTTGGCCTGCACCACGCCGACCACCGTGCCGACGATCATCGTGGCGATGGCGATCCAGGTGAGCACCTCGGACCATGCGGCGTGCTGCGGGCCAAAGGCCGTCACGAACACGCGCAGCAGGGCCGCGAAGGCCGCGGCCTTGATGCCGGTCGACATGAACCCGGTCACGAGCGTTGGCGCGCCCTCGTAGGCATCGGGCGTCCACATGTGGAACGGCACGGCCGACACCTTGAAGGCGAACCCGGTGAGCAGCAGCGCAATCGCGGCCCAGGTCACGGGGTCGCCTCCGCCGACGCCCTCGGCGAAGGCCGTGGCGACGAGGTCGAGCCGCGTGCTGCCCGCCTTCGCGAAGGCGAGCGCGATGCCGTAGAGGAAGAACGCGCTCGAGAAGGCCCCCAGCAGGAAGTACTTCATCGCGCCCTCGGTGCCGGCGGCGTCGGTGCGCTTGATGCCGGTGAGCACGTAGACGGCCAGCGACATCACCTCGAGGGCGAGGAAGACGACCAGCAGGTCGGTGGCCGACGCCATCAGCATCATCCCGGCGAGCGAGAAGAGCATGAGCGTGTAGTACTCGCCGGCCGGCAGTCCGTCGCGCTCGGCGCTGCGCGCCGACAGCAGCACGGTGAGCAGCCCGACGCTCAGGAAGACGAGGTTCAGGAAGAGGGCGAAGTTGTCGGAGCGCACCACCCCGAAGCCCGTGGTGTTGCGGTTCCACAGGAGCATCGAGGCCACGGCCGCGCCGACGAGGCCGATGAGACCGAGCCCGGCGAGCGGCATCCGCTCGTTCTTGCCCCTCGCCGCCTCGGCCACCATCGTCGCCGCCGCGGTGAGCGTGACGATGAGCATCGGCATGATGGCTGACAGGTTTTCCATAAGTCCGTCTCAGTCGCTGCGATCCACCGGTCCCGGGCCTACCGTACCGGCCCTGCCACCACGTCCAGCGCCCGCCCCTCCATGGCCTCGGCCCGGCGCTCGATCGAGGGCCTCATGCGCTCGACGAGCCGATCGACGGCGGGGGCCATCGGCGCGAGGAAGAGGTTGGGCAGCACGCCCATCAGCACCGCCATCGCCACGATGGGGCCGATGGCGAACCACTCGCGGGTGGTGAGGTCGGGCAGCGTCTCGTTGCGCGGATTGGTGACCGGCCCGTAGTTCACCCGCTGGAACATCCAGAGCATGTAGACGGCCGACAGGATGACGCCGGTGGCGGCCGCCGCGCCCCACCGCCAGTCGTACCGGTAGGCGCCGAGCAGCGTCAACCACTCGCCGACGAAGCCGTTCAATCCGGGCAGGCCGATCGAGGCCAGCGTCGTGACGAAGAAGGCCGCGACGAGCTGGGGCATCACGTTCTTGAGGCCGCCGAACTCGGAGATGAGACGCGTGTGGCGCCGGTCCGAGAGCATGCCGACGAGCAGGAAGAGCCCGCCGGTCGAGACGCCGTGCGCCAGCATCTGGTAGACGGAACCCTGCAGGCCCTGCACGTTCATGGCGCAGATGCCGAGCACGACGAAGCCGAGGTGGCTCACCGAGGAGTAGGCCACGAGCTTCTTCATGTCGGGCTGCACCATGGCGACGAGCGCGCCGTAGACGATGCCGACGATGGCCAGCACGGCCAGTACGGGTGCCATCTGCACCGCGGCGTCGGGGAACAGCGGGAACGCGAAGCGCACCAGGCCGTAGGTGCCCATCTTCAGCAGCACGCCGGCCAGGATCACCGAGCCGGCCGTGGGCGCCTCGACGTGCGCGTCGGGCAGCCAGGTGTGGAACGGAAAGACCGGCACCTTGATGGCGAAGGCGAGCGCGAAGGCCAGGAAGAACCAGAACTGCGTCGAGGGCGCGAGCGAGAGCGCGAGCAGCCGCTCGAGGTCGAAGCTGTAGCTGCCGGTCGCCTGGTAGTGCACCATGGCGAGGCCGATGATGGCGATGAGCATCAGCACCGAGCCCGCCATCGTGAACAGCAGGAACTTGATGGCCGCGTAGATGCGGCGGTCGTAGCCCCACACCCCGATGAGGAAGTACATCGGGATGAGCATGAAGTCCCAGAAGATGTAGAAGAGGAAGAGGTCCACCGCCGCGAAGACGCCGATCATCGCCGTCTCGAGGAGCAGCATGAAGAGCGAGAACTCCTTCACCTTCTTCTTCACCGACCCCCACGACGACAGCAGGGCCACCGGCGTGAGGAACCCGGTGAGGACGATGAGCAGCAGGCTGATGCCGTCGATGCCGAGCGAGTACTCGATGCCGAAGGCGGGGATCCAGGCGTGACGCTCGACGAACTGGTAGGCCGGCCCGGCAGGGTCGAAGCCTGCCCAGAGCGCGAGCGTCCCCGCGAAGGTGAGGAGCGACACCGCGAGCGTGATCTGGCGGATGAGGCCGTCGCGCGCCCCGTCGCGGTTGCCAATGAGGAGCAGCAGCACCGCGCCGGCGAGCGGCAGGAAGATGACGATCGAAAGCAGCGAGGTCATGGCCTGAATCACCACACCAGGTAATAGCCGACGAGCGCCAGCACGCCGACGAACAGCCAGGCGGCGTAGGCGCGCACCGAGCCGGTCTGCAGCAGCCGCAGCAGCGAGGCGGTCCCGCTCACGAGGCTGCCGGCGCCGTTGACGGCGCCGTCCACCACGCGAACGTCGACGCCCTTCCACAGGACGTCCTCCGACAGCCGTTGCACCGGCCGGACGATGGCCGCATCGTAGGCCTCGTCCACGTAGTACTTGTTCAGCAGCAGCCGATGGAGCCCCGGCATCGAGGCCGCCATCGCCGCGGCCCGATCGGGCCGGCGAAGGAAGAAGAAGGTCGCAATGCCGATGCCGGCGAGCGCGATGAGCACCGACACGCTCATGAGCGTCAGCTCGAGGCGCGTCTTGGCCTCCTCTGCGGCGTGCGCGTCGGCCGCCGTGTGGCTGGCGGCCGCGTGGCCGGCCTCATCGGCCGCCGTCTCCGTGCCGTGGGCGACGGTGAACTCCCCGCCCTCCCCGGGACCGAGGGTCAGCACGCGCGCGTGCGCGGCCGGGTGGAAGCTCGGCTCGAGGAACGTCTCGATGCGGTTGTGGCCGCCGAGCGCGTGGGGCACGCCCACGTAGCCCGCCAGAATGGACCCCACGGCAAGCAGTACGAGCGGGATGGCCATCGACGGCGGCGCGTCGTGCAGGTGCGCGCCGTGCGCGTGTCCGTGCGCGTCGTGCCCGTGCGCCCCGGCCACCTCGTAGCGCGGTTCGCCGTGGAACGTCATGTACACCAGCCGGAACATGTAGATCGCGGTGAGCAGCGACGTGAGGGCGCCAATCGTCCACAGCAGCTCGTGCCCGCCGTAGAAGGTGCGGAAGAGGATCTCGTCCTTGCTGAAGAACCCCGACAGCAGCGGGAAGCCCACGATCGCCAGCGCACCGGCCAGGAACGTCCAGTAGGTGATCGGCAGCGCGCGCCTCAGCCCGCCCATGCGGCGCATGTCCTGCTCGCCGTGCAGCGCGTGGATCACGGCGCCCGATCCGAGGAACATGAGGGCCTTGAAGAACGCGTGCGTGTAGAGGTGGAAGATGCCGGCCGAGAAGGCGCCCACGCCCATCGCGAGGAACATGAAGCCGAGCTGCGACACCGTGGAGTAGGCCAGCACGCGCTTGATGTCGTTCTGCACGAGGCCGATGGTGCCGGCAAAGAGCGCGGTCACCACGCCGACGACCGCCACGATCTGCAGCGTGTCGGGAGCCAGCGAGAACAGCTCGGCGTTCCGCCCGATCATGTACACGCCCGCCGTCACCATTGTCGCGGCGTGGATGAGGGCGGACACCGGCGTCGGGCCCTCCATGGCGTCGGGCAGCCAGACATAGAGCGGAATCTGCGCCGACTTGCCCGTGGCGCCGATGAAGAAGAGCAGCGTCGTGAGCGAGATGAGCCCGAAGGAGACCTCGGGCGAGAGCGTCGCGGCGTGCAGCGCGACCTCGCGGAAGTCGAGCGTGCCGAACTCGCGGAACAGCAGCATCATCCCGACGATGAACGCGAAGTCGCCCACGCGGTTCACGACGAACGCCTTCTTGCCGGCGTCGTTCGCGGACTGCTTCTTGAACCAGAACCCGATGAGGAGGTACGAGCAGAGGCCGACGCCCTCCCACCCCACGAACATGACCAGGAAGTTCGCGCCGAGCACGAGCACGAGCATGAAGAACGCGAACAGGTTCATGTACGAGAAGTAGCGCGCGTACTCGCGCTCGGTCTCCTCGTGCATGTAGGCCAGCGAGTAGACGTGGATGAGGAAGCCGATCCCCGTCACGACGAGGGCCATGACGGTGCCGAGCGGGTCGAGGCGCAGCGTGAGCGGAATCTCGAAATCGCCCGAGGCGATCCACGTGTAGACGGTCTGTTCGACCAGGCGCGCCTCGACCGGGGCCGAGAAGATCTGCCAGGCCGCCGCCGCCGCGGCCACGAGCGAGGCGAACATCGCCAGGCACGCGGTCCAGCCCGAGACGGTCTTCGGCAGGCGGCGCCCGACGAAGGCGTTGACGAGGAACCCGACGAGCGGAAAGAGCGGGATCAGGAGCAGCACGGTCGCGTCACCACTTCAGGGAGGTGAAGGCGTCGGGGCTCAGCGACTCGCGGTGCCGGAAGAGGGCAATCACGATCGCGAGCCCGACGGCCGCCTCGGCCGCCGCCACGCACATCACGAAGAAGACGATGATCTGCCCGTCGACCGAGCCGATCGACCGGCCGACGGCGACGAACGTGAGGTTGACGGCGTTCAGCATGATCTCGATCGACAGCAGGATCGTGATGAGATTGCGCCGCAGGAACACCCCGGCCGTGCCGATCGAGAAGAGGATGGCCGAGAGGATGAGGAAGTGATTGAGCGTGGGCATCATCTCCGGTTCACCCGTTCAGAGGTTGCGTTTCGCGAGCACCACGGCGCCGACCATGGCGACGAGGATGAGCACCGACGTCACCTCGAAGGCGAAGGCGTGCTGGGTGAAGAGCTGAATCCCGATCTCGCGCACCGAGGACACGTGCGCGGCCACCTCGGCGTCGGCGTCGATGGGCGAGCTCTGCACGCGCCAGAGCGCCCAGATCATCTCGGCAAGGAAGGCCAGCCCGAGCAGGCCGCCCGCCCGCCGCGGCCCGGTCGAGAACACCGCCGGCCGCCGGGGATCGATGACCGGCCCCTCCTCGCGCGGCGCGTTGAGCAGCATCACGACGAAGAGGAACAGCACCATGATGGCGCCGGCGTAGACGATGATCTGCGTCACCGCGGTGAACGGCGAGTCGAGCAGCACGTAGAGCCCCGACAGCCCGATGAACGATCCGATGAGCAGCAGCACGCTGTACATCGGGTAGCGCTGCCCGATGACGCCGATCGAGGCGCCGACGGCGATGGCGGCAAACAGGTAGAACAGCACCAGATCCACGGCTACCCCACGTAGAGGACGAAGGCCGCCGTGGCGAGCAGGTTCACGACCGCCGCCGGCAGCAGGTACTTCCAGCCGAAGTGCATCAACTGGTCGTAGCGGTAGCGCGGCAGCGTCCACCGCATCCAGATGTAGAAGAAGAGCAGCGCCGCGACCTTGGCCAGCCACACGGCCCAGCCGAGCCACAGCGGCACGCCCGGCAGGTGCCACCCGCCGAGGAACAGGTTCACGGCCACGGCCGACACCGTCACCATGTTGATGTACTCCGCGAGGAAGAACATCGCGAAGCTGAAGCTGCTGTACTCGGTGTGGTAGCCCGCGACCAGCTCCTGCTCGGCCTCGGGGAAGTCGAACGGCGCGCGGTTGGTCTCCGCGATGCCCGCAATCATGTAGACGAGGAAGCCGAGCGGCTGCAGGAAGAGAAACCACTTCGGCACCACGCCCCACCAGGCGCCGGCCTGCTGGTTGACGATGTCGGTGAGCGAGAGCGAGTTGCCCAGCATGATGACGGCCGCCAGCGAGAGGCCGTACGACAGCTCGTAGCTGATCATCTGGGCCGACGACCGCAGCCCGCCCAGCAGCGAGTACTTGGAGTTGCTGCTCCAGCCCGCCAGCACGATGCCGTAGATGCCCATCGACGTGATGGCGAAGATGACGAGCATCGCGACGTTCACGTCGCCGGCCTGCAGCCGCACGGGCTCGTCGAGCAGGCCGAAGAACGTGGTCTCGGCGCCGAAGGGCACCACGGCGAAGGCGGCAAAGGCGGCCGTCGCCGAGAGCACCGGCGCCAGCCAGAACAGGAAGCTGTCGGCCGCGCGGGGCCGCAGCTCCTCCTTGAACAGGAGCTTCAGCACGTCGGCAAACGGCTGGAGCACGCCCCAGGGGCCGACGCGGTTCGGCCCGAGCCGCTGCTGCACGAAGGCCGCGACCTTCCGCTCGGCGAGCACGAGCACGGCCGCCGACGTGATGAGCATCGTGAAGGCGAACAGGATGACGACGAGGTGGGCGACGAGTTGTGTGATGTCCACGGGTGACCGATCCCCTCAGCCGGCTCAGTGCGCGTGCGCGAGCGACCCGCTCCCGCGCCAGGGGGCGCGCGGCACCAGGCTGCGGCCCTCGCGGATGTAGTGCTCGTACTCGTGGCGAAAATGCTGAATCGTGCTGACGACGGGCGCGATCTCCGCGTCACCGAACGGGCAGAGCGTCTTGCCGCCGATCTGGTCGGCGATGCTCAGCAGTAGGTCGATGTCGCGCAGCTGCCCCTCGCCCCGCAGGATCTTCTGGAGCACCTTGTACATCCAGTCGCTGCCTTCGCGGCAGGGCGTGCACTTGCCGCACGACTCGTGCTTGTAGAAGTGCGTGAGGTTCGCGGCGAGCCAGACCATGTCGGTCGTCTCGTCCATCACCATCATCGCGGCCGACCCCAGCATCGAGCCGGCCTTCACCAGGCCGTCGAAGCTCGCCTGCGCGTCGAGCGCGTCAGGCGTGAGCACGTTCACCGACGAGCCGCCCGGGATGATGGCCTTCAGCGCGCGGCCGTCCTTCATCCCGCCCGCGAAGTCGTAGACGAGCTCGCGCAGCGTGACGTCCATGGACGTCTCGTAGACCCCGGGCCGCGCCACGTGACCGCTGATGCAGTACAGCTTCGGTCCGCTGTTCTTCTCGGGGCCGATCGACGCGAACCACTCGGGGCCCTTCTCGAAGATGAGGGGCACGTTGGCGATCGTCTCGACGTTGTTGATGATCGTCGGGCAGCCGTAGAGGCCCACCACCGCCGGAAAGGGCGGCCTGAGGCGCGGCTGCGCGCGCTTGCCCTCGAGCGACTCGAGCAGCGCCGACTCCTCGCCCGCCTCGTAGGCGCCCGCGCCGCGGTGCACGTAGATGTCGCAGTCGACGCCGGTGCCCCGGATGTTCTTGCCGAGGTAGCCCTCCGCATAGGCCTTGGCCAGCTCGGCCTCGAGCACCCGCTGCACGTGGTAGAACTCGCCGCGGATGTAGATGTAGGCGACCTTCGCGCCAATCGAGTGGCACGCGATGACGGACCCCTCGAAGAGCAGGTGCGGGTTGCGCTCCATGAGCAGGTGGTCCTTGAAGGTCCCCGGCTCGCTCTCGTCGGCGTTCACGCACAGGTACTTCGGCCTGGCGACGTCCTTTGGCACGAAGCCCCACTTCATGCCGGTCGGAAAGCCCGCCCCGCCGCGGCCGCGCAGCCCCGACTGCTTGACGGTCTCGATGACCTCGCCGGGCGCCTGCGCGAGGGCCTTCAGCATGGCCTGGTAGCCGCCCCATTCGAGGTAGCGTTCGAGCGTGTGCGCGTTGGGCTCGGTGACGTGCGCGGTCAGAACCGGTTCGGCGAGACGCACGCTACTTCTCCTTCACGTGGTGGCAGCCGGTCAGGCCCGCCACGCCCCTGGTCCGAAGCGTCTCGAGCAGCCGATCGACATCGTCGGCGCCCTGGCACTCGTGCCAGTACTCGTTGTTGACCATGATGACCGGCGCGCGGTCGCAGGCCCCGAGGCACTCCATCTCGATGAGCGTGAACTCGCCCGTCGGATCGGTCTCGCCCGGCGCGATGCCGAGCTTCCCGGCGATGGCCTCGGTCAGGCGCTCGGCGCCGTTGAGCGCACACGAGAGCGTGCGGCACACGCCCAGCACGTGCCGGCCGACCGGCTTCGTGAAGAACATCACGTAGTACGAGACCACGTCCTCGACGTCGGCGCGGCTGCACCCGATGATCTCCGCGACGTGGGTCATGGCGTGGCCGCTCACGTAGCCCTGCTGGTCCTGCACCAGGTACAGCGCGGGCAGCAGCGCCGAGCGGCGGCGGTCGGCCGGGTAGCGCGTGAGAATCTCGTCGAGCTTCCGGCGGTTCTCGGGCGTGAACTCGAACGGCGGCCCTTCGTCGGCGAGCTTGCGCGCCGACTTGTGCCAGTCGGGCGTGCCGTACGGCATGGCGGGATGGAACGTCATCGATCCACGTCTCCAAGCACGATGTCGGTCGAGCCGATGATGGCGACGACATCGGCGATGAGGGCCCCCTTGATGAGCACCGGCAGCGCCTGGCAGGCCAGCAGCGACGGCGAACGCGATTTCACACGGGCCGGCCGGTTCGTGCCGTCCGAGACCACGTAGAACGTCTGTTCGCCGCGCGGCCCCTCGATGGGGACCGCGGCCTCGCCGGCCGGCACCATGAAGCCCTGGGAGTACACCAGGAAGTGCTGGATGAGCGCTTCCATCTCCGTGTAGACCTTGTCCTTCGGCGGCGGCACGATGCGGTAGTCGTCGATCTGGTACACGCCCGTCGGTGTGATCTTCTCCAGGCACTGCAGGCAGATCTTGCGGCTCTCGCGCATCTCGGCGACACGCTGCCGGTACCGCGCGTAGACGTCGCCTTCGGTGAGCACCGGCACCTCGAAGTCGAGCTCCGGATACTTCAGGTACGGGAACGTCCGCCGCACGTCGTAGTCGATGCCCGAGGCGCGCGCCATGGGCCCCACCAGCCCGTAGGCGATGGCGTCTTCCTTCGAGAGGTAGCCCACCTGCCGCGTGCGCCGCAGGAAGATCTCGTTCTTCGTGATGAGGTCTTCGATCGTCGCGAGCCGCTCGGGGAACCGGTCCATGAAGCTCTTGACGGCCTCGTGGAACCCCACCGGCAGGTCCTCGCGCAGGCCCCCGATGCGCTGGTAGCTCGGGAACATGCGGAACCCGGCGAGCATCTCGTTGATGTTCAGGAGCAGCTCGCGCTCGTTGAACGAGTAGAGCATCACCGTGATGGCGCCGACGTCCATCACGTGAGTCCCGAGCCACACGAGGTGGCTGTTGATGCGCTGCAGCTCCGCGATGAGCGTGCGGATCCACTGCACCCGCTCGGGCACCTCGATGCCGAGCAGCGTCTCGACCGACATGATGAAGGCGAGCGAGTTGGACTGCGCGCTCAGGTAGTCCATCCGCTCGACGAGCGGGATGACCTGCTGCCACTTCTTCTGTTCGGCGGTCTTCTCGATCCCGGTGTGCAGGTAGCCGATGCCGGTCTGGGCCGACACGACGTTCTCGCCGTCGAGCTCGATGACCAGACGGAGCACCCCGTGCGTGCTGGGGTGCTGCGGCCCCATGTTCACCGTCATCGTCTCGGTGCGGGTGGACTTGGCTGGAGCGTCTGCCATGGGAGGTCTCATCGAACCAGCGCCTGCTCCACGAGGTCGCAGAGCGCGTGAATCATCGTCAGGTGCACTTCCTGCGCGCGGGCCGTCGACGCCTCGGGCACGTGCAGGTGCACGTCGGCGAGCGTCGCGAGCGTGCCGCCGTCGCGGCCCGTGAGGGCCACGACCGCGAGCCCGCCCTCGCGCGCGGTCCGCGCGGCCTCGACGACGTTTGGCGAGGTGCCGCTCGTCGAGATCGCCACGGCGACGTCGCCCGGGCGCCCGAACGCCTCGACCTGGCGGGCGAACACCCGCTCGAACCCCAGATCGTTCGCCACCGCCGTGAGCACGCTCGAATCGGTCGTCAGCGCCAGGGCCGGCCAGGCCGCCCGCTCGCGCTCGAAGCGTCCGCACAATTCGGCGGCGAAGTGCTGCGCCTCGGCGGCGCTGCCCCCGTTGCCGAAGACGAGCACGCGCCCGCCGCGCTCGAGCGCCCCGGCGAGCACCGCCGCGGCGTCGGCCACAGGACCCGCCAGCGGCGCGGCCAGCCGCGCGTGCAGCGCAGCCACCGCCGCGAAGGTCGACTCGGCGCGACGCACGGCGGCGTCGCGTCCTGCCTCCACCGGCTCGCTCACGACGTCCGCTTCGCTCCGGTGAATCGCCGCTGCCGCTCGATGTTGGCCACGAACTCCTGCTCGGTCAGCTCGATGGCCGACGTCGTCCGGACCGGGACCGACACCTGCACCGGGTAGTCCTTCCGCAGCGGGTGTCCCTCCCACTCCTCGGGCAGGAGCAACCGGCGCAGGTCGGGGTGCCCCTCGAAGAGAATCCCGAACAGGTCGAAGACCTCGCGCTCGAGCCAGTTGGCGTTGGGAAACACGGTCGAGGCCGTCGGCACGCGCGCGTCGCCGCCCGGCACCGGTACCTTGAGGCGCAGCCGCGCCGCGGGCGGGTTCTCTCCCGGCCTCGGGAAGTCCCGCGCGCCGAGACGCAGCAGGTGGTAGACCACCTCGAAGCGCGGCTCGCGCGGGAGGTAGTCGGCCGCCGTCAGCTCCACCAGGCACGAATACCCCAGGTCCGGGTCGTCGCGCAGCGTGCGCAGCAGGTCGACGATGTGCTCGCGCGAGACGACGAGCGTGGGGTAGTCGGCCGCGGCGGCCGGCTCGACCCGCGCGCCGGGCACGCGCTCGACGAGCAGTGTCTGCAATGTGGGTGCGTCCATCGGCTTCGTTCGAACTGCCCCGCCTTCGCTCGCGGCGCGCGCCTTCGGCGCCAGACGCGAGATCCGGCGGGGCGGGTCTACATGCGTGATTCCGCGATCTTCCGCTGGAGCTGGATGATGGCGTAGATGAGCGACTCGGGACGCGGCGGGCACCCCGGCACGAACACGTCGACGGGCACCACCTGGTCGACGCCCTGCACGATGGCGTAGTTGTCGAACACCCCGCCGACCGAGGCGCAGGCCCCCATCGAGATGACCCACTTCGGTTCGGGCATCTGATCGTAGACGCGGCGCAGCACCGGCGCCATCTTCCGCGACACGCGGCCGGCCACGATCATCAGATCGGCCTGCCGGGGCGAGGCGCGGAAGACCTCGGCGCCAAACCGCGCGATGTCGTAGCGCGACGCGCTCATCGCCATCATCTCGATCGCGCAGCACGCGAGGCCGAAGGTCACCGGCCAGATCGAGGAGCGGCGGGCCCACTGCACCACCTTCTCCACGGTGGTCGTCAGGATCGGCAGCTGTTCGGTTTCAGGGGGCATATCACATCCGACTTCCGGCATCCGACTTCCGGC
>JAHDVQ010000078.1:0-4586 GCA_023384595.1 Vicinamibacteraceae bacterium | reverse complement strand
CTTCCGGCATCCGACTTCCGGCATCCGGCATCCGGCTAGAGGCCGTCCTGGGATCCCCAGTCGAGCACGCCCTTTCGCCAGATGTAGACGTAGCCGGACAGGAGCAGGCCAAAGAACACGAGGATCTGCCAGTACCCGGTCCACCCGAGATCGCGAATCGCCAGCACCCAGGGGTAGAGGAAGGCGACCTCGATGTCGAACAGGAGGAAGATCATGGCCACCAGGAAGAACTTCACCGACTGGCGCTCGCGGGCGGTGCCGACCGGCGCGACGCCGCACTCGTAGGGCGCCTCCTTCTCGGGCGTCGGATTGCGCGGGCCGGTGAACTTCGACAGCACCGTGCTCCCCACGCCGAACGCGGCGCCAAGGCCGATCATGATGACGATGGGCAGCCAGCCTTCCATGGGACTCCGGGAAAGGGGGCGCGTCCACGCGGGACCCCGACAATTGGGCCCCGTCGCGCACCCGCCGAATATGTAATGCTAGCGGAACTGGCCCGGAAGGGCTAGGCCCCGTGATGGCCCGTCTCGCCTGGTTCTCGCCCCTGCCGCCCGTCCGCTCCGGCGTGGCCGTCTACAGCGCCGAGCTGCTGCCCCGCCTGTCGCGCTTTGCCGAGATCGACGTGTTCGTCGACGTCGGTGGCCGCGCGGACGGAGCCGTGGACGTGACCGATGGGGGCCGGGGCACGCCCGGCACGCCGCCGGGCCTGCGCGGCGCCGTCCGCTCGGCGCACGAATTCCTCCGCCTTCACGACCAGCGCCCCTACGACCTCGTCGTCTACCAGATGGGGAACGCCGCGTGCCACGACTACATGTGGCCGTACCTGGTGCGGTTCCCGGGGCTCGTCGTGCTGCACGACGCGCAGCTGCACCACGCCCGTGCCCGCGCGCTGCTGACCTCGGGGCGCGCCGACGACTACCGGGCCGAGTTCGCGTTCAACCACCCGGAGGCTCCGGCCGCGGCGGCCGAGTATGCCGTGAGCGGCCTGCGCGGCACGTACTACCACCTGTATCCGATGCTGCGGGCGATCATGACCGCCGCGCGCGGGGTGGCCGTGCACAACGCGCGGCTCGCGCGCGAGCTGGCGGCGCGCTATCCCGACACGCGCGTCTGGACGCTGCGGATGGGCGTCTCTGGCGGTCCGGCGGCCGGCGCGAGAGGGGCCGTCGACGCGGAGCCATGGGCCCCGGGCGAGGCGCCCGCCCGTCCGCTGGTGGCGGCCTTCGGCCTCGTCACCCGGGACAAGCGCATCCCCCAGCTGCTGCGCGCCTTTGCGGCCGTCGCGTCGCGGTCGAACGCCACGCTGGCGCTCGTGGGCGGGACCACCCCCTTTTACGACGTGTCGGCCGACATTTGCCACCTGGGCCTCGAGCGCCGCGTCATCGTGGGCGGCTATGTCAGCGAGGCCGAGCACGACCGGTGGCTGGCGGCCGCCGACCTGTGCGTCTCACTGCGGTGGCCCACCTCGCGCGAGACGTCGGCCTCGTGGCTGCGCGCGCTCGCCTTCGGCAAGGCCACCGTCGTGACCGACCTCGCCGACCGCGCCGTCGTCCCGACGCTCGATCCCCGGACGTGGCTGCTGCAATCGGCGGCGGTGCTGGCGCCCGACGAGCCGCCCCCTCATTGGGAGGACGCCGTCGCGGTGGCCATCGACATCCTCGACGAGCAGCACTCGCTCGAGCTCGCGCTCGCCAGGCTGCTCGACGACGAGGCGCTGCGCCGCATGCTCGCGGCCAACGCGCGCCGGTACTGGCGCGACCATCACACGCTGGATCACATGACCGGCGACTATGCCCGGGTGCTCTACGAGGCACGGCACCTGACGGCGCCCGCGCCGCATGGGCGCGATCCCCTGCCATCACACCTCACGAGCGACGGCACGGGGAAGGTCCGGGCGATTGCGGGCACCCTGGGCGTCGAGATCGACTTCCTCGCGCGGCGTCAGGCACCGCCCGGGAATCTTGACTCCCCCCGGGGCAGGCAGTACGCTCGGAGGCGTTGACCATCCGGTTGAATGGTGAGGCCGTGGACGTGGCTGGGCCCCTCACCGTTTCGGCACTCCTCGCCAGCCTCGAGATCGATCCCCGCCGCGTCGCCGTGGAGCACAACCTCGTGGTCGTCAAGCGTGCCCAGTACGACACGACCGTGGTGAACGAGGGCGACGAGGTGGAGATCGTGAACTTCGTGGGCGGCGGCCGCCCGGCCTGAACCCGTGTCGGTGGCGCGGGCGCCCGCGCCGCCTTCTCGTTCTGCACGACCATGACTCAGCACCCTGCCGCCGATCCGCTCGTCATCGCCGGCCGCCCCTTCAATTCGCGCCTCATCGTGGGCACCGGCAAGTACCCGAGCTTCGAGAGCATGGTGGCGGCCCACGCGGCCTCCGGGACCGAGATGGTCACGGTGGCGGTGCGCCGCGTGAACCTCTCGAACCGCTCCGAGCCCTCGCTGCTCGACTACATCGACACCTCGCGCATCTTCATCCTGCCGAACACCGCCGCCTGCTACACGGTGGACGATGCGGTGCGGACGGCGCGGCTGGGGCGCGAGGCGGGACTCTCGAACTGGGTGAAGCTCGAGGTCATCGGCGACGAGCGCACGCTCTTTCCCGACAACGAGGCCCTGCTCGAGGCGACGCGCATCCTGGTGGCCGAAGGCTTCGTCGTGCTGCCGTACACGAACGACGACCCCGTGATGTGCCGCAAGCTCGAGGACGCCGGCGCGGCGGCGGTCATGCCGCTCGGGGCGCCCATCGGGTCGGGCCTGGGGATCCAGAACCCGAACAACATCCGCATCATCAAGGAGTTCGCGAAGGTCCCCGTCATCGTGGATGCCGGCGTCGGGACGGCCTCCGACGCCGCCATTGCCATGGAGCTCGGCGCCGACGCGGTGCTGATGAACACGGGCATCGCGGGCGCGGACGACCCGGTGGCCATGGCCGAGGCCATGAAGCTCGCCGTGCGGGCCGGCCGGCTCGCCTACAAGGCCGGACGGATCGCGCGCCGCGCGTACGCCACCGCCTCGAGCCCGCTCGAGGGCGTCGTCGGCCGCTAGTCGGAGCCGCATCCGCCGATGTTCGATCGCACGGTCACTCCCGAGGACCTCGCCCGGCTGGCGCGCGAGCGCGACGAGGCCGACCGGGCGTACAACGACGCGCTCACGGCGCTCGACCGCGCGCTGCAGCGGATGCCCGACCTGCCGCATCCCCCGCCGGGCCCCGACACCCACCAGGCCGCGGCCCTCAACGAGCGCTGGGCCATCATCGAGCCGGGCGGCCCGCCCATGCCGGCCTCGTGGCTCAAGCGGAAGCTGGCGGGTTTCGTCTGGCGGCTGGTGGCGCCGATGTTCGAGCGCCAGCAGACGTTCAACTCCACGCTGGTCGACCACGCCAACCGGAACCTCGCCGTGGGCGACGAGACGCGCCGCAGCGTCGAGAGCACGCTGGCGCTGCTCCACGACCAGCTCCAGGCGCTCGTCGTCTTCGAGCAGCACCTGATTGCGCTGCTCCAGCGCGTCACGCTCTACGTCGATACGCGCGATCGCGCGTCGGCCGCGCTCAGCCGCGACCTGCTCGAGGGGATGGCGGCCAATCTCAGCTCGCTCGGCGACGACATGCTGAAGCGGTTCGAGACCGTCGAGGCGCGGCTCGAGCGGCAGCACGCGCGCATCGAGAGCGTGTCGTCGACCTCGGCGCTCGCCCAGCACACCGCGCTCGCCATCAAGCGTGCCATCGCGCGGCTCACCGAGGTCGTCGAGCGGGGCGAGGCGGAGGGCGGGCCGGTCGCACCCGGAGCGGCGGCGGTGCCGGCGGGTGCCGCGGCGGCGCCCGCGCCATCGGGGCGGTCCACGGCGCCCCTGCGCCCGGGCCATCCCGGCGTCCACCCGGCCGAAGCAGACACCGAAGGCTTCAACCAGGCGGCGGCCACCACGGTCGATGCCTTCAAGTACGTCGGCTTCGAGGAGCACTTCCGCGGGTCGCAGCACGACATCCGCGCGAGGCTCGGCCAGTACGTCGATCTCTTCGACGGGGCCTCGGACGTGGTGGACATCGGCTGCGGACGCGGAGAGTTCCTCGAGCTGCTGCGCAGCCGCGGCGTCACCGCCCGCGGTGTGGACCTGAACCAGCAGATGGTCGCCGTGTGCCGCGAGCGCGGCCTCGACGCGGAAGAGGGCGACGCGCTCGGCTTCCTTCGGCGTCAGGCCGACCAGGCCCTCGGCGGGCTCATCGCCATCCAGGTGGTCGAGCACCTGCAGCCCGACTACCTGCTGGCGTTGCTCGACGAGGCCTACCGCACGCTCAGGCCCGGCGCCCGCCTGGTGCTCGAGACCATCAACGCCGCGAGCTGGTTCGCGTTCTTCCAGAGCTACGTGCGCGACATCACGCACGTCCGGCCGCTGCACCCCGACACGCTCGCCTATTACGTCCGGGCGAGCGGCTTCGGCGAGGTGCGCGTGCAGTTCAGCGCCCCGGTGCCTCCCGCGCACCGCCTGCGCCGGATGAACGATGGCAGCGAGGTGGCAGACACGGTCAACGCGAACGTCGATCGCCTGAACGACCTGATCTTCGCGGACCTCGACTACGCGGTCAT
>JAHDVQ010000352.1 GCA_023384595.1 Vicinamibacteraceae bacterium | reverse complement strand
GTGCGTATCGCACGCGCGCATCCCTGTCGTGGAAGCGCAGGGCCAGGCCCAGCCGGAGATCCGCGGTGTGGATGAACCGCACCATACTGCCCTGATTGTGCCCTGTCGCACCGCGGGGTGTGGGGCGGGCCGACCTCGCCCCGTCCCGGCGACCGCACCGCCCGGCCCCGCTGTCATATGAATCACTGGTTGGTCGCTATGCGGGAACGCCGAGGGCGTGGTGGTGTCAAACGAACGGACTGGTCGTCCCTATGACAGCTCAATGCGCCCGGGTCGAGCGTGGGCGCCTGGCCCGGAGGGCCAGCGGAGGGCAGGTCTGCCGTATAGCCGGAAGTTCCTCCGCCCGACACCGCTCTCCTGAGCGTGACAGACCTCCGGTCCGAGCGTGGAAGACGGGCGGGACGGGCAGTCAACGGTAGTCAGTAATGTCGTTGCATGGACCCTGAGTGTGTGCTAGCATCCGCGCATGGTGAAGCCCCGCACTCATGCGATGCACGTAGTCAGGGTGGTGAGCCGCCAGAGAGGCCGCGAGTACACGAGCGTGCTGCTGCGCAACTCGTATCGCGAGGATGGCAAGGTCAAGAAGCAGACGCTCGCCAACCTGTCGCACCTGCCAGCCGCCACGATCGATGTCATCGAGCGGTCGCTCAGGGGCGAGCGCCTCGTCCCCGCTGACGGCTTCGCGATCACCCGCAGCCTGCCCCATGGTGGCGTGGTGGCGGTGCTCGGGATGCTCCGCTCGCTCGGGCTCGACCGGCTCCTCGACCGGCGCCGCTCCCGCGAGCGGGACCTCGTCGTGGCGATGATCTGTGCGCGCCTCCTCGCACCCGGCTCGAAGCTCGCCACCACCCGACGCTGGACGCAGTCCACGCTCGCCGACACGCTGGGCGTGGCCGACGCCGACGAGGACGGGCTGTATGGCGCGATGGACTGGCTGCTGGCACGCCAGGAGCGCATCGAGGCCGCGCTCGCGGCTCGCCACCTCGAGCCCGGCGGCCTCGTCCTGTACGACCTCACCAGCACCGTCGTCGAGGGACGGCACTGCCCGCTCGCGAGGCGCGGCCACAGCCGCGACGGGCGGCCCGGCACGCTGCAGGTCGAGTACGGCCTCGTGACCGACGCGGAGGGCCGCCCGGTGGCGGTCGAGGTCGTGGCGGGCGATACCGCCGACCCCGCCACCGTGCCCGCGATCATCGAGAGGCTGCGCGGTCGCTTCGGCCTGGCCGACGTCGTGCTCGTGGGTGACCGGGGCATGCTCACGTCGGCGCGCATCGAGGGTCTGCGTGCGGCGGGCCTCGGCTGGGTCAGCTCGCTGCGGGCCCCCGCCATCCGGGCGCTCGCCGATGGTGGCACGCTGCAGCTCGGGCTCTTCGACGAGCGCGGCCTCGTCGAGGTCACGGACCCGGCGTATCCCGGGGAGCGCCTCGTGGTCTGCCGCAACCCGCTCCTGGCCGCCGAACGGGCACGCAAGCGGGAGGACCTGCTGGCCGCCACCGAGGCGAGGCTCGCGCCCATCGTCGCGAGGGTGACGGCCGGCAGGCTGCGGGGCGCGGACCGCATCGGCCTCGCGGTCGGTCGGGTCATCGACCGCTACCGCGTCGCCAAGCACCTCGCGCTCGACATCGCTGACGACCGCCTGGTCGTGACCCGCAAGCAGGACGCCATCGACGAGGAGGCCGCGCTCGATGGCCTCTACGTGCTGCGCACGAGCGTGTCGGCGGAGCGCCTCGGCAGCGTCGACGTGGTGCGCGCCTACAAGCGCCTCGGTCACGTCGAGCGTGCCTTCCGGGGCCTCAAGGCGGTCGATCTCGCGGTCCGGCCCATCCACCACCACACCGAGCCGCGGGTGCGTGCCCACGTCTTCCTGTGCCTGCTCGCCTACTACGTGCAGTGGCACCTCGAACGGGCCTGGGCATCCCTGCTCTTCCGTGACGAGGACCGTCCCGAGCTCGATGACCCGGTGGCACCCGCCGAGCGCTCCGCGGCCGCCCTCGCGAAGGCCCGCACGCAGCGACTGCCCGATGGCGGCCCGGTCCACAGCTTCCGTACCCTGCTCGCCGAGCTGGCCACGCTCACGCGCAACCGGGTCGTGCCGGTCGGTGGCCCTGACGAGGCCGCCTTCGACATCACCGCCACACCCACCACGCTGCAGGCCCGTGCCCTGACGCTCCTGGGCCTCACGCCCTCGAGCGTGTAGTCAGAACGCGACGATCGGGCCGTGCTCGGTCACGCTCACGGAGCGCTGGAACTTCGG
>JAHDVQ010000351.1 GCA_023384595.1 Vicinamibacteraceae bacterium | reverse complement strand
GACAGCAGGCCCATGTAGAGGAAGCCCACCTGGAAGAGGATGAGGAACGGCAGCGACCCGTAGATGCCGTTGGCGAGCGCGTAGAACACCGTGAAGGTGAAGTACAGCCCGAGCGCCACCTCGATGAACGGCTGCCACGTCATCGTCTGCTTGTACTTCTTGTCGCTCCACTCGTCGCCCTGGCGCTCGACGCCGTACTTCGGCGTGCGGGCGAACTCGGTCTGCTTGCCCGACATCGCCTCCATTACGGCGCGCGCGTTGTTCACGGCAAGGCCGATGCCGGCCGCCATCAGGAACGGCAGGTACTTGACGCGCGCCACCCACGAGTCGGGATACAGCTCGCGCTGGCACACCATGTAGAAGTAGCCCACCGACCACGTCGCCGCGATGAAGAACGGCACGTCGATGAGCAGCATCTCGGTCCAGCCCATGCTGTAGCGCACGTACATGGCCGGGAACATGAGCACCGAGAGCGCGATCATCAGCAGGTAGTTGAAGTTCGCCGTCAGGTGGAAGAACGCCTCGGCCTTCACCTTGAGCGGGAGCGGCGCGGCGAGAATCGACGGCAGCAGCTTCAGCGCCGTCTGGATGGAGCCCTTCGCCCACCGGTGCTGCTGCGACTTGAACGAGTTCATCTCGACCGGCACTTCCGCCGGCGATACGAGGTCGGGGATGAACACGAACTTCCAGCCCCGCAGCTGCGCGCGGTAGCTCAGGTCGAGATCCTCGGTCAGCGTGTCGTGCTGCCAGCCGCCCGAGTCCGGAATCGTCTCGCGCCGCCAGATGCCCGCCGTGCCGTTGAAGTTGAAGAAGCAGCCGCTCCGGTTCCGCCCGCCGTGCTCGAGCACGAAGTGCGCGTCGAGCAGGATGGCCTGGATCTTCGTGAGCAGCGAGTAGTCCTCGTTGATGTGCCCCCAGCGCGCCTGCACCAGGCCCACCTGCGGGTTGGCGAACTGCGGGAGCGTGCGCACGAGGAAGTCGCGCGGCGGCACGAAGTCGGCGTCGAAGATGGCGATGAACTGCCCCGTGGCCGTCTTCATCCCGTTCTCGAGCGCGCCCGCCTTGTAGCCCGTGCGGTCGATCCGATGGATGTAGTGGATGTCGTAGCCGAGCGCGGCGAACCGCCGGACGGCCAGCGCCGCGATCTCGCGCGTCTCGTCGGTCGAGTCGTCGAGCACCTGGATCTCGAGCAGCTCCTTCGGGTAGTCCATCTCGCAGGTCGCTTCGACGAGCCGGTTCACCACGTACATCTCGTTGAAGATCGGCAGCTGGATGGTGACCCGCGGCAGCGGCGAGAGCGGCGGCAGCGCCGCCGGCACCTTGTGCCGGTTCCGGCTGTACTCGTAGACGATGAAGTAGCGGTGCCAGCCGTAAACGGCGAGAATGGCCAGCACGAAGAAGTACGACGCGAGGATTGCCGTTTCGAATGGGCTCATGCGACCAACGCCACTCCGGATAAGCGCAACCTGAGACTGTAAACGTTACGGTAGAGTCCAGTCAAACCGCCGAGGACCCGCCACGTGACCGATGCCCTCACCGATCTTCTGGATGCCGTCGCCCGGGGGGCGATTTCACCCAGCCATGCCGCCGACCGGGTCCGCGCGCTGAGCGCGCCGCCGGTCGAAGACCTCGGTTTCGCCCGCATCGACCACGACCGGGCGCGCCGCCAGGGCTTCCCGGAAGTCGTGTTCGGCGAGGGCAAGACCGCCGATCACATCGTCGCCATTGCCGAGGGCATCGTGACCCGGGGCCACCCCCTTTTGGCCACGAGAGTCACCCCGAGTGTATGGAATGCCATCAGTCCACGCCTCCGGAATGCCCGATATTGGCCTGAAGCGCGCGTAGTGACCTGTGCCGGTGCAAATCCAGTGCCCCCGGGCTCAGGCGTAATCGCCGTCGTCGCCGCCGGGACGTCGGACCTGCCGGTGGCGGAGGAAGCGGCAGTGTCGGCCGAAGCCATGGGGAACGCCGTGGAACGCATCTACGACGTGGGCGTGGCCGGCCTGCACCGGCTGCTGGCGGAGCACGAGCGCCTGCGGGCGGCTCGGGTCGTGATCGTCGTCGCCGGTATGGAGGGAGCGCTTCCCAGCGTCGTGGGTGGACTCGTGGCGGCGCCGGTCGTGGCTGTCCCCACCTCGGTGGGCTACGGCGCGAGCTTCGGGGGGCTGGCTGCGCTGCTCGCGATGCTCAACAGCTGTGCGTCGGGCGTGGCGGTGATGAACATCGACAACGGCTTCGGCGCGGCGGCGCACGCGAGCCG
>JAHDVQ010000350.1 GCA_023384595.1 Vicinamibacteraceae bacterium | reverse complement strand
GGTGGAGTTCGTCGAGGCGCTGCCCCTCACGAAGGTGGGGAAGGTCGATTACCTCGCCCTGAGGCGCAAGCATGCGGTCCTTCCGCAGCCACCAGCGGAGTAGGCCATGCAGCACGAGACACACGTTCCGGCGCACGGTGGAGAGCGCGTGGCAGCAGCGCTCGCGGCCTACGGCGTTGACGTGCTCTTCACGTTGTGCGGCGGGCACATCTCGCCCATCCTCGTTGCCGCCAAGCGGAGAGGCCTGCGCGTCGTGGACACGCGCGACGAGGCGACCGCCGTCTTCGCGGCCGAGGCGCTGGCCCGCCTCACGGGGAGGCCCGGCATCGCGGCGGTGACCGCGGGTCCCGGTCTCACCAATGCGATCACCGCGCTCAAGAACGCCCAGCTCGCCCAGTCGCCCGTGGTGGTGCTGGGCGGGGCCGCGCCGACGGCCCTGCAGGGCCGCGGGGCCTTGCAGGACATCGACCAGGGGCCGCTCGTCGGCCCGCACGTGAAGTTCGTGCGCCGCGTGCGGCGCGTCGCCGAGCTCGGGCCCGCCGTCGAGGAGGCGCTCGTCCGCTCGCGCTCGGGCGTGCCCGGTCCGGCGTTCGTCGAGTGCCCGGTCGATTTGCTGTACGACGAGACGCTCGTGCGGGGCTGGTATGCGGACGCGGCCGGCAAGGGGACATCACCGGGCGACCGGGTGGTGCGGTGGTACCTCTCGCGGCATGCCAACCGGATGTTCGCCGGCGCCCAGGCGCCGTACGTGCCGGCCGTGCGGACCGTGACGAGCCCGCTGGCTGGCGAGCGCGCCATCGCGCGCGCGGCCCGGGCGCTGACCCGTGCCGAGCGGCCGCTCATGGTGGTGGGCAGCCAGGCGGTCGCCGATGCCGCCGAGGCGCCGGCCGTGGCACGCGCCATCGAGGCGCTGGGAGTCCCCGTGTACCTGTCGGGCATGGCACGCGGCCTCCTCGGTCGCGAGCCGGCACTGCAGATGCGGCACGCACGGCGCAAGGCGCTGCGCGAGGCCGACTGCGTGCTGCTGGCGGGCGTGCCGTGCGACTTCCGTCTCGACTACGGCAGGCACGTGCGCCGGTCGGCCACGCTCATTGCAGCCAACCGCAGCCGCCGCGACGCGCGCCTGAACCGGACGCCCGACATCGAGGCCCTCGGTGATGCGGGACGCGTTCTCGAGTCGCTTGCCGCGCGCACCGGCGGCGTGGCGCGTCCCGCGTGGCACGCCACGTTGAAGGGGCGCGACGCGGAGCAGGAAGCCGCCATCGACGCGCAAGCTGCGGTCACGGGCGCTTACGTGAACCCGGTGGCGTTGTTTCGCACACTCGAGCAGGCAGCCGGCGACGAGGCGACCTTCGTGGCCGACGGGGGCGACTTCGTGGCCACCGCCTCCTACATCCTTCACCCGCGGCGGCCGCTCACCTGGCTCGATCCGGGCGTCTTCGGCACGCTCGGGGTCGGGGCCGGCTTCGCGCTCGGCGCGTCGGTCGTGAAACCCGCGGCCGAAATCTGGCTGGTCTGGGGCGATGGCGCTTCCGGGTACGGCCTCGCGGAGTTCGATACGTTCGTGCGTCACGGCATTCCCGTCATCGCCCTCGTCGGGAACGACGCCGGGTGGACGCAGATCGCCCGCGAGCAGGTGAAGATGCTCGGCGATGCCGTCGGCACCGAGCTTGCGCGCACGCCCTATCACGAGGTCGCACGAGGCTTTGGCGCAGAGGGGCTCGAGATCAGGACGAGCGCCGAGGTGATGCCCACCCTGCAGGAGGCCCGGCGCCTGGCAGCGGCCGGCAAGCCAGTGCTCGTGAACGTCTGGCTCGATCGGACCGCGTTCCGGGAGGGCTCGATTTCGATGTAGCCGGTGCACGCGAGGCCCGGGCGACCTCATCGGGCTCGTCGGCGCTATACTCGGGCGAACCCACAGCGTCAACCGGATCACCTGGAGGAGGGACCATGTTCCGAACGCTCGCAGGCCTGCTGGTCGTCTCGGCCATGCTCGCATGGCCGCTGACGGCGGAGCCGCAACAGACGAAGCCGCAACAGACCAAGCCGCAACAGACGGAGCCGCAACAGACCAAGCCGCAACAGACGGAGCCGCAACAGACCAAGCCCCATCAGAAGCCCGACATGAAGCCGGGGACCAAGCCCGCCGGGATGCCCGAGATGACCCCGGAACAGAAGGCCGAGATGGAGGCCTACATGAAGGCTGGCTCGCCCGGGGAGCCGCACAAGGCGCTGGCCGCGACGGCCGGCACGTACGACATGGTCATCAAGA
>JAHDVQ010000077.1:17585-19052 GCA_023384595.1 Vicinamibacteraceae bacterium | reverse complement strand
AGCCCATTGTGTATGCTTGCCCCATGGACGCCACCGAGGCAGGACGACTGCTCTCGCTCATCTCGCACGAGCTCCGCACGCCGGTCAACGTCGTCGACGGCTACCTGCGAATGGTGTTGTCGGAGAAGCTCGGGCCGGTGGGCGACAAGCAGAAGCAGGTGCTCACGCAGGCCGGCCGCTCCGCCTCGCGCATCGCGTCGCTGCTCGGGGATCTCTCGGAGATGGGCCGGCTCGAAGACGGGCGCGCCGAGTGGAACGCCGAATCGGTCGCCATCGTGCCCCTCATCGACGAGGTCGTCGCGGCCTTCACACCGCCGGCCGACTTCACCTGCGTCGCGACGAGAGCCGGCGACGACATCGACGTGCGCATCGAGGCCGACCCGGCGCGACTCGCCCGCGCACTCGCCGCGTGCCTGCAGGCCGTGGCCCGCACTGCGCCCACAGCGAGCACCATCGTGGCCACGCTCGGGCGCGAAGCCGCCAGCGGGCGTCCCGCGATCGTCGTGGCGCCCGACTCGCTCGACCCCGCCGACGTGGCCCGCGACGCCGCGGGACATCCTGCCGACGAGTTCGTGGGAGGCCTCGGGCTCGAGATCCCGCTGGCCCGGCGCGTGCTGGCCCGCGCCGGCGCGACGCTCGAGGGCATTCCCGGCGGTCATCGCGGCCTGCGCATCGTCTTCGACGCGAGTTGATCGGCGGCGACGCGTGCGCCTCTCCATCGTCATCGTCACGTGGAACAGCCGCGGCGAGATCGCGTCGTCGCTCGCGGCGGCCGAGGCTGTCGCGAGGGCGGTTCCGGACACCGACATCGTCGTGGTCGACAACGCCTCGGACGACGGGACGGCGGCGCTCGTCGAGGCGCTGGCCGTGCCCGGAGTGCATCTGGTGGCGGAGCCGGTGAATCGCGGCTTCGCCGGCGGGATGAACCTGGGCGTGCGCCATGCAAACGGCGACGCGCTGCTGCTGCTCAATCCCGACGCGCGACCGTCGCCGGCCGCCGTGCGGCAGCTCCTGGCCACGCTCTCGAGCGACGAGCGCATCGCGGCCGTGGCGCCCGTGCTGGTGGACGCGCGCGACGAGCCGCAACGAGGCTTCACGGTGCGGCGCTTCCCCACCGCGGCGACGTTTGCGGCGGATCTCCTCCTGCTCGACGTGGCGAATCCCCGACTGCGCGTGCTGGCCCGCTACCGGTACGACGACCTCGACCTTGACGATGAAGCGCCCCTCGACGTGGAGCAGCCCGCGGCGGCATGCCTGTTGGTGCGACGGAGCGCGTTCGACGCGGCGGGCGGGTTCGACGAGCGCTTTCACCCGGCGTGGTTCGAGGACGTCGATCTGTGCCGCCGTTGGCGCGACATGGGCTGGCGCGTGGTCCTCGACCGGCGGGCGCGCGTGCCCCACGATGGGGGCATGGCGTGGCGGCGGCTCGGCGGCGCCCGCGCGGCGCGCGTCTTCAATGCGAACCTG
>JAHDVQ010000077.1:11037-17485 GCA_023384595.1 Vicinamibacteraceae bacterium | reverse complement strand
CCGATCCCCCGATCCCCCGATCCCCTGTGCTACTGTGAAGCCGCCGTTTGCCTGTCCCCGGAGGTCCGATGCCCTGGACCGGTCAGACCAACTCGCAGACCGGGCTCTATCGCTCGGAGGACTGCGGCTACGAGATCAAGCTCGCCGAGGGGGAAGTGTTCCCCGAGTGTCCGATCCATCGGCGGCCCGTGACGTGGAGCTTCGTGCGGCCGTTGCGGCGCCACGAGCGGTGATGCGGCCGCGCCGGGCGCCCTGGCCTGCCCCTGCGCTCGCCGTTCGCGCGCGCACCGCCCCTGCGCTCGCCGCGCTGGCGCTGGCTGTCGCGACCTCGTCGGGAGCCGCGCAGGTGCGCCTCACCGACGAGGCCGACCGGCAGGCGTTCCGCGAGTGGTTCGTCCTGCTGGCCGATGCGCAGTTCTATCGGACCACGCCCGACGTGGACGACTGCGCGGCGCTCGTGCGCCACGCCGTCCGCGAGGCCCTTCGCCCGCACACCCCCGAGTGGCGGGCGAGGCTCGCCGTGCCCGCCGTGGCTGTGGCGCCCGACGTGGCGGCGCGGCCCGCCGCGCGCGACGGCATGCTGCCGCTCTTCCGCGTGTCGGCGGAGCCGGAGCTGTACGCCGAGTTCGCCGACGCGGCGACGCTCGTCCGCCTGAACACGCGTGCGCTCGGCCGCGATCTCGGCGCGCTCAGGCCGGGCGATCTCCTCTACTTCCGGCAACCGGGGCAGCGCCTGCCCGATCACCTGATGGTGTTTGTCGGCCGCTCGCGCTTCGAGGCGGACGGCGACGACTGGGTCGTCTATCACACCGGGCCGTCGGGCCCCGCAACCGGAATGGGCGCCGGGCGTGTGCCGCCTGAGGGCGAGGTGCGGAAGGTGCGCCTGGCCGACCTCCTCCGTCACCCGTCGCCGCAGTGGCGGCCCCGACGCGACAATCCCTCTTTCGCAGGCATCTTCCGATGGCGATGGCTTCTCTGAAGAAGAGTGCGGCAGCCTCCCTGCCGGCGCGCGCGCGCCGGCGGCGTCTCATCGTGGGCGCCTTCGTGCTCGGCGTGCTCCTGGCCGCGGCCGACAGCTGGCGGCCGGGCGCGCAGGAGGCCAACGAGGCCGCCTTCCAGCTCTCGAGCGCGCAGATCTACGCGGCGAAGGAGCCGAAGCACATCACGATCGGGTTCCGTCAGCTCGCGCACCTCGACTTCCGCGTCTACAAGGTGAAGGACCCCGTCGCGTTCTTCGCGAACCTCCCGAACAAGCACGTGCTCGGCAGTCCCGAGCCCGAGGTGGCGCAGGAGCCGACGCTCATCGAGCGGATCTCGACATGGAAGGCCGCGCAGCGGAGGGCGATCGTGGACTTCGCGCGCCGTCAGGTGAGCCACGAGTACCGCCGCCGCCGGCGCGCCGCGCGGCCGGAGCCCGTGGTCGCCCGCCGCGTCGTGGACCAGCGGCGCTACGCGCAGGTCCCGGTGCTGAACGAGCAGCAGCTCGTCGCCTCGTGGCGCGAGATCCTGCCGCGGACGCGCGACACCGAACTGCGCACCCTCCCCATCGAGGTCGCCGACCCGGGCGTCTACCTCGTCGAGGCGGTGCACGACCGCGCGCGCGCCTACACGATCCTGGTGGTGTCCGATCTCGGCCTGGTGACCAAGGCGTCGCCGGCGCAGCTCTTCGCCTTCGTCGCACGGCGCGACACGGGCGAACCGCTGGCCGACTGCGTCGTGACCGGGCTGGCCGGCCGGCACTCGATCTTCACGACGACGACGACGCCCGATGGCGTCGTGGCGCAGGCGCTCGGGGGCGGCGCGGGCTCGCTCATCGCGCTCGCCCGCTGCGGCGACGACACCATCGTCACCGACCCCGGAGGCTGGTGGGGCGGCGAGGACGAGACGAGCGAGGCGGCGCGCACGCTGAAGGGGCTCGTCTACACCGATCGTCCCGTCTACAGGCCCGGGCACACGGTGCACCTCCGCGCCATCCTGCGGTGGCGCACCGCCTCCGGGCTGCAGCCGTTCGACGCGCGTTCGGTCGAGGTGTCGATCAGCGACCCCGAGGGCAAGGTGCTCGTGCGCGAATCGCGGCCGGTGGACGAGTTCGGCAGCGTGGCCTTTTCGTACGTGCTTCCGGCGAGCGTCCCGCTCGGGCGGCATGGCATCAGGGTGACGACGGGCACCGACGAAGCCGCCGGCAGCTTCGACGTGCAGGAGTACCGCAAGCCCGAGTTCGACGTGCTCGTGAGCACGCCGGCGCGGCGCGTCACGCAGGGCGAGCGCATCGCCGCCAGGGTGCAGGCCCGCTACTACTTCGGCCAGCCGGTCGCGAACGGGCGCGTGCGCTACGCCATCTACCGGCAGTACTGGACGTCGCCGCTCCGGTGGATCGACGACCCGGAGGGCGGGGCCGAGGGCGGCTACTTCGGCGGCGGCGAGAAGATCGACGAGGGCACGGCGACCCTCGACGCGGACGGCGCGGCCGCCATCACCGTGCCGACGAGCACGACCGAGGACGGCGACGACTACGCGCTGCGTCTCGAGGCGCGGGTCACCGACAACAGCGGGCGTGAATCGGGCGGCGAGACGTCGGTGGCGGCCACCCACGGCTCGGTGCTCGTCGTCGCGCGGCCCGATCGGTATCTCGTCGCGCGCGGGAGCGAGGCGCGCGTCAACGTGCGCGTCCTGGCGTACGACGGCACGCCCCAGGCGAACCGTCGCGTGGACGTGTCGCTCGCCCGCACGTGGTGGGACACGACCATGCAGCGCGAGGCCGTCGCCTCGGGCACGGTGACGACCGACGCCGAGGGCCGGGCGACGTGGGCCGCGCGCGTCCCCGACACGGGCGGCAGCTACGAGTTCTCGGCCCGCGTGTCCGAGCAGGGGCGGACGCTGCGCGCCCGCACCTCGTTCTGGGTGCCCGACCAGGCGACGCCGGCCGACGACGACTCGGTGCTCGAACTGGTGGCCGACCGCGGCGAGTACCAGCCCGGCGACACGGCGCGCCTGCAGATTCGCGGCGAGAACGCGGCAGGGCCCGTGCTCGTGACCAAGGAAGGCGAGATCACGCACTGGCACCGCCTGGTCCGCGTGGGCGCCGAGGGCGTGGTGGACGTGCCGGTGGCCGAGGAGGACATCGGCGACACGCACGTGAACGTGGCCTTCCTGCGTCAGGGCCGCCTGTATCGCGCCGAGCGGAAGCTGCGCGTGCCGCCGCGGTCGAAGACCCTCGATCTCACCGTCACGCCCGATGCCCCGATCGCGCGCCCCCGCGAGGGCGCCCGTTACACCATCCGCGTGCTCGACGCGGGCGGCGCACCCGTGCGCGCCCAGGTGAGCGTGTCGATCGTGGACGAGGCGCTCTACGCGGTGCGGCCCGACACGACGCCCGACCCGGCGCGCTTCTTCTACCGGCGGCCGTACAGCCGCGTCGTCACGACCTACGCGCGGCACTACGCCTTCGACGGCTACTCGGGCGCGGCGCAGCTGCAGCTCGCCGCGCGCCGCCGGCCCATGGCGCTCGCCGACTTCAAGGCCGACCGCCCCGAGCGGCCCGAGGTGCGGCGCGAGTTCCCCGACGCCATCTTCTGGAAGGCGGACCTGGAGACGGGCCCCGACGGGACGGCCCGCGTCGAGGTGCCCTACCCCGACGCGCTCACGACGTGGCGGCTCACGGCGCGCGCCACGACGGTCGACACGCGCGTGGGCGGCGCCATCGCGCGCACGCTCGTCACGAAGGACGTCATCGTGCGGGCGATCGCGCCGCGCTTCCTCGTCGAGGGCGACACGATGCAGCTGCCGGTCATCGTGCACAACTACCTGGCCGAGGCCGCGCCCTTCGACCTGAACGTCAGCGCCTCGACACTCGCGCCGCTCGAGGGCGCGCCGGCCGGCAGCGTCTCGTCCTCCATCGCCAGTCGCGGGACGATGCGGACGCTCTGGCCCTACGCGGCGTCCTCGGTCGGCCGCGCGACGGTGCTCGCGCGCGCGACGTCGCCCGCCGACGGCGACGCCGTGGAGATCCCGCTGCCGGTGCTGCCCTACGGGCTGCGCCGCGACGAAGGCGTCTCGGGGTCGATGGCCGCCGCGACCCGCGATCACCAGGTGACGCTCGACGTGCCCGAAGGCAGCAATCCCGCGGCGCGCTCGATACGCGTCACGCTGGCCCCCTCGCTCGCCGGCTCCATGCTGTCGGCCCTCGACTGGCTCGCGGAGTACCCGTACGGCTGCACCGAGCAGACGGTCTCGAGCTTCGTCCCGAACCTGCTCGTCATGCGGACGCTCGACACGTTGCGGCTCGCGCCAACCGAACGCATGGGCGCGCTCGACCGCATGGCGGGCGCGGGGCTGCGTCGTCTCCTCGACATGCAGAACGACGATGGCAGTTGGGGATGGTGGAAGACGGCCGAGGGCGAGCCGTTCATGACGGCCTACGCGCTCTACGGGCTGCTCGAGGCGCGCCGGGCGGGGATGAGCGTGGCCCAGCCGCCCATCACGCGCGGGGCCGCGGCGGTCGCGCGGCTCTCGCGCGAGTATCCCCGCATGGTGCCAGAGCTCAAGGCGTGGATGGCCTACGTGCTGGCACGCGCCACGGCCGAGGGCGGTGTGGAGGCCGGGGATCTCGGCGAGTGGGACCAGCGGGTCGCGCTCGACGAGCTGTGGGCGGCGCGCGACAGGATGCGCGTCCAGGGCCAGGCGATGCTCGTCATGAGCCTCGACGCGGTGCGCGACGCACGGGCCGCGGACCTCGCCCGCGGCCTGCTCGAACGCGCCACGCAGAAGGGCGACCTCGCCTGGTGGCAGGCCGACGGCGATCCCTGGCTCGACGACTGGGGCGACACCACGCCCGAGGCCACGGCGCTGGCGCTGCGGGCGCTCTTGCCGCACGCCGCGCAGGACGTGCGCATCGAGCGGGCGCTCCGGTGGCTCATGGCGAACCGGACCGGCAGCTACTGGTACTCCACCAAGCAGACGGCGATGGCGCTCTACGCGCTGGTCGACTACGTGCAGGCACGGCAGGAACGGCCCGCGGCCATCGACGTGGACGTGGTCGTCAACGGGCAGGTCGTGGCCACGCGGAGCTTCACGCCCGCGAACTGGACCGACCCGACGCCGGCCGTCATCGAGGCGCCGGCCACGGCGGGCCCCAACACGGTGCGCCTGGTGAAACGGGGCGAGGCGCCGGTCTACTGGAGCGCGACGGCGCAGTACTACGACACCCGCGGCGAGCTCGGCGCGACGGGTTCGCGCCAGCTCGCGCTCTCGCGGCGCTACGCGAGGCTGGCGCCGGTCCGCACGAAGGACGGACGCCTCGTCTATCGCGAGGCGGCCTTCGACGGCACGATGAAACCGGGCGACGTCGTGCTCGTGCGGCTCACCCTCGCCGGGGCGCACGACTGGCGCTACCTCGTCGTCGAAGATCCGATTCCCGCGGGTACCGAGGCCGTGCAGGCGCCCGAACAGTACCCGCTCGAGACGCGCGCGGCGACCGGCGGCTGGCATCGGGAGTATCGCGACGCGCGCGTGGTGTTCTTCGAGGGCTCGCTCGCGTCCGGCCGTGTCGAGTACGCCTACCTGCTACGCGCGGTGACGCCCGGTGAGTTCAGGGCGATGCCGGCCCGCGTCGTGCCGATGTACGTGCCCGGGGTCTTCGCCTCGACGGCGCCGCAGGCCGTCCGCGTCACCACCGAAGGGCTCGAGGCGCAGGCGCCTGCCGGCGCCGGAGCCGCACAGGCTGGAGGCCGCCCGTGATTCGCCGACTCGTCGCCGTCCTCGCGTGGCTGCTCGCCGGCCACGCCGTGCTCTTCGGGTTGTTCTGGTCGCTCGTACACGTGCCCGACGCGAACACGCTGATGCTCGGCGTGACGGCGCTCACGGCCGTGGCCCTCGTGATGGCGGCCGCCATCGTCGAGGTGACGGCCGCGGCGTGGCTGTGGCCGGGTGCCACGTTCCGCACGGCGCTCGCCGAGGGCACGCGCGGCCTCGTCCCGCTTGCCGGCGCCGTCGCCGTGTTCGCCGCATGCTGGTGGCTGGCCAGCCTTCTCGAGACCGCGTTCCTGGCGCGGCGCGGTGAGATCGACGCCTGGTTCATCTCGACCGCCGGCACGACGAACACGGCATGGGTCGCGCGTCTCGTCGCTGCTCTTGCCTTCGTGGTGCGCTGGATCCTCGGGGTCGCCGCCGCCGTGGCCGTCGTCCACGCGTGGCTGGCGTCGCGGTGGGCGGGGCTCGCTGGACTGCACTGGGTGCCCCGCGCCGTCTCGCGCTATCAGCTCGGGTTGACCGCGCTCGCCATGGTCCTGCTCGTCGCGCTTCCCTGGTCGGCCGTCTACTGGCGCCCGCCAAGCATCCCACCGACGTCGATGCAGTTGCTCTTCGTGGGCGCCAAGCTCGGGATCATCGCGATCCTGATGCACGTCGGGTGGGTGCTCGTGCTGGCCGCGGGCGTGCCCGGCGCCGTGCG
>JAHDVQ010000077.1:9843-10937 GCA_023384595.1 Vicinamibacteraceae bacterium | reverse complement strand
ATGTCGCGCCAGTCGATGCCGCGCGCGATGGCGTCGGCCACGCAGCCGGCGGCGCGCGCGTACAGTCGTCCCAGCGCGGCGCTCGACGACGCCGTCTCGAACTCGCGATCGCTCGGACACCGCGCGCCGCTCGCGGCGGGCGGGTCGCCGGTGGCCCACGCGGCGAGTCCCTCGTGCACCCAGCGCGGCCGGCCGGCGAGCTCCGGCCCGGTGAGCGCGTGCGCGAGCTCGTGGCGCAACGTCTCCTCGAATTCGCCTCGCCGTTCGAGGAGCGCGAGCGGCATCAGGTGCACGCGGGCCTCGGTGGTCCGCACGCCGTTGCGGACGGTGAGGGTGCCCTCCGTCACGCCGCTCACCCACGGCGCCTGTCCCGTGGCGCGCCTGAAGCTCTCGTGCGTCGGATGCACGCGGATCGTGAGGGTGTCGGGCGGTCCCGTGCCGAGGCGCTCACCGAGCTCGCCGAGCAGGCGCTGCACGAGGCGCTCGAGCCGCTCGCGCTCCGGTTCGGCCGTCGCGGGCAGTTCGAGCGTGAAGGCCTTCGACGACCCGTCGAGGGATTCGACCGAGGCTCCCGGCAGGTAGGCCGCCAGGATCTCGCGCGCGGAACGCCCCGCCTCGGCGAGCGCGAGGGCGCCGCGCACGCACAGCCCGACGCCGTGGCCCCGTCCTGCCCCCGAGAAACGCACGCCGCGTGAGGTGGGGGTGGCCGCGAAGTACGGGCTCTTCAACACCTGCCAGCCGAGCGTACGGCCGATGGCGGCGCGAAACGGCTCGCCGCCCACCTCGGGCGGGTGCATGCCCCGCACCCTGACGCGCTCGACGCGTCCCGTCGCGGCGCGCACGACGTCGAGGCCCTCGACGCGTCCCTCGAGGCCGAGCGTTCGCAACGCGCGCTCGAGATCCTCTGCCGAGGCCTCGGTCGTCCATGTCTCCACGGGATGCGGGGCCGGATCGCGACGCGCGGCCCCAACGCCCTGGCCCGGTCCGCCGCGCGCGGGCCACACGTGTTCGGGCGACTCGAGCCAGCCCGCGCACGACGCGTGGTAGTAGACGCGCACGGGCCGGCCGGTCTCGACGAGCACCTGGCCGCGCGT
>JAHDVQ010000077.1:6735-9743 GCA_023384595.1 Vicinamibacteraceae bacterium | reverse complement strand
CCCGGCGCCACCGCAACGCCGTCGACGCCGATGGCCGCCAGGCCCACCGCGTCGCCGTGGACGCCGGCGGCAATGCCGAGCCGCGTCAGGCCCGCCTCGAGATCCGACTTCGTGAGGCGCTCGGCCAGCTGCAGGAACACCGAGTTGCACGAGTGCGCCAGCGCGCCGGCGAGCGTGAAGGACGCGCTCACCGGCGGGTGCACGCAGTCGAGCACCCGCCCGCCCACGCGTTCGCGGCGCCGGCACGTGAAGCGGATGCCGGGATCGACGCGCGCCATGTCGATGGCGCCGACGATGGTGGCCAGCTTCATCAGCGAGCCGGCCGCGACCGGCTCGCGCCAGATCGAGGAATGGGTCTCGTGGAGCACGCGGCCCGAGGGCCAGGCCTCGTGACGGATGGCCACCCGTGCGAGCGCCGAGGCATCGAGGCCCTCGTCCGCGCGTCCGGAGCGAGCCGTCTCGTCGCCCGCGCCGTCCGCTGCGGCTGCCGCCGAATCGCGCTGGACGGGCGATCGCGTCTCCCCGCCCGCACGTGCCGCCGGAGGGCCGTCGGGCGCCGCGCGGCACGCCATCGCCGCGAGCCCCAGGATCAGCAGGACCGCGCCCCGCCCGACGCGGACGCTACGCACGCGTGAGACCGAGAAACGCAGCGCTCTCCTCCCACACCGTCTCCATGCTGGCGGCGAGCTGGTGGCCGTCGTCCAGCAGGCGGACGCGGCAATTGGGGCGCGCGGCGGCAAAGCGCTCGACCATCGCCGGGTCGACCACCTCGTCGTGGCGGCCCTGGAAGATGAGCGTCGGCGCGTCGACGGCCGCCCGCTCGGGGTCGTACTGCTGCGCGTCGGCGAACAGCTCGTAGTGCACGCGCCGGGGCTCGTCGTAGACGTAGTGGTGGAACACCCGCCACCCGGTCCGGCGCCACTCCTCGATCTCGGCCGGACCGATGACGGCATCGCGCCGTCCGAACTCGAAGGCGGGCGCCATCAGAACGAGGCGGTCGACGGGCGTGCCGGCGGCGGCGGCGCGCGCCGCGGCGTGCCACGCGACGTAGCCGCCGAGGCTCGACCCCACGAGCACGATGGGCTGCCGGTCGATCGCGGCCATCAGCCGCTCTACCTGCCCGAGCATCCGCGTGATGGTGAGCGTCGAGAAGTCGGGATCGTTCAGATCGGGACAGTGGCACGCGATGCCGTACGGCGCGAGGCGCTCGCGGAACATCGCCGCCTTCGACGAGGCCGAAGACGAGGCGAACCCGTGGAGGTAGACGACCTCCATCAGAGCATCGACGTGCAGTCCGGGCGGCAGCGGCACTGGATGTGGCCGTCGCCGTCCGTGTAGTAGTTGTAGGTCAGCTCGGCGCCGGCCGGGATGTTCTTCGCCGCGCGCACCCAGATGACGCCGTCGACGATCTGCGTGTAGCAGTTCGGCGTGCACGAGTGGTTGATGAACCGCGAGATGTTGCCGCCGACGTGGCCGTCGATGACCCACCGGCTGTTCAACTTGAAGCACCAGATGGCGCCGCCATCGAGATACCTCGACTCGCGCTTCAGGCTCTCCTTGGCCGTGATCTTCTCGCCGCTGTAGGCGACGATGCGCGTGTTCTTCGTGATGGGGGCCTGGGTGAACACCCCCCATCCGTGGACTTTCGAGCGGCGGCGCACGATGGGCGCGCCGCGGTAGGACTGCGGATCGATCGTGGACGTCTGTGCGGTCTTGGACATGCGAGTGAGTGGAGCCGGCGCCGTCTGGTGCCGAGCGATTGTAGCGCGCGGCGGCGCGAACGGTCACGCGAAGGTGTCGTGATCGACGTCGCGGTCGAGCTCCGCGCACACCGCCGCGACATCGTCCATCGAGAGCCCGAGCAGCTGCCACGCGTCGGCGTTGAGGCGCGGCATCCGCCGATCGCCGGGGTAGCCGATGCCCTTCGCCCGGCACAGGATGTCGGCCAGGTGCACGATGGCCGTGCGGTCGGCGAAATCGCGCCGCGCGTGGAAGTTCGAGTGGTAGGCAATCGGGTACACGATCTTCGAGGGCAGCGACCACTTGCGCAGCAGCCACATCCCCACCTCGGGATGCGTCACGCCGAGCACGGCCTGCTCGGCGTCGATGAGCAGGCACTGCCGCTCGGCCACCATGGCGCGGATGCGGGCGTGGTCCTCGGGCAGGAGCTGCGCGATGATCACCTTGCCGATGTCGTGCAGCAGCCCGGCGAGCGCGATTTCCTCCGGATCCTGCCTGCCGAGGCGTTCGGCCAGGTGGTGCGAGGCGCGCGCCGTGCCGAGCGAGTGCTCCCAGAGCCCCTCCATGTACTGGTTCATCGTGTCGACGATGTCCAGGACCGAGGCCGTCATCACGAGCGTCTTCACGACGTCGAGGCCGAGCAGCACCATCGCATGCGTGATGGTGGTAATGGGCTGCCGGAGCGCGTAGAAGCCGCTGTTGACCAGCTTCAGCACCTTCGCGGTGAGAATCTGGTCCTTGCTGATCTCGTCGGCGATCTCCGACGCCGACACCGTGCCGGTCGACACCATCGCGGCAATCCGGTTGACGATGGCGGGAATCGTCAGGATCTTCGTGATGCCCTCGACGCGGGCCCGGAGCTGGGCGCGATCAGCCATGGGCGGCGTATCTCTCGCGCAGCTGCGCCTTCACCAGCTCCAGCAGGTCCATCATCCAGGCATCGCCCTCGTGGCCGCTGAACCGGGCGTCGATCTCCGCGAGCGCCTCGTCGAGGGGCTTCAGCGCGTCCTCCGTGCCCGGGCCGGGCACGAACACGCCGTCGACGCCCATGCTCTCGAGCCGGGCGACGAGCGAGGGCGTGAGCTCAGTACCCGCCTGCACGAGCACGACGCCGCGGGCGTTGGTGATGGGGCGCGCGAGGCGCTGGCCTGGCGTGACGTCGCGAAGTGGAATTCGGGGCATGCGTGCGCCGCTCGGGGGATCGGCGTGCTGCGACAGTACCGTCCGGGGCGCCGGCTCGTCAACCGGCTCGTCCTTGGCGGCCGCCG
>JAHDVQ010000077.1:0-6635 GCA_023384595.1 Vicinamibacteraceae bacterium | reverse complement strand
GGCACCGTGGCCGCCGGCAAGACCCTCGAGATTCGCGGCGTGAACGGCCGCATCGACGCGGCGGGCGCCGCCGGCGGGCAGATCGAGGTCGACGCGCGCCGCCACGGCGACAGCTCGAATCCGGACGACGTGAAGATCGAGGTCGTCGAGCACGAGGGCGGCGTCACCATCTGCGCCGTCTATCCCGGCGAAGGCAACGCCTGCAAGCCGGGCGGCGGCCGCATGTCGGTCCGGGACAACGACGTCAAGGTCGACTTCACCGTGAAGGTCCCCGCGGGCGTGCGCCTCGAGGCTGCCACGGTGAACGGCAGCGTGCAGGCCACCGGCATCGCCGGCCCGGTGAACGTCAGCACGGTCAACGGATCGATCGATCTCTCCACGACGACGACGGGCACCGCCAAGACGGTCAACGGCGCCATCACGGCGTCGGTCGGGAAGGTGGTGGAGCCGCTCGAGTTCAAGACGGTCAACGGGAGCATCACCCTCTCGATGCCGGCCGACACGTCGGCCACCGTGGAAGGCAGCACCGTGAACGGCGGGATCCAGACCGATCTGCCGCTCACCGTGCAGGGCAAGTTCGGCCCGCGTCACATCACGGGGAAGGTGGGCGGCGGCGGTCCGGTCATCACGCTGAAGACGGTCAACGGCAAGATCGCGATCAGGAAAGGGTGACGCCCTCCGCCTCGAGCGCGGCCAGTTCCGCGTCGCTGAAGCCCGCCTCGAGGAGCACCTCGCGCGTGTGCTCGCCCAGCCGCGGCGCCAGGCGGCGCACGCGCGCAGGCGTCGCGGAGAACTCGATGGGAGGGGCCGTCGTCCTGAGGCGGCCCTCCGTCGGGTGCTCCAGTTCCTGCCAGAAACCCACGGCCCTCAGGTGGGGGTCGTCGAACAGGTCATCGATCGACGACACCGGCGTGAAGGGCACCGGCGTCGGCTCGAGCGCCGCGATCCACTCGGCAGTCGTCCGCGTGGCCATGATGGCCGCCGTCTCCCGATACACGTCGTCGATGTGCGCGGCGCGAGCGGCGAGCGTCGCATAGCGCGGATTGCGCGCCAGGTCGCCGCGCCCCGCCAGCGCGCAAAACGTGGCCCAGTGCTCGTCGAGATACGGCAGCACGGCCAGTTCGCCGTCGCGCGTGCGGTAGGGCCGACGGTGCGCCGAGAGCAGGCGCGTGTAGCCCGCCGGGCCGCGCGGGGGCTCGAAGCTGCGGGCGAAGAGATGCTCGGCCATCACCCACGCCACCATGCTCTCGAACATGGGGACGTGCACCTCCTGGCCCTCGCCCGTGCGCTCACGGTGGACGAGCGCCGCCAGCACGGCGTTGACGACCTCGAGCGCCGTGGTCTTGTCGGCGACGATCGTCGGGACGTACGCGCTCCCCTCGCGGCCGCGCCCTTCGAGCGCGGCCAGCCCGCAGGCCGCCTGAATCAGGTCGTCGTAGGCCGGACGCTCCGCGTAGGGTCCGTGCCGGCCGAAGCCCGCGACGCCGCACACGATGAGCCGCGGGTTCGCCGCGCGCAGGCCGGCGGCGCTCAGGCCGAGGCGCGCGAGGGCCGAGGGACGCAGGTTGTGCACCACGACGTCGGCGCGCGCGGCCAGGCGCAGGAGCGTGTCGCGGCCCGCCTCGCGCTTCAGATCGAGCACGACGCTCCGCTTGTTGCGGTTGCAGGTGAGGAAGAGCGCCCCCATGTCGTCGCTCACCCGCGGGCCCACCTGCCGGTTGCTGTCGCCGGCCGGCGGCTCGATCTTGATGATGTCGGCGCCCAGATCGCCCAGCGCCTGACAGGCCAGCGGCCCGAGCACGACCGACGTCAGCTCGAGAACGCGAAGGCCCGAGAGCGGTCCGGGGCGCGGCGTCGTGGTGTCGGGCGTTGGCAAAGTGCGTTAAGGTTACCGCAAGGTCCCGCATCATGCTGTCTTCTCCCGCGTTCCGCCTCGCACGCTCCTATCTGATCGCTCCCGGCAGCCACCAGCGTCTCGTGGACGAGGCCATCGTCGCCGGCGCCGACGCGGTCGTGCTCGATCTCGAGGATGGCGTGGCGCTCGCGCACAAGCCGGCCGCCCGAGTGATCGTGGCGGGGGCCCTCGCGGCGGCCGCCGGGAGACGACCGCGTCCCCTGCTGCTCGTGCGGGTGAACGCCGTCGCCAGCGGACTGTGGCGCGACGACCTCGACGCCGTCGTCGGACCTGGCCTCGACGCGGTGCGGGTCGCGCGGGTCGAATCGGCGCACGCCCTCGACCAGGTGCACGCCCTCGTCTCCGCGCTCGAGCGCGAGCGAGGGCTCGCGGAGGGACACATCGGCGTCGTGGCCACGATCGAGAGCGCGGCCGGGGCGCTCGAGGTGCCGGCCATCGCCCGCGCGCCGCGCGTGCGGGCCCTCGCCTTCGGCGCGGCCGACTTCCTGCGCGACATCGGGGCGGGTCCCGATGCGGGCGACGAGGAGACGGCGGCCGTGCGGGCGCAGCTCGTGCTGGCCTCGCGCGCGGCAGGCCTCCTTCCTCCGATCGCGCCGGTGTTCCCGAGGCTCGATCGGCCCGACCTGCTGAAGGCCTCGACGGTCGCCGCGCGCCGGCAGGGGTTCTTCGGCCGTTCGGTCTTCCATCCGTCGCAGCTCGCGTTGGTCCACGAGGTGTTCACGCCCGACCCGGGCGAGGTCGCGTCCGCCCGGGCGCTCGTGGCCGCCTTCGACTCGCGCGCGCACGACGACGCGTCGGCCGCGGTCTGCCTTGACGATGGCGTGCTGGTGGATCCGGGCCGCGTCGCGCGGGCGCGGTGGGCGATCGCGCTCGCCGAGGACCTTGCGGCCCGGACCGCCTGACGGCACCGGTGAGCTCCCGAGGGCGGCCCGCACGACGTGCGTGAGGCCTGCTACGATCGGGGGATGGCCCAGAACGCGTCGTTCGATATCACGTCGACCGTCGATCTCCAGGAGGTCGACAACGCCGTCAACCAGGCCCGCAAGGAGGTCGCCCAGCGCTACGACTTCAAGGGCGCGAAGGCCGAGATCGACTTCAAGCGGGCCGAGCACGTCATCGAGCTGCACGCCGACGACAAGTTCCGGCTGTCGGCGCTGTGGGAGATCCTCCAGGGCCGGCTCGTGCGCCGGGGCGTCCCGGTGAAGAACATGAAGCCGGGCGAGGTGGAGCCCGCGTCGGGCGGCACCGCGCGCCAGGTCGTGTCGCTGCAGCAGGGCATCCCCACCGACACGTCGAAGGACATCGTCAAGTTCCTGAAGGACAAGAAGCTGAAGAAGGTGCAGGCCGCCATTCAGGGCGACCAGGTGCGCGTGTCGTCGCCGTCGAAGGACGACCTGCAGCAGGCCATCGCGGCGCTCAAGGCGCACGACTTCGGCATCGAGCTGCAGTTCGGGAACTACCGCGGCTGACCGGCGCTCCCGGGGCGGAGCCGCTTCAGCACGAGCAGCGTGATGTCGTCGTACTGAGGGGTGACCCCGACGAAGTCGTCGAGCGCGTCGAGCACGCGCTGTACCACCTCGGAGGCGCACGCCTCCGCCGTCTCGCGCAGCACGGCGGTCAGGCGCTCGACGCCGAATTCCTCCTCGGTGGCCTTCTGCGCCTCGGTGACCCCGTCCGAGTAGAGGGCGACGATGTCGCCGGGCGCGAGCCTGAGCGTCAGCTCCTCGTAGTCGACCCCGGGAAAGAGCCCGAGCGCGAGCCCCGTCGCGGGCAATCGCTCGACCTCGCCGCTCGCCCTGACGACGAGGCCCTCGGTGTGGCCGCCGTTCACGTAGCGGCACTCGCCCGTGGACGGATCGACGTCGAGCAGGATGGCGGTGACGTACTTGTTGCCGGGCGTGCTGCTGTAGAGCAGCTCGTTCGTGCACCGCGCGAGCTCGGCGAGCGACGCCTCGCGTCCGAGCAGCGCCCGCAACGTCGCCTGGATGTTGCTCATGAGGAGCGACGCCGCCAGCCCCTTGCCCGACACGTCGGCGACGCAGAAGAGACAGCGGCTCGCCGAGCGCGACCGATCGACGGTGAGCGCGTCGTAGTAGTCGCCGCCCACCTGCTGCGCCGGACGATTCACCGCGGCCACGTCGCAGTAGTCGAGCCGCGGCAGCTCCGCCGGGAACAGGCCCTGCTGGATGGCGGCGGCCAGCGCCAGCTCGCGTTCGAGCTGCTTCTTCGCCAGGATCTCGCGCTGGTGCCACGCGTTCTCGAAGGCGACGACGGCCTGGGCCACCAGGCCCGCGCCAAAGGCGAGGTCGCTCTCGCGGAACGGCCGGGCGCCGCTGCGCGCGCCGAGCGCGACGAGGCCGAAGGTGGCCGACGAGGCGCGCAGCGGCAGGATCGCCACCGCGCGCGCCTGCTCGAGGCTCGCGCGCAAATCGGTCTCGGGCAGCCGTTCGACGAGCGTGGCCTCGGCGATGCTCTCGAGCGCGCCCAGCCAGGGTGAGGGCCACGGCAGGCGCATGCCCTTCTGGTACGTCACCGGCGGGTGGCTGCCGCGGATGGCCAGCACGGCGTGGCGGCCCACCGTGAGCTGGCCGGCCAGCGTGAGCCCGAGCAGTTGCGCGACCTCGTCGGGCCCGGACGCCTGCGCAAAGGCGCGCGAGACGTCGAGCAGCGTGTTCAGTTCCTGCACGCGAAGGTCGAGCCGCCGATTGAGGTCGGCCAGTTGTCCGTGCGCGCGCGCGTTGGCCAGGCCGCTCGCGGCAATGCCCGACAGCGCGTTCAGGAACCCGCGCTCCTCCTCCGACAGCTGATGGCGCGCCGGCGTCGCCAGGGCGAGCATGCCGAGCGGACGCGGGCCGTCGCCAATCGGCACGAAGAAGCCGAAGCCGGCCTCGCGGGCGCGCGATTCCTCGAAGACGTCGCCCACGACGAGCGCGCGCGTGCCGCGGACGTGCGCCAGGCGCAGCGTGCCCCCGTGCTCCACGGCGACCAGGCCGCGCCCGACGGCGAGCCGGCCCATCACGGACCGCAGCAGGTGCTTCAGCAGCTCGTCGACGTCGAGCGAGGAGTGCAGGAGGTTGGCACTCTCGAGCAGCGCCTCGAGGCTCGATTGTTCGAGTGGGGTATCCACGTCACCTGGAAAGGCGCTTCACGAGACGCAGGCGATTGCGATCGCCGGGCACGATCTCGTACGACACCTCGTCCATCAAAGTCTTCATCATGCGCAGGCCGAGCCCCCCGCTGCGGCGGTGCGCCACCATCTCGGGCAGCGGCTCCTCGGGCAGCGTCGCGGGGTCGAACCCGTGACCGGTGTCGACGACCTCGATGCGCAGGGACTTCTCGTCGAACTCCGCGCGGACGACGACGTCCTTGGTGCGGTCGCCGCCGTGCGCGTGCTCGATGACGTTGGTGCACGCTTCGTCCACGGCCAGCTCGAGCTTCGCCACATCGTCGTCGGCCAGGCCGGCCTGCACCCCGACGTTGCCGACGAAGTCGCGAATCATCGCGAGGTTCTGCGTCGACGAGGGCACGTGCAGCGTGAATCTCTGCTCGAGCGCGGCCATGGCTACACCTGCCGTGTCGGGGCCTCGGCGAAGCGCCGGACGGCCGCATCACGCGTGTCGAGCATGTCGTAGATGGCGTGGAAGCCGAGGATGTCGAAGACCTGCCGGACCTTGGGGGCGAGGCCGCAGATCTTGATGTCGCCGCCCCGCTCGCGGACCTCCTCGATGAAGCTCATGAACACACCCAGGCCGGCCGACGAGATGTACTTCAGCTCGGCGCCGTCGACAATCAGCCTGACGCGGCCCGCGTCGACCTGCTCCTGGACGGCCCGCTCGAACTCGGGCGCGGTGTGCGCGTCGAGGTAGCCCTCGAGACCGAGCACGGTCAGGTCGCCTTCCGACGACGGGTGCACAACGAACGGGTGCGGCATTCCCAGGTCCTCCGGATCTCCCGGTAGTCTACCTGCAATTGACGAGCCGACCGGGGCCGGGGTTCACCTGAGCTTCCGGCGCCGTCCCGGCTCCGTGTCAGTCTGTCGCGAGGTGCCGTCGAATCCAGTCGTGCACCTGGCCGTAGAAGAAGCGGCTGTTCTCGCCCTTCAGGACCCAGTGGTTCTCGTCGGGGAACACGATGAGGCGGCTTGGCACCTGCTGCCGCTGGAGGACGCTCCAGAACTCGAGGGCGTTGTTCATCGGCACGCGGAAATCGCGCTCCCCCACCGTCACCAGGATGGGGGTGCGGAACTTCGCCAGGTTGGCCGCCTTGTAGAACGGGCTCTGGTCGCGCCAGCCGGCCGCGCCCTCCCAGGGCGGGGTGCCCATGTTGCGCTCGCGCGAGTAGATGACGTCGCTCGTCGCCCACTGCGTCCGGAGGTCGAAAAGCCCGGCGTGGCTGATGAGGGCCTTGTAGCGATCGGTCGTCACGGCCAGCCAGTTGGTGAGGTGCCCGCCGTAGCTCGCGCCGCCGGCGACCTGGCGGGCGCCGTCGATGAAGGGGAAGCGGGCGATGGCCTCGTCGGCGGCCTGGTTGATCTCGTCGGCCGGCCCCTCGAGCGGATCGCCCTGGATGTTCTGCGCGAAGCGCTCGCCGAAGCCGGTCGAGCCCGTGTAGTTCGTCAGCAGCACGACGTAGCCGGGCGCGGCGAGCAGGTGGTAGTTCCAGCGGATGACGAACTGGTCGCGCCACTGGCTGTGCGGCCCGCCGTGGATGAGCACGAACA
>JAHDVQ010000349.1 GCA_023384595.1 Vicinamibacteraceae bacterium | reverse complement strand
CCGGATGCCGGACGCCGGATGCCGGCTCTAGACCGAGTACGCCACCGTGGAGTCGTTGTCGGCGATGTCGCGTTCGCTGGCCGTCGGCGCGCGGCGGACCGCGGTCGGCGCCGCGTCGGCGCCGCGCCGCATGGCCAGGCGGCCCGTCCGCGCCATCTCGAGCACGCCGTAGGGCCGCAGCACTTCCACGAGGCCGTCGATCTTCTCCTCGGTGCCGGTGATCTCGACGACGAGCGACTCGGGCGACACGTCCACCACGCGCGCACGGAACACCTCGACGAGCTGCATCACCTGCGCGCGCGTCTCGCCGGTCGTCGCGACCTTGATGAGCGCGAGATCGCGGAACACGGCCGGATCGTCCGTGATGGTGTCCACGCGCAGCACGTTCACGAGCTTGTAGAGGTGGGCCTCGAGCCGCCGCGCGGCGAACGCGTCGGCCTCGACGACGATCGTCATGCGCGAGACGCCCTCCCGTTCGGTCGGGCCGACGGTGAGCGACGCGATGTTGAAGGCGCGCCGCCGGAAGATCTCGGTGACGCGCGTGAGCGCGCCAGGACGGTCTTCGACGAGCACGACGTAGGTGGTCGTCATTGGTCGGCTCCCGTCTCGACGATGGGGCTGGGGCGGCGGATCATCTGGTGAAGGTCGCTTCCCGCCGGCACCATGGGGTACACGGTGTCCTCCTGTTCGACGCGGAAATCGATGACGACCGTGCCCGCGTGCTGCCGCGCGGCCCGCACGGCCGGTACCACCTCGGCGCGCGTCGTGACAGTGAGGGCCGTGAGCCCGTAGGCCTCGGCCAGCCGCGCGAAGTCGGGGTTCACGAGCGGGGTGGCGGCATAGCGGCGCTCGTAGAAGAACTCCTGCCACTGCCGCACCATGCCCAGGTAGCCGTTGTTGACGATGGCCACGTTGATGTCGAGCCCCTCCTGCTTGATGGTGGCCAGTTCGGCCTGCGTCATCTGGAAGCCGCCGTCGCCCACCACCACCCAGACCTCGGCGTCGGGCCGCGCCACCTTGGCGCCAATCGCCGCGGGCAGCGCGAAGCCCATCGTGCCGAGCCCGCCCGAGGTGATGAGCGTCCGCGGCGAGTCGTGGTGGTAGTACTGCGCCTCCCACATCTGGTGCTGCCCGACGTCGGTGACGACGATGGCCTTGCCCTCGGTCTCGCGCCACAGGTCGTGGATGACGTGCGCGGCATACAGGTGGCCGTTGTCGGGCAGGTTCTTGATGTCGCGGACCGCCGCGTCGCCCTTGAGCGAGTCGATGTAGCGCCGCCACGCCGCGCGTTCGCCGTGGCCGACGCCAGGCATGAGCCGATCGAGGACCTCGCGAAGATCGCCGACGAGCGCCACGTCCACGCGTACGTTCTTGTTGATCTCGGCCGGGTCGATGTCGACGTGGATCTTCTTCGCCCGCGGCGCGTAGGTCTTCAGGTTGCCGGTCACCCGATCGTCGAAGCGCATGCCGAAGGCGAGCAGCAGGTCGGCCTCCTGGATGGCGGTGTTCACCCAGGCCTCGCCGTGCATGCCCATCATGCCGAGGTTGAGCGGGTGACTGGCGGGGAAGCCGCCGATGCCGAGCAGGGTCATCGCGACGGGCACGTCGGCGTGCTCGGCAAAGGCGCGGACGGTGTCGGTCGCCCCCGACGCGATGATACCGTTGCCGGCCAGGATGATCGGCCGTTCGGCGCGGTTGATGAGCGAGAGGGCGAGGTCCAGTTCCTCCTGCAGGGGCCGGTGATCGGGACGATAGCCGGGCAGCCGCGGCGAGGTGGGCCACACGAACTCGCACGAAGACTGCTGCGCGTCCTTCGTGATGTCCACCAGCACCGGTCCCGGCCGCCCCGAGCGCGCGATGTAGAACGCCTCGCGAACGACCTCGGCGATGTCGTCGGCGCGCGTCACGAGGTAGTTGTGCTTCGTGATGGGCAGCGTGATGCCCGTGATGTCGGTTTCCTGGAACGCATCCGACCCGATCAGCCGGCTGCCGACCTGTCCCGTGATGCACACGATTGGCGAGGAGTCCATCATCGCCGTCGCGATGCCGGTGACGAGGTTCGTCGCGCCGGGGCCCGAGGTCGCCACGGCCACGCCGACCTTGTTGGTCGCGCGCGCGTAGCCGTCGGCCATGTGCGCCGCCCCCTGCTCGTGCCGCACGAGGATGTGGCGGATGGGGTAGTCGAGCATCGCGTCGTAGGCGGGCAGGATCGCGCCGCCGGGATAGCCGAAGACGACGTCGACGCCCTCGCGAGCGAGCGACTCCCACAGGATCTGGGCTCCGGACATTCG
>JAHDVQ010000348.1 GCA_023384595.1 Vicinamibacteraceae bacterium | reverse complement strand
GGCGCTACTCGAAGAGGACCTGGTAGGCGGTGTCCGCGGTGACACGGATCCGAACGGCGCCGCCTGACGCATCGCTCGTTTCAACAGGACGCCCGTCGGCGACGATGGCCTTGATGTTCTGGCCGCGAGGTGGCCTCAACGCGTGCGTGCCGGCCCGCGTCGCCGTGAGCGTCGCCGTGACCGCCCGGCCACCGGACCAGGCAATGGCGACCTCGACACCCCCTCGGGCCCGCAGCCCCCGCACCTCGCCGTCGGGCCACGCGCGAGGCAGGGTGGGCAGCAACGCGATCTCGCCGTCGTGGCTCTGGACGAGCATCTCGGCGATCGCGGCGGTCCCGCCGAAGTTGCCGTCGATCTGAAACGGCGGGTGGTTGTCGAACAGGTTGGGCAGCGTCGACTTCGTCAGCAGCGCGACCAGGTGGCGATGGGCCTCGGCCGCCTCGCCGAGACGTGCCCAGAAGTTGATGATCCAGGCGCGGCTCCACCCGGTGTGCCCGCCCCCGTGCGCCAGCCGCCGTTCGAGCGTCGTTCGCGCGGCCCGGGCCAGCGCCGGCGTGCCCCGCGGCGAGATCTGGTTGCCGGGATGCAGCGCGAACAGGTGCGAGATGTGCCGGTGGCCGGGCTCGGCTTCCTCGTAGTCCTCGGCCCACTCCTGCAACTGCCCGTGCCTGCCGATGGCCGGGACCGGTAGGCGCGCCAGCGCATCGACGACCCTGGCGCGGAACGCCGCATCGACGTCGAGCATCTCCGACGCCCGCACCACGCGCGTGAACAGCGCGTGCGCGATCTGTGAGTCCATCGACGGCCCCATGACGAGCGTCGCCTTCTGGCCGTCCGACAGCAGGTACTGGTTCTCGGGCGAGATCGAGGGCCCGGTCACCAGGCGCCCCTTGGCGTCCTCGACCATGTAGTCGAGCAGGAAGTGGGCCGCCTCCTTCATGACGGGGTACGCCCGCGCGCGCAGGAACTCGAGATCGCCCGAGAACTCGTGGTGGTCCCAGAGGTGCAGGCTGAGCCACGCGCCGCCCATCGGCCACGTGCCCCACCGCGCCCCGTCGATGGGCACGGCGTGACCCCAGAGATCGGTGTTGTGGTGGAGCACGAACCCTCCGGCGCCGTACATCGTGCGCGCGACGCGGCGGCCGTCGGGACGGGCGCGATCGACGAGATCGAAGAGCGGCTCGTGCAGCTCGGCGAGGTTGGTGACCTCGGCCGGCCAGTAATTCATCTGGGTGTTGATGTTGATCGTGTACTTGCTGTCCCAGGGCGGTGCCAGCGAGTCGTTCCAGATGCCCTGCAGGTTCGCGGGCATCGAGCCGGGCCGGCTGCTCGCGATGAGGAGGTAGCGTCCGTACTGGAAGTAGAGCGCAGCCAGCCCAGCGTCGTCCGCACCAGCGGCGAGCCGCGAGAGCCGTTCGTTGGTCGGGAGGTCGGGCCCCGCGGCACCGAGCCGCAGTGAGACACGGCGGAACAGCCGCTGGTGGTCGGCGACGTGGTCGGCGCGGAGCGCGGCGTAGGCACGGCGTGCCGCGGCGTCGAGCACGCTGGCGCACGCCGACACCGGGTCGGCCTCGCGCACATCGGTCGCGGCGGCGACGAGCAGCGTGACGGCGTTCGCGTCATCGAGGTGCAGGGCCGTGCCCTGCGCGCGCAGGCTCCCGCCCTCCGGCACGATCTGCACCATGGCGGCAAACCGCGCCCCTGTCGGGCGCTCGTCGGCGTGCTTCGACGTCCGCGGCCGCGCCCGGCCCGTCATGACGAGTCGCGACGGGCCGTGTGCCGCGACCTCCGCGTCGGCCTCTCGGGCGAGCGTCGCCGTGAGCGCGATGGGGCCTGGTCCGTCGCGCGTGATCCGGAGCACGATGACGCGATCGACGGCCGAGGCGAACACCTCGCGGGTGTAGACCGTCGCGCCCGAACGAACGCGCGTCGTCGCGACCGCCGTATCGAGATTGAGCTCGCGTCGATACTCGTCGACCGCAGCGTCGGGAAACGAGAGCAGCAGGTCGCCAAGCGATTGATAGGGAGGCAACCGGCGCGGCATCGCGATGACGGCGCGGTCGGCCAGCGCTTCGGCCTCGACCGGCTTCCCCGCGGCGAGGAGGCGGCGGATCTCTGGAATCGCCGCGGCGGCGGCGGGATTCACGCGATTGCGGTACTCGCCGGCCCAGACCGTATCCTCGTTCAGCTGCAGGCGCTCGCGGGACGTGCCTCCGAAGACCATCGCGCCAAGGCGTCCGCTGCCGACCGGCAGTGCTTCGTTCCAGTTCGCGGCGGGGGCGGTGTACCACAACCGCAGGCCCTCGGCGCCCT